>JABMPE010000707.1 GCA_013203845.1 Rhodopirellula sp. | reverse complement strand
CAGGTGCGGAGAAGATCTCCGTCCGGTGCGGCAGCGATTTCAGCGATGGTGTCCGCCGCGATCAAACCGGATTCAATCGCCGGACGGATGCCTTCTCCGCTGTGACTGTCAGCCAGGCCGATCGCGTCGCCGATTAACAGGATTCCTTCGGGCGGGGCGGGCTGACTGGCTAAATCACGAAGCCGGTACGCGTGACCCTTGAAGGGAGTCGCCGGTGGCTCACTGATCCTTCCACTGACAATGAGTTGCCGGACGAAGTCGTCACGCCATTGCGACAGGTGACGTTCGCCTTCACGTCCCAGCCCGATATTGAGCCAGTCGCCTTTGCGAACACACCAGGCGTACCCCTGCAGGTCCGGATAAAAGAACAGTTCCGGAATCCCGGGCTCGACCCGGCAGCCGCCCAGCGCCGCACCAGTCAGACGGAACTCGCATTCCTGAGCCATCACAACGCGCGAGTCATCATCAGCAATCTCCGCTTGGCTTCGAACCATTCGCGCCACCGGGCAGAAGTGACCACCGGCCCCCACAAGGATTCGGCAGCGAAATTGATCGTTGACCAGCCAGCCATCACTCACGCGTTCGATCGCATGAACCGTTACGCCCTGGTGTACCGGAACCTCGCTGCGTCGGAGCAGATATCCGTCGAATTCGCAACGACGGATTCCATAGCTGACCGGGCTGTCATAATCGACTTGCACGGAGCTTTCGCTGGGCACGTCTTCACGCCGTGTTTCGTGATTCAACTCGTCATTCAGCACACTGACACGAAAGCTCACAATGGGCTGCAATACGCGGCCTGAACGGTACTCATCAAGGTCCAGTGCCAGCGACTCGATCACCTGTGGTGTAATCCACCCGGCACACACTTTGTCGCGTGGAAATATGGCCCGGTCGAGAATCTGCGTATCGATCCGATGTTGTCGAAGTCGCCACGCACAGGTCGATCCCGCTGGCCCACCGCCGACAATCAGTACGTCGCAGCACTTTGCCGGAGCAATCATGGTTGTTGTCCTGTCTCAGTCGCTCGGCGTGTCCAGGGAATGTCGTTGTTTGCGCTGCGAGTAAACAGAACCTGAAACAGTTGCAGCCCCGCTTTGCGAAACGTGGCAATTGATCCCGACAGGTACAACCGCCACGCACGCACGAACGACTCGTCAAACATCTCCTGGATTTCGTCGGCATGTTCTTCAAAGCGGGACAGCCAGTGTTCCAGTGTCTTCGCGTAATGCAGTCGGAGATTTTCCACATCCAGCGTGACGAAACCCTGAGGTTCCAGGATCTCCATCATCTGCCCGAGGCTCGGCGGCGCCGCTCCGGGAAAAATAAACTTTTCGACCCAGCAGTCCATATTGCCGGGAACGTCGCGGCCAATGGTATGAATCAATCCGGAACCGTGTGGCCGCAGCACGTCATTAATTCGCTGGCCCAGCAGGCGATAGTTCTCCGGACCGACATGTTCCAGCATGCCGACCGACACAAACGCATCGCAGTTGCCGGTCATGTTGCGCCAGTCGTCCTCGATGAATTCGACACGGTCAGCCAGTCCAGCTGCTTTCGCTCGATCGCGTGCAAAGACAATCTGCTCGTGCGAAATGTTGTAGGCCTGAACTCGCACGCCGTAATGGCGAGCCATATGCAGCGCGAGAGCTCCCCAGCCACAACCCGCTTCGATGACCTGTTGCCCGGGTTTCAGATTCAGCTTTCGACAGACGAGATCGAGTTTGGCCGCCTGAGCTTCTTCCAGAGAAACATCGGGCGTCGGGAAATACGCGCACGTGTAGATGAGCTGCTCGTCGAGCCACAGTCTGTAAAAGTCGTTCCCCAGGTCGTAGTGTCGGTGAATATTCTGCCGGGACGCTTCTGGCGACGTGGGCCGTCGCCGAGTCACCCCGCGCACACCGTTCCAGAAACGACCATGCGTCATGTCCTGCGTTGGCTCAACCAGTTCGCACAGCCGGACAAGATCGCCCACAACCTCGATGCGACCATGCCGATAGGCTTCGCCGAACGTGATACTGGGTTGCCACAACAAACCCCACAGGGTGCGATGGTTCCGGATCCGAACGAGAACTTCCGGAGGTGTGTCGGCAAGTGTGACCGTTTCGCCGCCGGGGAGTTCGATGGCCACTGGCGGGCGTCCCAGTCGATCCAGCAACAGTTCTGCCAGACGCCGTTCGAGACTCCATCGGGACGGATCATCTGCCCGGAGTTCGTCATTGTTCTCATTAAGTGGACGCGTACCCAATGCTGGTTGGGTCAGCTGATCAGTCACGGTGCTCGCCATCGGTTACCACCTTCCCGCGAGTGAATTACAGTTCGAACGTCAGGTCGTGCAGTCGTACGGGCATTCGCTTGTTTCCCCAGTCGCCAGGGACTTCCTCAAACACACCGGCGCAGCGAGCTCCGCAGCGCTGGCAGCAGCCCTGCTCATCGAGATGCCACGCTGTGATGTCGTACCCGCGGCGTCCGATCAGCAACTGTTCGCACGAGTGGCACCAGGTGCCGCTGTCGGCCTCGTCGTCGTCAACATTGCCCACATAGGCGTACCGCACGCCATTCTGCAGCGCGATCTTTCGCGCCTGCTGCAACGTCTTTAGTGGAGTGGACGGAATATCCAGCATGCGGAACGCCGGGAAGAATGCGGTGAAGTGCATTGGAACGTTCGGGCCAGCATGCTCGACAACCCACTGCGTCATGCGTTCGATTTCCTCGGGCGAATCGTTTTCACCCGGAATCAACAGCGTGGTCAGTTCGATCCACACATCAGTCTCGTTCGCGATGTACTCGATCGTGTCGAGGACCGGTTGCAGATGTCCGGCACAATTCCTCTGGTAGAAATCGTCGGTAAACGCCTTGAGATCCACATTGACCGCATCCATGTACTCATAGAATTCGCGACGCGGTTCCGGACAGACTTCGCCCGCAGTCACAGCGACCGTTTTCACGCCTCGTTCGCGACACGCCTGAGCAACATCGATTGCGTACTCATGGAAAATCACCGGATCGTTGTAGGTGAAAGCAACACTGCGACAGTCAAGCCGCCGCGCAGTTTCGGCGATCGTTTCCGGTGACGCGTCATCAGCCAGCGTGTCCATTTCGCGTGACTTGCTGATGTCCCAGTTCTGGCAGTAGCGACAGCCCAGATTGCAGCCAGCCGTGCCGAAGGACAGCACTGGCGTGCCTGGCAGAAAGTGGTTCAGCGGTTTCTTTTCGATCGGGTCCACGCAGAAGCCACTCGACCGACCGTACGTGGTCAGTACGATTTCATCGTCCTGGCGGGCTCGCACAAAACAGAATCCGCGCTGACCTTCGTGCAGCTTGCAGAACCGCGGGCACAGGTCGCACTGCACTCGCCCGTCATCGAGTGTGTGCCAGTATTTTGTCGGAAATGCTTCGGAACAGCGTTCAACGGTCATGGTCACACCTTTTCGTACGCCGGACAGCCATGCGCCCGGAGCACTCAGCGTGGCAGTCTCGACTCTTCCGATGACGCTTCCGTGCAAACTGATTCAGTAATGGTTCTCACCACATCACTGACGCTTCTCACCACATTCCGGACCGGCCGTATCATCGCGAGCCCGTGCCCTCATCGTCGATTGGATGAAAGCCAGCAGATTCTTTGCATCGTCCGTGCCAATCCGAACGACTCGACCAGCAACGCACAGTTCCACACAGTCGAAACCCCAGAGATTGAACGTCGTTCCTCGACCCGGTATCCAGTGAATTCCCCAGCCGTCAATCCACGACGAACGCCCGACTTTCGCTGCTTCGATACGACTACACAGAATCCGCGTTCCAAACACCGGTATCGGGCCGAATCGTACGGAAAGCCACTCATCGTCATTACGCACGGTCAGTTGCGCAAAGCACGCGGAAAGCAACAGGCAGAGCCCGCTCACTCCCAGCAGCAGAATTCGCAATGACAGTTCATCGCGACATATTCTGGCAGCGATTGCAAAGCTGGCTGCCAGAATCACCAGCAACCAGTGCAATGATGAGCGCTGAGTGTGCTCGTACTGTGACATATCGACTCACTCTCGCAGGCTGGTCTGTCGACTGGGCAGATAGTCCGCAGCACGGCCTTCAATTTCCTCGACGGTGAAACGTTGCACGCGGATCGCCGATGACCAGAACGCCGGTGCCAGGCCAGCTTTGATTTTGAGCTGATTCAGGAACGCATGCCGATCGGGAATGTGTTCCCAGACTGCCGGCAGAAAGACTCCCTGATGAGACTGAAAATTCAGAATCAGCCCATCGACTTCTGGACGAAGCTGATTCAACAGGTCCACTTCATCATCGAAGTGCATCGGCTGCGGGTGGCTCAGCAGCGAGATGTGCAGTTCCAGTCTCGGCAGTTCATGAGCTTCCAACGGTTCAAAACGTCCATCACAAAAGGCGGCTGCGTAAGCACTGTGAGCCACATTTTCGATCAGTGACTCCTGCGGCAATACCGAACCACAGCAGCCGTGCAGGTTCCCGTTCAGCAGCAGTGTGACAAATGTCGCCACCGATTGCCGCAGCGCCGGTGAGTGTTGCGAGCCATCCACACGCAGTATCTCCCCGGCTTTCAGAGGCACCAACATGGCATCCACGGCGATCTTCAGCAGCGTATCGCGTTCGAGACGATTGACTTGCGGAGGATCAGACATAAGCGGTACCTCATCAGAATTCATTGCCGGAAGTTTCAAAGATGTTTCTGTGGTGACCATTGTCTTGAATCAGCTGTCTGCGACCCGCACGTCGGAAACAACGCAGGCTGCCTAACCGACGACCTCATCAAGCGAACCAGCGGTATCGCCGGAGTTGCGGACATCAATGGCGGTGACCTGCAATCCACGTTCCCGGGCGGCAGCGAGCAACCCGCGGGCCTGCCTCGAATCCACAGGCCCGCTCGCTGGTCCGTTCATCAATCTGTCGTTTCTCAAACTGTCTCTGAATGATGAGTGCCGCCCGACGAACACCAACGTAAACGGCCCCAAGCCTTACGATCAAGTGATGTTCAACACGACTTACACCAGAGAGATTGACCAGAATTACGACATGCACGTCGTGAACCTGGTGGAAGAACTGCGCGACAACGGGCATTCCACCGAGCCGTACCCCGGCGCCCCGTACAATCACAACGCCTTCCGCGCCGCGTACTCCGACCATCACCCGGTCGTCTTCCGCCTGACCGTCCCGACCAACGACGACGACCAGCCCGCACGAATCGCGTCCGGTCGGTAGTCCACCGGGATTCGGAAGTCTGCCCATGTATCGCAGAACAGACTTGATTTCGCGTCGGGCACTACTGCCGATTTGAGTCACCTGCCGAGTGGGCTCGCTCTATTTCTGTACGGGCTCGCGGTTTTTCCAGAACAGCTCCGCCCAGTCGAGGGCCTGCTGCCTGACCATATCACTGATCGACTTGTCGGAACGGATCGTCGCCTGAAGTTCTTCGAGCGATTTCACGCGATCGCGTTTCACTGTAAGCAGCCCCCGAGCCTGCGATTGTGCCCGCAGTTCCGGCGTCCATGGTCGCGCGTCCCACAGCTTCACCGTTCCGTCGAAGCTGGCTGACGCCAGCCGAGTCCCGTCCGCACAGAATGAAACACTCGTAACCGAGCCGGCGTGCCCACTTAATGTGAGCATCTCCTGACCATTCATAGCGTCCCAGATCTTGACCTCACCCGGTTTGCTGCCGGTCAAACGATCGCCACTGGCCGAGGCCAGGCGATTCCCATCTGCGCTAAACGTGACACTCGCGACCGGACCGGTATGCCCCTTCAACGTGAGCGTCTCCTGACCACTCGTGGTGTCCCAAACCTTCACCGTGCCATCGTGACTGGCTGATGCAAGTCGATTCCCATCCGCGTTGAATGCCAGGCTCATAACCACATCGTTGTGTCCCTTCAACGTGAGTATCTCCTGACCGCTCAAGGCATCCCACACCTTGACCACCCCGGGATCACCTGAGCTATTACCACGCCAACTGGCTGACGCCAGTCGTTTCCCGTCCGCACTAAACGCCACACAATTGCCCCCGCTGCCGTGTCCTTTCAACGTCAATGTTTCCTGACCGCTCGTCGCGTCCCAGACTATTACTGTTCCATCGTCGCTGGCCGACGCCAGCCGTCTCCCGTCAGCGTTGAACGCCACGCTCCTGACCTGGCTGGTATGTCCTTTCAATGTGAGTGTTTCCAGACCACTCGTGGAGTCCCAGACCTTCACCGTCCCGTCTCGGTTTGCCGATGCCAGCCGTTTCCCATCGAGGCTGATTGCCACGCTCATGGCGTCCACGATTAACGTGAGTGTTTCCTGACCACTCGTGGTGTCCCAAACCTTGAGCGTCCGATTTCTGTTTGCTGACGCCAGTCGATTCCCATCCGCACTAAACGCTGCATTCCAAACCGCGTCGGTGCTCCCTTTCAATGTGAGCGACTCCTGGCCACTCGTGGCATCCCACACTTTCACCGTACGATCAATACTTGCCGACGCCAACCTCTTCCCGTCGTGACTGAATGTCACACTCGTGATGTCGTCGGTGTGCCCCTTTAACGTAAATATCTCCTGGCCGCTCGTGGCGTCCCACACCTTTACTGTTTGATCGTCGCCTGCGGACGCCAGCCGCTTCCCGTCCAAACTAAACGCCAGGCTTCTGACACGGCCCGTTGGCCCATTCAATGCCAGTGGCTCCTGGAGGCTCATTGCGTCCCACACACTTACCGAATCCGTAGTCTCTGCAGTCCCATCGTAGACCGCCAACGCCAGCTTGTTCCCGTCCGCGCTAAGCGTCATGCCTGTGACATATCCGATCTGCAGTCGAAGAGATGGGGATGTTCGCTCAACGAAGGTGGGCAGTTCCTGACCGGTCGTGGCAGGCAGCATTCTCGTTAAGTCCCAGACCTTCACCGTCTCATCGTAGCTGACCGATTGCAGCCGTTTCCCGTCCTGACTAAACGCCACGCTTGTGACTGCAGCGGAGTTTTCTGTTAACGCATGCGTTTGCTGGCCGCTCGTGGTGTCCCACAACTTCACTGTCCGATCGCTGCTACCCGACGCTAACCGTTTCCCGTCTACGCTAAACGCCACGCACGTGACCTCGTCGGCGTGTCCATTCAACGTGAGTATCTCCTGGCCGCTTATGACATCCCAAACCTTCACCGTCCGATCTCTGCTCCCGGACGCCAACCGTTTCCCGTCTATGCTAAACGCCACGCACGTGACCTCGGCGGTGTGTCCGTTCAACGTGAGTGTCTCCTGACCGCTGATAGCGTCCCACACCTTGACCGTCCGGTCCCCACTCGCCGAGGCCAGCCGCTGCCCGTCCGGGCTGAACGCCACGCTCGTGACCCCACGGGTGTGCCCCTTCAGTGTGAGCAGATCAGTGTGGGTAAGGTGCTCCCAGTAGCCCCACTCGAAGCCCTTGAGGTCATCTCGATCTCTGTAGCGGTCAAGCATTTCCAGCAGATGGGCGATATTGGAAACTTCCCAGTCTCGCTGTGCGAGCAGCATGTCCGAGTTGTAGGCGTTCCGCTCGGCAATCTTCTGCGCGGCAATGGCCAGCAGACGCTGCTCAGCTTCCTTTTTCTGAACCATCACCGCGGTATCCTTGGCCTTCTCGGCCAGTAGACGCTGTTCGGCTTCTTTCTTCTGGGCCTCGACGGCGTCGTTCCTGGCGATCAAAGCTTTCTGCTCATTCTCCCTGGCGATGCCTTCCTGACTCCTGGCCTCTTCAGCATTCGTAATCGCAAGCTGTTCCTGCTTGACCGCCTTTTCACGCTCCAGAACCGCCCAGCCAGCGAGTCCGGAAATTGTGATCAGAGCCGCGGCAGTACCCACCGTCATAATACGACGCATTCGTGCGCGAGCTGCTTTCTGTTCTTCAAGCTGTCGTTCACGAGCCAGCACTGTGTTTTTTGCATCGAGCAATTCGTCGTAGAGGGCCTTATGTTCCGGCCACGTCGGATCGAGCAACGACATACTGAGGTCGAAGTCACCTCTGCTCTGGGCACAACGGGCAAACTCCAGGCAGAGTTGCCGGTAGCCTGTGTGAGCATTGTCGTTGTCGGACCACAGTTCGACGGCCTGCTCAAACCCAAACCGGGCTCGCGAAAAGTCCTCGTATTTCTGAGAACCGATGGCTTCTTTCATGTCCCGCGTTGCTCGGGAAGCGAGTTCGATGCTGTCTTCGTGAACCTGAAACTCCAGCAGCGCCGCTTTCAAATCCTTCGCTGTCTGGTATCGCTCGTCACGGTGCTTTGCCATTGCCGTCGCGCAGATGGTGTCCAGTTCGTCCGGTATTGTTTTGTCGATCGACTGGACTCGGGGCGTTTCTCCGGTCGCGATGCGGTGCAGCATCGCGACGATGGGCGACTGAGGCGGCGGGCCATCGACACGAGTGCTTGACGACGCGGGATCAGCGTCTTTCTGCACACGGTGCGGTGGCTGGCCGGACAGGATTTCGAACAGGATCGCGCCCAGACCGTAGATGTCCGTCCGCGCGTCCATGTGCTCGACTCGACCGGAAGCCTGTTCCGGGGCCATGTAGGCCGGCGTGCCTGGTGTTGCCCCTGCTCTTGTGGCAGCCGTTTGGCCTTCCTCGGTCACGACGATCGGCATCGAGTCTTCATCGTCGCTGCTTACCTGACGTGCCAGGCCCCAGTCGAGGACAATGGCTTCTCCGTATTCGCCCAGCACGATGTTGTCGGGCTTCAGGTCGCGGTGAATCACGCCGCGTGAATGTGCATAGGCAATGGCCTCACAGACACTTACAAATACGCTCATCAAATGTTGCGTGGACAACGCTTCGGCTTGTCTCGCCTCAGCAGACCGTGTCTTTTCATAGAGTGTTTGCGAGATCCCAGGTGTCATTGTGTGACAAATGTCGAATGAGTCGTCTGGAATTGCGTCATCCGCTCTAAATTGACGGTGATGGCGGGCGATGGCCTGTGAGAGTGTGTCGCCCTTCACCAGCTTCATGGTGTAGAACGGACGACCTTCGTGGTTGACTTCATAGATCGGCACGATCCCCGGATGCTGGAGCTGGCCAGTTATCTGAGCTTCCTTGATAAGTCGTCGCACCGCCTCGCGCGATTCCGCCCCTAACTTGATCTCCTTCAACGCCACTTCACGCGCGAGGTTGTTGTCCCGAGCGAGCCAGACTTTCCCCAAACCACCTGCACCAACTTCGCTGACCCATGTGTATCGTGATTTCGACTCACCGGAATCGATGAGTGTTTCGATCAGCACAGGTGCGACAGACGGCCACGAACTGAGCGACTGACGCACGTCAGAATCATCCACTTCCTTCAGCAACGCATCGCAGACATCCCCGCGTGTCGCTGCATTGAGCGTCACGCGCGGATCGTTCTGATGCTTCGCCAGCTTGCGTTCGGCCTTGTCTTCCAGAAACCGCCGGTGCTCAGCCGTGATCCAGCCTCGCTCGACCAGCAGATCCGCCAGCGGTTTTGATTTATCACTCGCCCACGCACGACAGGCCGCCGTGAGCTGCTGTAAATCGATCAGCTCATCTTCAAATGCCAGAACGGCAAATAGCAGGTGATGTTCGACGGCCATAGCGGCAAGGCCCTTCCACAGCAGTTGGTCGGAATCGGTGTCAGTGGTCACCCATCATGTAATCCGGTCCCCAACAACGAAACCCAAACGCGACAGCCGCTGTGTAGCGACAATTAGTTTTCCCGGCTGGCGACAATTAGAAGTTCCGGTTGATGACTGTGTTGCTTGAGCGTTGGCCGTGGTGCTGACTCAGCGACAATTAGAATTCCCGGGCTGCGGCTGAATTG
>JABMPE010000706.1 GCA_013203845.1 Rhodopirellula sp. | reverse complement strand
GGGCACGGAAGGAGGGCAAGGAAGGAGGGCACGAAGGAGGGCACGAAGGAGGGCACGAAGGAGGGCACGAAGGAGGGCACGAAGGAGGGCACGAAGGAGGGCACGAAGGAGGGCACGAAGGAGGGCCTGACGCACCGTGTGGCTGAATCAAAACTTCCCTGCGATGCCACAACTCTTACATCACGATGACCCAGCCGGAAGCAACCGACTGTCTGTGCGTAACCCGCCATCCATTAGCAGGACGAGTGAGAGTATCGCAGCTCGACCAGAAATAATCCAGTAACGCGAGTCCGCTCTTCGAGTCCATGCTCGGTTGCCGCACTTTCACGTTCGCTTCAGTTCGATGGTGCGCAGCTTCGACGGGCCGCTTGATTACGAGGCACCATTTTTCAATGACGACAGCAGAAGATTCAATGGATCGAATTAGACTTTGCTCAGCAAGGGACTGAGTAGGACGTTGCCTTTCAATCACTGACACAAGTGTATCCAGTTGTCCGTGGCGTGGCAGTTATCGGTGGACGGAACCTCAAATACGTAAGATGGCCGCAAGAGAGTCAGCTGCAGACGCCGTAGCCGATGGAGGAAGCGCCGACTCGAGCCTTTCCTGGCACTTTTTCGAAATTCGTCCTGAAAACTCGCCACGACAGCGCGAACCGCGATAGCGTGACGGATCCCGTTCCATGAGAATCAGGCTTCGGCGTTGCCGGTTTGAAATGCAACCTGCTGGTTGAGACGTTTGGAGTGGGATTCGTGGCGAAGAAGAAACTTGGTCGCTGGTTTGCCGAATACATTGATCGGTCGGCTAAATACTGCCGGATCGGCTCGATCGTGCTTGTACCTCTGTCCCTGATCGTCGCGTGGTTGACGTACTGGATCATCTGGGTGACGCTGTGGATCGGCTTTCGGCCACTGTTCGATCTGTCAAACGACGCGGTTGGGAACTGGGCGTACGTGTTCCTCGCGACGATCTTCGCCTGGCAGTTTCTGCGAGGTTCGGAATTCGAAGAGACTTACCGATTCTCAGGCGAGAGCGAAGCCGGCACGATCCAACTGAACTTTGCCCGTGCCACCGGAAATGGCTGGGTACTTCTGTTTGACCCTGGCGTTGCTCACGGATTCGTCAAAGTGATCGCCCTGCTTTATCTCACCGCACCGCGGATGCTTGGTCTGGCCCTGATGCTGCATCACAAAGCCGTTCGCCTCCAGCAAATGGATGTCCCTGCCTGCTCGCGAGTCATCGGGTTGTTGATGCGGGCGCAGGGGCGAGTGCCCATTGAAAAGATCGCCGAGGAATTTCCGGACACCGACCTGTCGCGAATCGTTCCGCCGCTGGCCGACGTCGACGGCGTTGTGTTTCTCGAAAAGAAAGGCATGGGCCTGACGCTGGCTCCGCGTTTCATGGAAGAATTCACGGAATGGGCAGAAGCGTCCTGAGTCACATTTCTGGCCAGAGAAACCTTATATGCTCACCCAGAGTAAATTAGCGGTTTCTCACGCGATGATGTCGTGAACGACGTGGCCTGCGACGTCCGTCAGGCGGAACTCGCGTCCCTGATAGCGGTAGGTCAGGCGTTCGTGATCCAGACCGAGCAGGTGCAGGATTGTGGCGTTGAGATCGTGAACGTGAACGCCGTTCTCGGCGACATCCATTCCGAAGTCGTCTGATTGCCCGTAGCTGACGCCGCCTTTGATTCCGCCACCAGCCAGCCACATGGTGAAAGCGTCTTTGTGATGATCGCGTCCGGAAAGTCCTTTGTCTTTTGCGTTGCCACCTTGACGCAGCGGAGTTCGACCGAACTCAGACCCCCATACGATCAGGGTGTCTTTCAGCAGCCCTCGCTGCTTCAGATCTTTCACCAGCGCGGCGATCGGTCGGTCCGTTTCTTTGCACTTGGCCGGCAGGCGAGTTTCGAGGCCGCCGTGGTGATCCCAGTCAGAGTCGTACAACTCGACGAGCCGCACGCCCCGTTCGACCAGCCGCCGGGCCAGCAGGCAATTGTTCGCGAACGATGCCTTGCCGGGTTCAGCCCCGTACGACTCCAGTGTTTCCTTTGTCTCACCACCGATCTCCATCAGCTCCGGCACCGATGCCTGCATTCGGAAAGCCAGTTCGTATTGCCTGATGCGGGTTTCAATTTCCGGATCACCAGTCGCCTGAAACTGTTCCTGATTCAGTTGCCCCAGCGTGTCCAGAATTCGACGGCGGTCGGCCTGCGACTGTCCTTCGGGACTCGACAGAAACAGAACGGCGTCGCCCTGTGAGCGAAACTGGATGCCCTGATGAACGCTCGGCAGAAAACCTGACGACCACATGCTGGTGCCCGCTCCGCCAGCCGGACCGCTTAACAGGACAACATAACCCGGCAGGTCTTCGTTCTCAGAGCCGAGTCCGTAAGTCACCCACGATCCAAAGCTGGGACGACCGCCACGACCGAAGCCCGAATGCAGAAACATCTGCGCCGGCGCGTGGTTGATTTCATCAGTGTGCATCGAATGAATCACGGCGATATCGTCAGCCACGGTCGCCAGATTCGGCAGCAACTCCGACATCATCTGCCCCGACTGTCCGTGTGCTCTAAACTTCCACGGAGATCCTGCCAGTGTCGATGTCTTGCCAATGAACGCGAAGTCACGGTCTTTGGTGACTTCCGCCGGACACGGTTGATTGTGCCGTGTGACAAGTTCCGGCTTGGCATCAAACAAATCCAGCTGCGACGGCGCGCCGACCATGTGCAGAT
>JABMPE010000705.1 GCA_013203845.1 Rhodopirellula sp. | reverse complement strand
GAGTGAAACCTGTGGTCCAAACGCGCACTGAAAGTGCGACATGCCTCGGTTTACCGAAACGCGAAGCGATTCCGGCATGGCCCCGGCAGAGGTCGTGATGCGAATCGGAATACTGATTTTCTCGCCAGCCTTTGCGAACAGTTCGGTCGTTTCCGCATGAATCTGCAACGCCTGTGGCGGCGCGACGACCGCTCGCGAGATCGGACTGAGCCGGAAGTGGTTGGGTTCCTGCCACATGTGCAAAGTCAATGATTCTGCTCGGCGGACGATTTCGCGATCTCCGACTTTCGCCCGACCGACCACTTGAAATTCAGTCACGGCTCCTGCCGGCGCGTCTGGGGGAGCGGTAATGGTCAACAACGTTTTTTGACCAAGTGCCCGTTGCGGAACCCGGTACTCGCTGTTCAGCGAGTAATTGACGCTGCCCGTCCAGCCTTCCGACAGGCCCTCGACGCTGACTTCGATATCTTCCTGCAAGCCACCCAATCGATGAGTTTCGACGACGAAGGCGGATGTCGAACCCGCTCCCCAGACAGGCAACGCATCCGGCCATTGATAGAGGCGGAAGTCGGGCGTTGTCTCGAACATCGACAGTCGAAAGATGGCTCGCTTGCCGAACGTGCCGGACTGTTCCGCGACGCGAACGGTGTATTCACCAGCGGCCTTTGCGGTGAATTCGAGTCGACTGTCAAACGTGACGAAGTCGTGCGAACACTCGCTGCCAAACAGTTCGCCGTCGTCGTTGGATGCGACTTGTGCTCCAGCTTCGTCGTAGACTTCGATCAGCGTATCAATCGGTGCACGCAGACGTTGTTGAGCCATGATTGCCAGAGTAACGCTCTGTCCTTTGGTCAGACGGAGCCGACTCCAGAAATCGACGCCGACGGTATCAAAGCGTCCGTCAATCGTGGCTGGCAGTGAAACAAGTTCTGCTTTCTCCCGACCAGTGGCTTCTCCGCTGGCTGTCTGTTGCGGCAGGTCACTTCGAATAAACGGTAACTCGTGAACTCCGGCCATGTCACCAGCGAGGCTGACGTACTGAACGCCGAACGGATCATCATCAACCGTAATTGCCTGTCGCGTACCGGGTGGAACATTCGGGCCAAAGAATTCGACCTCGGTCACCTGCCCACGCTGGCCTCCAGCTGGAAAGACGGCAATGGGATACGGCACTTCGCCCATCGTCAGTCGGTAGACCGCGGTGGGAAAACCTTTGAAACCCATTCCGCTGACACGAGCAATGTATTCGCCGTCGGCGGGCACTTCGAAGTGGATCAGTGGATCGTATCCGAGTGTGTCTGACGCCTGCGCGACAACGCGACCGCTGGCATCAAGAATGTCCAGACTGAGATCCGCAAAGCCCATGTTTTCACGACCCTGTCCGAGTGCATCCAGCCAGTGGGACATCACCGCGATGACCGGTTTCTCTCCAGCTTTCGCCGTGAACCGGAAACAGTCCTGGTCCAGTGGTCGGTCGATGATGCCGTTCATTACCAGCGGAAGCATTACCGATTCTGCTGCGGTCAGTGTGTTGTTGTCTTTTCCTTCGACACGTTCCGGAATCGGACCAACAAAGAACCAGCGAAAGCTGGTCAACCCGGTCAGTCCACCTTTGACGCGTATCATTCTCCGACCAGGTGCGGCGCCAGCAGCGATCGTCAACGTGGCTTTGACGCGGGCGCGATCATCAACGGTGAACTCAGAAACCGTAATTCCGGGAGCACCGTCAATGATGACGCCTGTGGCTCACTTCAATCCGCCTTGACCACCGATCAGTTCCACCTGGACTGTCGTGCCTCGCTGACCACCCTGAGGAAACACCGACTCCAGAGTGATCTGGTTGTAGTCCGGCGCTGCAGTTGCCACGGCAGCGAGCCACGGAAGGCAGGCAAGGCTGGTCAGTAATTGTTTCATGGTCACAAGTCGCAATCACTTTCAGGCGAGAATGCCGCGGATCGGTTTGCCATTATCCGTGGTGAAAATTGGGCGATTGTCGATGTTGTGGTAAATCCTGCCGTAGTCAACGCCGAGAATCGAATAGATTGTCGCGACCAGATCGTGAGTCGAGTTCTCACTCCCCACGACGAATTCGCAGCGGTCACTCGTGCGGCCATGAACGTGACCATCCATGCGGACTCCAGCACCACTCATGCAGATGCTGTTGACTTTGGGATAATGATCTCGCCCCGTTTGTGCATTGACCTTGGGAGTTCGACCGAACTCGCCCATGCAGATGACGAGAGTGCGTTCGAGCATACCTCGTTCGGCGAGGTCATCCAGCAGGGTCGCATAGGCCGCGTCGAGTTTGGGCAGCAGCGGGTCTTTGAGTTCGATAAAGTTTTTATCGTGAGTGTCGTATCCCGGAAAGTTGACGGTCACAAATCGAACACCCGACTCGACCAGGCGGCGAGCCAGCAACGTCGACTGCCCCTCGCGACAGCGTCCGTAGCGGTCTCGCAGAGCATCTGATTCTTCACCAATCTGAAATGCTTTCTTTGCTGCTGGTGAGGTAATCAGTCCGAATGCCTGATCGTAGAACTCGTTCCGTGCCGACACATCGCCAGCCGATCGCTCCCGCACCCGCTGAAACTCGTCCAGTTGGCTGAGCATGCGGCGGCGGCGGTCGAGTCGCACGTTGCCAATGGAGTCAGGAATGCTGACGTCTTCCACCTGGAACGTTCCCGCGTTGGGGTCCGCTTTGACACGCAACGGATCGAGTGCCGATCCCAGGAAGCCCGCGTGATGATAGTGAATGCCACCGGCCGAAAGCTGCACGAATGGTGGCAGTGAGTTACGCCAGCCAAGTTGTTCACTGACCACCGAACCGAAGCAGGGATGAACGACCGAACCGACCGGCTGTGCATTCACATCGGGAACCTGCGGATGACCGGTCAGCATGAAATGGTTGGCTTCCGCGTGCTGGCTGCCGGCATGAACGATCGTGCGAATCTGACCGATGCGATGCATCTGCCTCGCCACTCTGGGCAGGTGTTCGCACACGGTCAGTCCGGGAACGCTGGTGGCGATTGGCTGAAACTCGCCGCGATATTCAATCGGCGCGTTTGGTTTCATATCGAACGTGTCGACGGTGCTGATTCCTCCACCACACCAGAGCAAAATGCAGCTTAAATTATCGTCTCCAGCTGACGTCGGTGCTGCGAGAGCCTGACTGAGCGACAGACCAAAGAACGGAAGACTGCCCAGCTGCAGAAACGTGCGTCGATCGACGCCGTCACAGAAACGATTCATTTTTGTGGATTGAAATCCCAGCATGTTCGCCTCACACAGAAGTGATGTCTGTCGAGTATCGCCCGAAAGAAACGGTCAGTGATTGATCAATGATTAAACAGAAACGCGGTCGAGTTCAGGAGGGTCCAGATCAAATCCTCAAACCCGGCTTGTCGTGAATCAGCCTCGCTGACGAGTTTCACAGCCACTTCGACTTCCTGCTGTCGCGGCTGGCGTCCAAACGCGGCCAGATAAAACTCGTTCACAATTTCGTCATCGGACTTTTCTGACTTGATTAGTCCTGACAGACGGCCGTTCGCCGCGCTGATCTTCTGGTTCAGATTCTCGCTGTTGATGAAGTGGAGTGCCTGTGCGAGGTCTGGCGATGTCGACGTGGCACACTCGCACGGACTGCTGCGCACAGATCGTCCGAATGCGTCCAGGAAGTAAGACGGCACCTGCGGATCCGGAAGTTGCTGAGCACGCGTGCCGATCGGCATTCCTGCAAACTCCTCATGAGTACCACAAACCTGATCGACGGCATCAAGCAGTACGGCGGCCGGGAGTCGACGGAAAGTCCGATGCGAATAAAACATGCCATCCTGATCACGTTGCGGAGCGACCACCGAGGCAAGCTGGTACGCGCGAGAGTTGCAGATTGTGCGGATCAGGTGTTTCGCATCGAGACCGTGGCTGACGAAGTCTTTGTTGAGCGCTTCCAGCAATTCGGGATGCGACGGGGGATTAGTCGCCCGGAAATCGTCAACCGGCTCCACCAGCCCGCGTCCCATCAGATACGACCAGTAGCGATTGGCAAAGCTCCGTGTGAAGAACGCGTTTTCCGGCGAGGTAATCCAGTCGGCAAGCTGCACGCGTACGTCGTCGACATTGTCCGTTTCGGCAGTTTGTCCAAACAGAGCCGGTTCAACGTTCATCGCCAGGCGTCGATCTTTCTGTACCTGTCGGACCGGTCGCAGCAATTTCGCCCCACCAAAGCGAGCATTGTCTTTGTTGTCCTTCAGCTCCAGTCGAGTGAAAAAACTGGCCAGTCCGTAATAGTCTTCCTGACTCCAGACTTCGTACGGGTGATGATGGCAACGGGCACACTGCAATCGGACACCCAGAAAAAGCTGTGATGTTGTCTCGGCAAGGTCCGCTGGCCTGGTGTCCGTGAAGTAGTAAGCCGTCGCTCCGTTGGAAAAGAGGCTGCCTCGCGCGGTGATCAACTCGCGCGCGATCCGGTCAACCGGCCAGTTCTCGCGAACCGCGTTCTGTACCCAGCCCCAGAAACTCCACATGCCCTTATCGCCGACGTATCGCCGGTGGACTCGCAACAGGTCTGCCCACTGGTGAGCCCAATGGTCAACGTACTCCTGCCGTTCCAGGAGCGTATCGATGAGCGCGGCTCGCTTATGGATCTCTGTCGACGCCGTAAACTGTCGGGCCTCGTCAGCAGTTGGCAGTGTGCCGATCAGGTCGAGATACAACCGACGGACGAACGTCTCGTCATCAGCAAGAGTCTCAGGTAGCAACCCGACAGTTCGCCATTCTTTAGCGACGAGTTCGTCGATGTAATTGTTCGGAGCGAACGCGAATGCGTTTTCAACACGTTCGTACGGAGTCGTGACCGTGACGGCGCTCACCTGACCCATGAACGTGACGGTCACTGCCGAGCGTCCGGCTCGCAGCGCATGAATATTTCCAGCGGAATCGACTTCTGCCCTCGACTCATCCTTCGACTCGTAAACTGCCAGATGACTGACATCCTGCACGACGCCATCGGACCATTCCGCCGTCACTGTTAAAGGGCTGGTCTGTTTGGCAGGCACCAGAACGGCAGCGGGTTCGACAGTCATTTTTGTGACGTGCAAATCAAAGTCGCTGGCCGACTGCGATCCCTGGGCAATCCAATTTCTGAGTGTTTGAAATGTGAGGTCGTCTCGATCGAACCGTCGACCACCGCCATGTGGAACTTCGCTTAGCGGCTTGGTGAGCAACAGGCTCGCATCTGGTGCCGTCGTTCGAATCCGTCGTCCCCGACTGTGCAGAACAATCGACTCGTAATCAGCAGGAAGATCGAATCCGAATAGCGACAGCCGAAATCCGCCCCGCCCTTGAAAGGATCCATGACACTTCCCTCCGTTGCATCCGGCCTTGCTGAGAATCGGGGCAAGATCCCGGATGAAGCTCACACCGCCCCTGCGCTCTGGAACGCTGTCCTGTGCCTGAACGTCCCAGGTCACACAGAATGGAAACGGCACCATCAGGCACAAGAGGAACTTCAAGAGCCAGGGGCCGCTGCTGATCACTGACAGCGGATGAGACACCGGAATTTTGCGGGGACAGGTAAGAATGGCGAAACCTCTCGAACTGGCGGGCGGGGATGCCAATGGTGCGATAACCGTAGGACCGGCTCGTCGAGTGCGCATCGAAAACAATGTGGCAAATGGGTGAGAGGTCGTAAAGTTCAGAATTGTTCTGGTCAGCAATGACAGGATTAAGACGAGCTGAGATTGTCGCAGATGACGCTCTCAGACCGGCAGATAATTTCGGACACAGTCCTTATTCACAGGCTGTATCCGAACGCTGGTCTTCGTCCTCGACGATCTCGACGGATGACGCGTGCTCGGCGGAGAGTTGGCGCAGGGACTCTTCGAGTTCGAAGGTTGGCAGGTCGCTGATGGCTGCGATGGCTCCTTCCGGTGCCGTTGTCAGTCGGCGAAGGTGTTTCTTCTCGAACTCTCGATCGCTGCTGCGAAAGCGAAAAAGCATGATGGAGATGGTGACTCCGAGGACGCCCGCAAAGCCCAGAACGTAAGGGACAATTCCGAGGTCGTCGGGAATAGACGATGGTCGCTTGCGTAACCAGCGAACGCTTCTGGCCAGAACCAGCGGCGCGACATGCAGTCGTTCGCCTTGAGCCGGATAGCCGTATCTTTTCAGAAAGTACCCGGTGACGTTGACCACGACTCCAGAGCCGAGATCCTGGCCAGTCGGAATTCCGTCGGGCAGGCTAGTCATGCGAATGCAGTACGGATTCAACCCGGAGTCGGCATTGAACAGCCAGCCTTCCCAGATGGACTCGATTCCGAATTCGTTCTTGCCGACAGGAATCGGAGTCAGCCGACGCAGCTCGCCTTTCACCGTGACAATTTCACCGAGCAGGTCTTTCGATTCGTTCATCAGAACGGCGAAGGCGATACTTGGCCGCGCGGCGTTTTCCAGTGTGCTGGCCGGGACATCGCGAGTCTTGGCCAGCAGGTAGTAATACAGTTCCCGTTCGGATTCCCGAATGCCGACCGCGTTGTCTTTGATCTGCTCGATCAACTCCGGAGCCAGTTTCAGCTCATGTTCAGCCGTGTCCGGTGGCGCGTTCGAGGCGGCATCAGGTTTGTAACGATCGGCGTCAGCGGGAGTTTTTCCGCCCACGACACGGATCACCTGCGGTCCCAGCGTCGACGCTTTCATATCAGGACGAAAGTCGATCTTCTCAGTTGACGGAGTCTGAGCTTCCTGAGTGGCAGCGTCAGATGTTTTGCCGGCAGGCCGGCCAGTCAGCCAGTACCACGAACTGGGCCGCGCAGCAAACTCGATCGAAAAGACGATCATCGCGATCATCCCCACCAGAACCAGGAGGCGTTTCTGGTCGCCTCGGTTGAGGTAAGGAGTGCGGTTTGTTTGCTGAAATCTCATGCAGCGGCCATCGACGAAGGAAGTTTGAGCAAGACTCGGGCAACGCGGTTCGAATCCAACAGGATAGCGTGAGTCTATTCGTACTTGCGAATCTTTGGCTCAGGCACTTCTTTGATCAGTCGTTCGATGATGGATTCGGGAGTGTAACCTTCCGCTTGAGCCTGAAAGTTCGGCGCGATCCGATGCCGCAGCACGGGGATCGCCACCTAGCGAATGTCGTCCAGCGAAACAACCGGACGACCATCCATGGCAGCCATCGCTCGTCCGCCAGCAATCAGATACTGCCCCGCTCGCGGACCGGCTCCCCAGTCGATCAGTTCCTGAATAAATTTCGGAGCCGACTCGTCCTTCGGTCGCGTCGCCCGCACCAGACTGGCCACATACTTGATCGTCATTGGTGCGACTTCGATCTGGCCGATCTGCTTCTGCAGGAAGACGATCGACTTCGCCGTTAGAACTTTGCGAACATCCGGCTTCTCACCGCGCGACGTCGACTCCAGCACGCGCTCTTCTTCTTCGAACGACGGGTAATCCACCTTGACGTTAAACATGAACCGGTCGAGCTGCGCTTCCGGAAGCGGATACGTCCCTTCCTGTTCGATCGGGTTCTGAGTCGCGATCACGAAGAACGGGTCCGGCAGGTCGTACGTCGTCTGCCCGACCGTTACCTCGTGCTCCTGCATCGATTGCAGGAGCGCCGCCTGAGTCTTCGGCGGTGTCCGGTTAATTTCGTCTGCCAGCAGAATATTCGTGAAGACGGGCCCTTGAACGAAACGGAATTCGCGTCGGCCGGCATCGTTCTCGTCCAGCACGTTCGTGCCAGTAATGTCCGACGGCATGAGGTCCGGCGTGAACTGAATCCGCTTGAACTCGACATCGAGAATCTTCGCGATGGTGCTCACAATCAGTGTCTTGGCGAGCCCCGGCACGCCCACCAGCAAACAATGCCCGCCGGTGAAGATCGCCGCCAGGATCTGATTGATGACGGCTTCCTGGCCGATGATGACCTTGTGCAGTTCCTCGGTCATCAGCTCATGGTGTTTCCGGAACTTCTCCAGATACTCGTCGAAGTCGCGTTTTTCGGCCACGTTGCATTTTTCCAGTTTGGGAAGAACCAATCGCAGAGACTGCTGAGAGCTTGCAGAGTTTCGAGAACTTTCTCCGAACCACACCGCAATTCTTCTGAGGACTCCACGATTTTACAGGGCAGTCGTCTTTACAGGGCTGTAATCACGGCTCGATGAGTACAAAGCCGAAGCAACAGGTTGCTCAGTGCGATGCTTTGTAAAGGTTCAGCGTCAGGTGAGCTTGTCCCTGATGGTGTCCCTCGTGCCAGCAGATGATCTGTAGAGTCGTTCTCAGAGTCCAGCCGCGTTCCTGCAGTCCGACCGGGACCTTGTCGAGATCGGCATCAGAAAACTGACCAAACGTTGCGGACAGGTGCTCGCGACCCAGCGCCAGAGCGTCACGGATTTCGTCCAGAGTCGGGATGTTGTCATCAGGAGTGCTGCCGCCTTTGAAACGACCGATCAAGTCTCCCATTCCGGGCGGAGTTCCCAGCAGCCGCTCAGTCGCAAACAGCTCTTCGGTCACGGCGACATGCATCAGCTGCCAGCCGATGTGCGCTCGTCCCGGTCCCGGTCGCCATCCCAGAACGTCCTGAGGATTGTCCAGTTCTGCGATGGCATTCAGGGTGGCCAGCGTCCGATCGCGATTCATCCCGTAGATACTTTGAACGTGCTCGATGTAACTCATCGCTGATGTTTCTCCGATTTGTTTTCGTTTTACGACTTCCATGACGACGCATTCAACAACCAGCAATCAGGTGAAGATTGCAGCAGTGGGAAGGTTATCGACCTGTTGTCTCCGTCGAAACGGTGTCGGCCTTCACCACCATGATTCGCGTTCGGATGTGTTGTCAGAACAGAATTCCCGAACACGGTTGTTGACCGAATGTCAGTGACGGAACGCGACCGCCAGTCATCCGCTTTTAACGTTCTGCGAATGCACTAAACTCCGGCGTCAACCAGTCAGGAGAATCAGATGGCGTTTCCGCGAATGTTGAGAATTCGGCAGAAGTTTCACGCACCGAAAGTTGAAGATATTCCTGCCGAAGTTGAGCGACAATTAGCCTCGTTGAACCTGAAGTCGAAGGTGCGGGCCGGGCAGACCATCGCGATTACTGCTGGTAGCCGCGGGATCGCCAACATCGCCGTCATTACCAAAGCGATCTGCGATCATGTGAAATCGCTCGAAGCCATCCCGGTGATCATTCCCGCGATGGGCAGTCACGGCGGCGGAACGGCTGAAGGACAGCGCGAGATTATCGAAGGGTACGGCATTACCGAAGAGTTCACCGGAGCCGAAATCCGGTCGAGCATGGAGACGGTCATCGTTGACGAGACTCCGCAGGGCATTCCGGTGCATTTTGACAGGCACGCCTTCAACTGCGACCACGTGATCGTCTCCGGCCGCGTGAAGCCGCACACCGGTTTTGTCGGGCCGATCGAATCGGGACTGCACAAGATGATGCTGATCGGGCTCGGCAAACACGCTGGCGCAAAGATTTATCATCGAGCGATTCTGGATTACAGCTTTCCGGAGATCATTCGAGCGGTCGCCGACTGCGTGCTGCAGAAGTGCGGCATTCTGGCGGGCGTGGCCATCGTCGAAAACGCGTACGATGAAACCGGCATGATCGCTGCCGTGGCTCCGGAAGACTTTTACGAACGCGAGTGTGAGATCCTCAAGATCGCCACTGAGTGGATGCCGAGGCTGCCGTTCAAGCAGATCGGACTGCTGATCATCGACGAAATCGGGAAGAACATCAGCGGCTCGGGGATGGACACCAACATCATCGGCAGAAAGTACAACGACCACGCCGCGACGGACAAAGACGAATTCAAAGTGAAGCGAATCTTTGTGCGAGGCCTGACCGAGGCGACTCACGGAAACGCCTGCGGCCTGGGCATGGCCGAGTTCACCAACCGTCGCACGGCTGAATCCGTCGATCAGAACATCACAAAGATCAACTCACTGACCGGAGGGCACCCGTCCGCCGCCGCGATTCCGGCTCACTACGACACCGATCGCGAAGTGATTGAAAATGCTTTGCCAACGACGGGACTGGCCGAACCGGAGCATACAAAGGTCGTGCAGATTCCAGATACACTCAGGCTGGGCGAAGTGCTGGTCAGTGAGGTCTTCGTGAGCGAAGTCGAAAGTCGCGACGACTTGGAGATTATCTCCGGCCCGAACGAGATGGCGTTCGATTCAGCCGGTAATCTGGAACCAGTCCTGCGCGAACGAAGCCACTGACGCCGCGCTGCTCCAGCGTCGCAGGTTTTCCATCCACCCGTAAATGCCGGAACATCGTCGCTGTGCGCCTCGGTCCGGACTGCTGGGTACTGTTTTATTGGCCGCAGATGCACGCAGATTTTTCTGAAGAAAAGTAGAGTAAGTGTGTGCTTGAATGTTTTGTATTAATTCGACGGTGATCTGAAAATCAGGCAGCTCGAAACCTGTTGCCCCCTGAAACATCTGCGTCCATCCGCGAAAATCTGCGGCTAACCTCCGTCTGTACTTAATGCTGAGTCAGTGCCACCCGTTTGACCTGGACTCGTGGCGTTCCGAAGTTGATCAGCAGGCACAGCGGCAGGCCGGTTGCTTTCAGGTAGTTCAGGCACTGAGCCAGGTGGGCGTCGTCCAGATTCTTTGCGGCTTTCAGCTCGATGACGACCTGCTCGTCTATCAGCAGGTCCACCAGAAACTCTCCGACAACTATGCCGTCATAGAGCACGTTGACCGGGTGCTGCTGCCGGAATTCCAGACCGGTTTTGCGGAGTTCGTGGGCCAGAGCGTTTTCGTAGACTTTTTCCAGAAACCCTGGGCCGAGCGTGTTGGACACTTTGAACGCGCAGCCGATGATCTTTTCGGTCAGAGAGTTCAGGTGGTCGAGGTTCATGATTTTGCCTCTGTTTTATTTGCCGCAGATTTACGCGGATGGACGCAGATGTTTCTGATGAAAAGGTTAATGGACAACAGGGAAGAAAACATGCGTTTTGTGCAGTCGAAGTCTTGAGATTTCACTTCACAGGATTTTTCATCCTGAATATCTGCGTCCCTCTGCGAAAATCTGCGGCCTGAAACTCCAGTCGAGCAGGCCGGATCAAGCTCAGCGTCGCTCCGGCATCGCAGGTTTTCCGCCCACCCGCAAATGCCTGAACATCGTCGCGGCGATCCTCAGTCAAGCCTTGCTGGTCATCCAAATACGAGCAGACGAAGTTCGAATCTGTCTTCATGACTTTTAAGGGAGACGATCTTTTAGGGCTCACACGAAGACACAAAGAATTTGACTGATCTGCTGCGTCATCGCCACGAGACTTCACATTGTGCATTCGATCTCTTGAACGAAATCGAAAGCTAAATCCAACCTCAACGCCAGGTTCATCAACACTGTGCAGGTCACTACCTTTACAAATTGAATACGCCTGTCAATTAACTTATCGTGACACGCTCAATTGATATCTAACGGACTGCAAAGCGATCTTCGCTGTTCCTTCGATCGCTCAACGGCGTTCTGAATTGGTCAACTTGATCAATTCCGTCTTTCATGCGAACAAACGCCATTACGGAATTCCGAGCTGCGCCACAGTGGGTATTCGCATACAGCGAAAGGTGAGGATGTTCTTCAACAGCGTCAGACTGCCGGATGAAGTCAGAATCGCTCTGGAAGAAGAACGGCTGGTCGTCTTCGTCGGTGCTGGTGTGTCGTGCCCGCCGCCATCGAATCTGCCGTTATTTGATGGACTGGCTTCACAGATTGCGGGTGGAAAGAAAGTTAAGCCTGGAACCGAAGACAGGTTTCTTGGGAAACTGGCTCGCGAGAACCAGACTGACGTGCATGCGGCTGCGGCGAGAATTGTATTTGGCGAACATACCAAACCGACCGTGCTGCATCGAGAGATCCTGCGGCTGTTTGGCAGTGCGGAAAAAGTTCGTGTCGTGACGACGAATTTCGACGATCACTTTTCGGTGGCCGCTCGGAAACTGTTTCGCAAAAAGCGTTTGCCGGAGTTCAGTGCGCCGGCGCTGCCACTTGGAGATGACTTCACAGGGCTCGTCTATCTCCACGGCTCGGCTCGTATCGATCCGCAGAAACTCGTGTTGACGGACAAGGACTTCGGAACCGCCTACCTCACGCGCGGCTGGGCACGGGATTTTCTTGTCGCACTCTTCTCGAAATACACCGTGCTGTTCGTTGGCTATAGCCACGGCGATGTGACGACAACTTATCTCGCACGCGGATTGAACCAGTCCGAAGTTGGGCAGCGACGGGCCATGGTGTCATCCGACACAGACCCCGAAGCCCGCGAGAAATGGGATCATCTTGAAATTCCCGTCGTTGAGTATCCGATCGATCCCAGCCACACGGAAAATGAACACCAGGCATTGACCGACTTCTTCTCCCAATGGGCAGACCATGCAAAGGAGTCCATCTTCGCCAGGTCGAAGCGTGTCAACTCGCTCGCACGCGCCTTGCCGCCGGAAAGTGACGCTGAGTCTGAATACCTGCGGCACTGCCTGGCAGAATTCCAACTCGCTAACGAGTTCTGTGGTGCAATTCGGCATCCGGCCTGGATCGGATGGATGCACGATCGCGGATACTTTGATTCGTTCTTTGACGACACTGCTGCGAACGCGAAAGTGGTTCATCCACACAATGTGCTGGCTTACTGGCTTTGCTCGTATGTCCGACTGCGCTTTCCGGAACTCCTCTTGGATATGATCCGATCGCATCGTCAGCGCCTTAATCGAGGATTCAGCAGAACACTGGCTCGCCTATTGTTGGTTGACCAAAGAAAGAAGCCCGATCCGAGATTTGCAACTTGGGTTTCCGTACTGCTGTCTCAGGGAAAAGACGCGGCGGATCAATCCACTTGGGGGCACCTGCTGCAAGTGAGCCGTATTCCGGGGCACCTCGGTGTAGCGTTCAGGCTGTTCGAGATGCTGACGACTCCTGAACTGTGTCTTGAAAAAGGCTGGGGATGGAGGTCGCTGGCGGAGGATGCTGGCGATTCGAATGAGCAAGCGAAAACGACAGTTGACTACTCGATCAAATGGCCTCACGAGTCAAGTCGCGTATTGCGTAAAGCATGGGCAGAGACTTTTGAACCGCATCTTCCAGAGATTGCTGAGCCACTGGCGCGAATTCTCGTCGGTCAGTTTATGCACGCTTATCTGTTGTTTCATGGCGTCGGGGAAACGTTAAAGGATTACGACCGATTGAGCAGAGGTCGGAGTTCGATTGCGACTCATGCACAGGATGAACTCTATTTCGATAAATGCTTTTCCTGCCTGATCGATATTCTTCGGAGCATTCTTGACCACTGGATCGTAACCAACCCACCGCGGGCCAGGTGGCATGTCGAAGACTGGTGGTCATCCGGACTGCCGCTTCTGATGAGATTCGCCGCGTATGCGCGCAGCCATGATCCACAGTACGACGCCGACGAGCGGATCGAGTGGGTACTGGCAAATGATCTGGTCTTTCGATCGGGCATGAAGAAAGAAGTCTTTGACATTCTGGCGTCAGCGTATCTGGAAGCTTCTCAACCCGTCCGCCGTCGTCTCCTGGGGCGGATTGATGGCGGGTATCGCGGACCCGGCTCGAAGAAGATGGAAGAAGCCACTCGGGCCTACGAGAAATTTAACGTGCTCGTCTGGCTGCGGCGCAGCGACCCGGAATGCCCGCTGGTGGCGTCGGCGATTTCGGAAATTCACGAGGCGTATCCACACTTCAACGAACGTGAGCATCCTGGGTTTGACTCCTGGCGGAGCAAAGCGAGATTCGTCGGCCCAACCGACGGATTCGACCTGGAGCAGATCGTCTCCGAACCGCCAGAACAGTTTGTCGCCAATCTGCTGAATGCCGATAGCCGTGGTGGAAGTCGAGATCTTCGAGATCACCTGCAATGTCTCCCGAAGCTGTTCAAGCAGAACCGGGAGTGGAGTCGAGGATTCGTCGAAGCTCTGGCACGGCAGGACGTATCGAACGCGGAGGTGTGGAATGGAGTCTTCTGGGCCTGGCGAAACTCAATAGAAACTCAGGACGATTGGGTTTGGATTCTTGACGTCCTCGAGATGCTGCCACACGAAAGTGTAATTTACGAGGGCGTCGCGAATCTGGTCGCCCACGGATTTGAGAAATGGCACAGCGAATGGGGTGACGAGTTCGTTGATCGGGCAGCATCCCTGATGGAACGAGCCTGGGAACTTTGCAAAGGCGAGAAAGCAGCTCCCAGCGAGAACTATGGCGACTGGCTTACGACTGCCATTAACGACGTCGGCGGATGGGTTGGCGAGTTCTGGGTTCACTACTGCAGCCACCTGCGGCAGCGTGCTGCTGAGAACTGGCAAGGCATCCCTGTATCGCTCCGATCAAACATCGTGGAAGCTCTACGTGGCACAACTCGGATAAAGACTCAAGCGAGAATCGCTCTGACGCCTTGGATTGGCTACTTCTTCGCATGGGATCACGAATTCGCGGTCGAACATCTGCTGCCGCTTCTTGATTGGGAGCGTGATCCGATCGTCGCCCAGCAATCGTGGTCAGTTCTGCTCGACTATAAGCAAGGCACGTCAAAGGAACTGGAAGATCGGCTGATTCCGTTCTATCTGCAGTGTGCCCAGCAGATCACGGGAATGTTGAAAGGCGCGACGGAGAAGTCAGAGCAATTCGACGAAGAGACGCTGCAGCACCTGGGTCAGCACCTGGCAGTACTCGCGATGCAGGTGATTTCTGATCCCGTCGAATCCGGTTTCTTTCGCGACTTCCTGCCGCTCTTGTCGGATGACGTGCGAGGCTCACTGGCGTGGGGAATGGGCAACCAATTGAAGGAACTGGATGATGCAGAGTGCCAGAAACTGTGGGACACCTGGCTGAAACGCTACCTTGATCTTCGTCTGGTGGGGGTGCCGGTGGCATTGGTAACAGCAGAAACAGAGCACATGCTCGAATGGTGTCTGTATCTCGGGCCTGCGTTTGAGGAAGCCGTTGATCGAGTAACGCCGATGCCGCAGAAGTCGGTATTCGCTTATGGCATCCTGGTCGATCTCGCCACGAGTCCGGCAGTCGATCAGTCGCCGCTCGCTGCATGTCGTCTCGCCAACGCGGCGCTTGAGGCCGAGGATTATCCGGACCTACATGATTCGCTTGTCACTTTGCACGAGAAGTTCGAGAACACCATCCGCAGGACGCCGGAATTCGTCCGGTACGAAGAGCTGCTCTATCAACGAGGCTGGAGGAAAAAGCACGGTTAACACTGTCTCGGGTCAACCAACCGGACAATAGCGGACCAGGGACAGACGCGTTTGCCTGTCCCTGGCTCCATTGTCAGTGGCGGAAAAACGACGGTGTTTGCTACACCAGACTTACTTCTGTCGTCAAAGCCCCGCAAATCTGGCCTGCGCACAGAATACGACAGCCACGCGATGCTCTTGCTGGCTGATGCTATACCGATTCATACTCGGCGAGGAAGCCGCGGAATTCGCGGCAGTGTTCTTCTTCGTCGCCAAGAGCCTGGATGCAGAGGTCCTGGGTCACGTAATCCACTCCGTCGCAGAGTTTGATCAGCTTGTTGTACTGAGCGACCGCCGCGTCTTCCGCTTCGATGACGCCTTTGATCACGGCAACGACGTCGGTCTTTTTCGCTGGCGGCTGCAGGCTGCTCTGCACCGCTTTGAAGTCGAACGTGCCGGGAACTGTTCCGCCGATCGTCTTGATGCGTTTGGCCAGCGATTGAGCATGTACCAGTTCGGCGGTCACATCGGCGGCGAGTGATTTCTTGATTTCCTCCGCGCGAACTCCGTCCAGATTGATCGAGCTGGAGATGTAGTTCATGACTGTTTCCAGCTCCATCCAGTAAGCCACGCTCAACTCGCGGATGATCTCTTCTCGAACGTTGTTGTCAGCCATCACTTCTTTCCTTCAGTCTTGCGTTTTGCGGGTCAATGCTCCCGCGGATACATATTTCCGGAGTCTTTGCAGCACCCTCGCCCAAAGAAACCGGCACGTTATATGGTTGAATCGTGAAGATTACGAAGTCATCACGTCGGGACACCAGCCAGTCTCCAACGGATCATCGCGAAAATCTGAAACTCTCGAATCATGAGACCAAATCTCAGCGTTCGATTGCAGGACGAGTCGCTGCTGCAATACTCATGCACCTTCGAAACTCATCCCGATGGAGACCTCACCGTGCGATTTCCTGCCCGCGCTCAATGCCTGTTTTGCTCAGTCCTATTTATTGTTGTTGGCTTCGCGTCTTTGACCACTCCAATTCTGGAAACGGTCAGCGCTCAGGACACGAGTGTGTTCGAAGCTGGCCAGCTGCCCAACGACAGTCGGCTGCAACCTCCGAAGGATCTCAACGGCTATTTCCCGTTCGAAGTTCCACAGGGAAAAGCAGCGTGGGAAGCTCGCGCCACGGAACTTCGACGACAAACACTGATCGCCACCGGTCTGTGGCCCATACCTGAAAAAACGCCACTCAACGCGGTTGTGCATGGTAAGTTTCACCGGCCAGGTTTCACCGTCGAGAAAGTTTACTTCGAAGCCGTTCCAGACCATTTCGTCACTGGGCTGCTGTTTCGGCCTGACGATGGAAAGCAGGACGTCAGGCGTCCGGCGGTACTTTGTCCGCACGGGCACGGAGGCCGTTTGCAGGATTACGGTGAAAAGGCAATTCGCCAGCTGATCGTCGACGGAGCCGAACGTTTCGAAAGTTCCGGTCGCTTTCCCAAGATCGCCCGCTGCGCTCAGCTCGCGAGAATGGGTTGCGTTGTCCTGATCTTCGACATGCTCGGTTACGCTGACAGCCAGCAGATTTCCTTTGAACTGGCTCACCGCTTCTCGAAGCAGCGGCCTGACTTCGAAGGCAAAGAGAACTGGGGACTGTTCAGCGCCCAGGCCGAAATGCGACTGCAAAGCATCATGGGCATTCAGACCTGGAACTCGATCCGTTGCCTGGATTTTCTGGAATCGCTGCCAGACGTGGATGCGTCAAGAATTGCCGTCACTGGCGGAAGTGGCGGCGGCACGCAGACGATCCTGCTGTGTGCCATCGATCCGCGACCGATGGCGGCATTTCCCAACGGCATGGTCTCCACATCAATGCAGGGTGGTTGCACGTGCGAAAACTGTTCGCTGTTAAGAGTCGGCTCGGGAAACGTCGAACTCGCCGCGTTGTTCGCTCCGAAACCGCAGGCCATGACCGCGGCCAACGACTGGACGAAGGAGATGATGACCAAAGGGTATCCGCAACTGCAGCAGCTTTATGGAATGTTCGGAGCGAAAGACAACGTCTACTG
>JABMPE010000704.1 GCA_013203845.1 Rhodopirellula sp. | reverse complement strand
TGGGAGCATTGCTACGCAGCCGTGCGGTGGTCGTACCGCAGCAGACCACCGAGTCGTTCGTGGCACTCGACTTCTCCGTCAGGCGCGCCAACCTGCTCGTCCGGATCGATGAGCCGGTTGCCCAGCCCCTGATGGTTGCGCTCACCGTGATAGTGAGCTATGTACTCGCGAACGGTCGTACGCAGCGAGGCCTCACCGAAGAAGGTCAATCGATCGAGGCATTCAGATTTCAGAGTGCCGAAATATCGCTCCAGCTGCGCGTTCAGGTTGAACTTCACGATCGACCAACCATTTTGACCCTACGGTATTTGAGTTGTTTAACCGGACGAAGTTGCCCTCGTTCATGCTGTTCCAGAAATCAGGTAGAGATGATCACATCCAGAACGTCAGCGATCACTGAATCGAGGACGTCGGTCGTGATTGTGTCAATCCCTGAGCCACCATCCAGCGTGTCCGCTCCGGCGCCACCGACAAGCGTGTCACCGGAGCTACCCTGGCCCAGCAATCGGTCATTGCCGAGCCCACCAACAAGCATGTCCGACCCTGCGCCGCCGGCAATCACGTCTTCGCCTGATCCACCGGTGATCGTGTCGTTACCGCCCTGTCCATTAAGCCGTGTGATTCCGGAAAATGCGGATGCGTTGATGTTGTTCGCCGACACGCCGCCTTTCAGTTCTGCCTGTTCGAGCCGCCTGAGGGTATCAGTCCCCTGGCCTGTCAGTAGCGAGTCTGACAGCGTGAAGTCAGCGTCCGCCGAAGCCACCAGGATGTCGATTCCGGCTCCACCGTCCAGAGTGTCATCACCAGTGCCGCCATCGAGTCGGTCACCAGAACTCCCCTGTCCTAACAACAGGTCATTGCCGGCCTCCCCTTGAAGGGTGTCCCGCCCGGCAGAACCGCGAAGTGTATCGTCACCTCCGCCGCCTCGAAGTTCGTCTCCACCGGCTCCGCCAATCAGTGTGTCATTGGCACCGCCACCAATCAGGGTGTCACTACCCGCCTTGCCCAGAGCCACCACTGAACCACTGAAGGCCGATGCGTCAATCCGATTATTTGCCGGGCCTCCTTCAAGGATGGCTCGCTCCAGTTGCTCCAGACGGTCAGTGCCTTCACCGGCCGACTGGCTGTCCTGCAGAACGATGTCTGCATTGACAGAAATTCGAACGAAGTCAATTCCGCTGCCGCCATTCAGTGAATCGTCTCCTGCACCACCATCCAGAGTGTCACCAGATCCTCCCTGGCCAGACAGGTGGTCGTTGCCGGCTCCACCATCCAGCAGGTCAGCACCTGCTCCGCCAAGCAGAGTATCGTCATCATTGCCGCCGACGAGAGAATCGTCACCGCCAGCACCATTAAGGACGTCCGCTGCCGTGCCTCCGATGAGCGTGTCATTTCCAGGACCGCCGAACAGTCTGATCGAAAAATTGATCGCGGAGGCGTCGATTGAATCGTGGCCGCTGCCGCAGAGCACGAAGATGCCTTCTGCCGGTGGGATGAAGTCTGTCGTCTCAAAAGTGCCGTTAAGACTGCGGAGACGGTACTCGCCGGGCTGTGCGCCGGGCTCAATCACCGCGACGTTGTCGACGTCCGGCAGCACAAACGCCAGGTTCGACGTCGTGACCCCCAGCATGTCGACCGGCTCCAGACCCGTGTATTCGATACTGACCGACCGGAAGGAGACGGTGTCAGAGACCGGCTCAGACGGAAAGTTGCTGAAGTACGTGAGCGGCTGCTCGTAGGTTCCGATCACGCCGGAATCTGATCCGGTATGCGAAAAGATCACCGAATTCGGAGTACCTGTGACTGACAGAGAATCTGTTCCCGGCCCTCCGTCGTAAGAGAGACGGAAACCGTTGAGATCGGTGTCCGGAAGGCCGACCGTCAGCGTGTCGTCGCCGTCGCCTGAATTGACCTCAATCCTGCCGCCGGTGATGCCGCCCAATGGAACGACGAATGAATTCGGATCGATCTGCGTGCCGTCGGCCGGATCAATTGTGGTCGGCCCATTGAGGGAATTAATGAGGACCTCTGTATCCGTCACGGTTACGGTCAGATCACTGTTGATGCCCTCGTTGTCAGTCACGATCAGATCACCGGTCTCATCGACCTCTCCCGCCGTGCCGGTTGTGGCGCCTGCGTTCTGCGAGCTTCGAGTCTCGAAGCGAGCGTGTGTGACATCAGCAAACGTCGACGTTGAATACGATGTTGATGTCTCCGCTGTAATCACCGCCCCACGAGCATCGAAGATCAGCGTGTCGCCCTCACCGGGACCGGGAGGATTGCGGCCATCCAGAAACCGCGGTACGCCCAGTGGCCCGGCCGTGATCGTGTCGGCGAGTTCCGTGCCGATCACGTCTTCGATTTCTCCCGAAATGATGAGCGTGTCACCGCGACTGTTAATCGTCTGCGAGCCCTGCCTGTCAGCGTCGAACTGAATCGCGAGATCGGCGTTGCGGAAGTCAATCCGGTCGCTTCCCGACTGTTCGTCGATCGCCACAGTGCCTGCCGGAGCCAGAACGTAAAGATCATCGCCAGCCAGTCCCTGCAGTATGAAGTCGCCGCTGCCGCCCGTCAGGGTGTCGTTACCACCATCTCCAACCAGCTTGCCGCCGGTGCCATCGTTGAGTCCCGTCAGCGAGTCATTCCCCGATCCACCAGAGACTCCTTCGATCAGGTCGATCGATGGAAGTCCCGGTGCAGTACCGCTCGACAGATCAACCACGACTCCAGTTGTGAATTCCGAGTAGTCCAGAGTGTCGAATCCTTCATTCGATAATCCGAGATCTCCACGGACGCCGTCGCTGAGTGACCCCGACGGAAAAACAACAAACCGATCGTCTGAATTGCCGCCGGAAATAAGTTGAAAACCTTCAAGGAACTTGAGGTTATTGAGGTTGAGCTGATCAGGTCCCGTGATGTTCCAGACGTTGAATCCGGTGACTCCCACCACGCGATTTTTGGCAGTCCCACCGATCAACCGTTCGATGCGGCTTGACTCCACGATTTCGTCGCCCAGGTCCTGACCGACGCCCAACGATGTCCCGCCGACGGATGCTCGCAGGTCCGACGTGTAAGCCGTGAAATCAAGAACGTCGGCTCCGTCTCGACCATCGATCAAACCGATCGCGCTGCCGAAAATCAGACCGTCTGGAATAACGAACCGATCGCCGGTCGACCCGCCCACGAACCGGGAGAATCCGGAGAACGTCACCGTGTCTCCAGCGCTGGTCAGGACCCCTGCTGTGGACGACCCGTAAGTCCAGGTGTTCGAGTCATTCGGGCCGGACAAGGTTCCGTCTTCGCCGGGACCAATGAAGGCTTCGATATTCGAAAATCCTCCACCCACGTACTTCGATGTTCCATTGGCGAGATCAACGTTTAACCGACCGAAACCGGTAAACGCGGACATGTCGAGAGTATCCACACCGCCGAAACCTTCGATACGTCCGGTCAGACTGCCGTTATCCGGGTTGGCCTGCTCGAACACAAACTCGTCGATGTCAGTAGATCCGATGACATTCTCGACGGCTGAGAAAAGGAATCCGCCGTTCACTGAGCCGGCATTGTTGCCGGTGATCACAAAGAAATTGCCGCCATCGAATCCGACAATCGAGTCGTCGCTGGACTGGCCGCCAATAATGGACTCGAACCCGAACACTCCCGCGAGCCCGGTTGCGGTCTGGCTGCTCAGATTGATCCCGACGAAGATCGTGTAGTCTGCATAGTCGAGCGTGTCGGTCCCCGCGCCGCCCGTAATCGTTCCGGTGCTGTTTGCCAGTCGGGCTCCGTCCTGAAAAGTGATCAGGTTGCCGCCCTGGCCACCAACGATGTGCTCGATGTCGTTTCCCGAATGCGTGGTCCTGTTGCCGTTGGTATCCCGGACCTCGACGTTGCTGATGCCAATTGTGGTCTGCAGAGGCGATCCCAGCGTGGCAAAGTCCATCGTGTCGCCGCCGCCGCCGGACGATTCAACGATCTCGTCAAGACCCCAGCCCGGCGCCGAGAGATAAGTGTCGTCGCCTGAGCCGCCTTCGAGACTGTCGTCGTCCGCACCGCCCTGCAGGGTGTCACTCCCGCTGCCGCCGATGAGTGTGTCGTTGCCATCGTCTCCAGACAGGTCGTCGTTTCCGGAGCTGCCACCATCCAGCACGTTGTCGCCAGCGTTGCCGATCAGCGTGTCATTGCCGGCGCCGCCGAGCACGTCTTCGATCATCGTCGAGGTCGTCAGAGTGATACTGCGTCCCGGTGCGACTTCCTGAGTCGACGTCAGCGCCAGATCGACGGTTACATTCGCGGGCAGCACCGAAAAGTCGAGCCGGTCATGATCCGTGTTGGGAGCTTCGGAGTCCTGATCCTGAATCGTGTCGTTGCCTCCGGAATCCGTCGAGAAGGCGTACGTGTCACTGCTCGAACCACCTTTCAGGAAATCATCACCTCCGTCACCGGAGAGCGTGTCTTCGCCGGCTTCACCTTCCAGTGAATCCTCTCCAGCACCGCCGAACAGATTGTCATTGCCCGCTTCTCCGAACAGCGAATCCGCTCCGTCAAAACCGTCGAGCATGTCGTTGCCCGCACCGCCCAGGATTTCATTGTCGCAGGCGTTTCCGGTCACTGTGTCGTTGCCGGTCGTTCCGATGACATTCTCAATGGACACACTGCTGATCAGTTGCAGCGTCAGTCCGCCGAATGTCTGCGGCATCGTCGAGCCCAGGTCGAGATTCAACGGGGCTGTGAACGCCGAGAAGTCAAAGACATCGTGATCGGTGTTGGGGGCTTCGCTCGACAGGTCGCGGACCATGTCCGTGCCGCTGGCGTTTTCGTCGAAGATGTACGTATCGCTGCCGGAACCGCCTTCCTGGCTGTCGTCACCGACGCCTGCGTTCAGAGTGTCCATCCCGGCTTCACCAGTCAGCGTGTCGTCACCGACCTGGCCGAACAGGAAGTCGTTTCCAGTGCCGCCAAAGATGTTGTCGTCGCCATCGTTCCCGAACAGAAAGTTATCCGCCGAGTTGCCGATCAGTGTGTCATCGAAAGCTGACCCGACAACGATTTCGAATGCTGTCCCGCTGCCAAGTGTCAGGACCAGATCCCCGGATGCAACTGTCTGTGTGGCGGTGCTGCGCAGGTCGATATTGACCGCGTTCCCGATCAACCCGAAGTCCAGGTAATCTTCGCCGCCCGAGTCCGAGACCATGTCGTTGCCGAGCGAACTTCCCGGAAACGCAAAGCCGTCATCGCCAGTTCCACCATCGAGCATGTCATTGCCGGACTCGCCGAACAGCAGGTCGTTGCCGGCGTCTCCAAAAAGCTGATCAGCACCGTCGCGACCAAGCAGCGTGTCGTTGCCGTCGCCGCCGATCAGCGTGTCGTCGCCCTCCTCGCCAAAGAGCTGGTCATTTCCGAATCCGCCCTCGATCGAGTCATTTCCCAGCCCACCAACGAGCGTGTCGGCGCCGCTTCCCGCCAGAATCGTGTCGTTGCCGCCACCACCGCGAATGTCGTTGTTGCCTCCCTGTCCGAGGAACACTTCTGGCCCCGGTCCACCAACCATCGTGTCGTCGCCACCACCACTTTGCAGGATGACAGAAATGCCGGTGAAGTCGGAGAGAATGCGAAAGTCATTGGCCTCATCAACGTCCATGTCGCCGCGCACAATAAGGCCGGTGACGTTAGCCAGCGTCGCAAGTTCGCCAGTATCGGAAGCGGGAATCATCGAACCGTTGACGATGATGTTCGTGCCATCGTGTTCGACAAGCACAACATCTCCGTCGTCGGTGGCATCGACAAACAACAAACCGAACGTTTCACCAAAGCTCACACTGACAGTCAACAGCGTGCGAGTCTCAAGCGATTCAATTTGCGACACAGGGCGAAACACACGCGTCTCACGCGCAGATCGACCGTAAGAGTGTGCCTGTCGCCGAGTTCTTGTCCCGAAAGGGCGTCGGCTTCGCATGATGTACTGCATCAGGTCGATCATATCATTCACCATTTATCGCGGGACACGAGCACCCACAATCGTGGGCATTTCCTGCGTCCTTGCCAATACGTCAAGACGGCCTACTCTCCGCGTCATCGATCCAGATTGAACTCGGGATCAGTCGATTTCAAGGCTGGGTTCGAAACCGGTCCGATTTGATACCATGAACCACATGTAGACGCCGTTAAGAAGGCATAGCACCAAGCGGTCGAAAAACGATGCTGCGACGGCACGTGATCCATCTCATGAACGCGACTTCAGAGCGGCGATGCAAATGATCGCCACACGCCGGGCTTACCACCTATTGGTTATTCGATGAACGCGTCGGAGAATTCAGTCCAAACAAGTGGTGTGGCTACGACATAGAGGCCATCGACGAATATAGGCGTGAAGGCGATGCAATGATGCAACGAATGAGGCGGACGCACGTGAGCAAATAGAAGCGCTGATGCAGCGGAGTATTTTGACCGGACGGGTGTCCTTCGTACGTCAACGAAAAACGGGCACCCGAATATCCCGGATGCCCGTTTCGATTTCACGACAGGTTGTCGATCAGCAGTGTCAGTTACTTCCTGGTCTTCTTTTTGACTTCAAAGCCTTTGTCGAATGCCTTGTCGGCGAATACGAGAGCGAGCTGATCGTCACCCTTCGCAGCTTCGACTTTGCCTTGGCACTTACCGCAGCAGAAGGCCACAGAGACGCCACTGACCTTGACCGTCTTGGTTGAGTCCAGG
>JABMPE010000703.1 GCA_013203845.1 Rhodopirellula sp. | reverse complement strand
GCCTGAGGAAATCTCAAGGATTTCCCGTCTGGAGGTCCGGGCTCGCCGAATTGTCGAAGGTTTTTTATCCGGCCTGCATCGCAGTCCGTACTTCGGCCAGTCGATCGAGTTCGTACAGCACCGGGAGTACGCGCCTGGAGACGACGTCCGCCACATCGACTGGAAAGTCTGGTCAAAGACCGACCAGTACTTCATCAAGCAGTACGAAGAAGAAACCAACCTGCGCACGACATTGCTGGTCGATCTGAGCGAGTCGATGAAGTTTGGCTCGCGTGAAATCACCAAGTACGACTACGGCTGCACGATCGCCGCCGCACTGACCTACTTGCTCCTGCGGCAGCAGGACGCTGTCGGGGCGGTCACGTTTGATGACGCAATCCGTAGCCAGGTGCCGCATCTCAGCAAGACGACTCACCTGAATGCGGTACTCGCTTCGTTGGATTCCCAGAAGCCTGCGAAGAAGACGGATATCTTCGAGATCCTCCAGAAGGTGGCTGAGCAGCAGTCCCGCCGCGGTCTGATCGTCCTGATTTCTGACCTGTTCGTTCCTCGCGAAGGTCTGTTCAAAGGACTCAACCTGCTGCGTTACCGCGGACACGACGTCCTGCTGTTTCACGTGCTGGACGATGCCGAACTGGATTTCGATTATTCCGGCTCGACACGCTTCGAAGGTCTTGAAGAAGCCGGCGAACTGGTCTGTGACCCGCGATCACTCCGCGAAGGCTATCTCGAAGCCATGAACCGCTACCTCGACGAACTCCGCCGCTTCTGCTCACGCAGCCGCGTCGACTACCAGACAATCCGCACCAGCGAGCACATCGACGCAGTTCTGGCTCACTATCTCAACCACCGCATCGGCATGCAGCGCTCGGGCCGGCAATAATTCTGAGAGCGCACTAAGAAAGGAAATGAACCACGGAGTACACGGAATACACGGAACAGGTGCATGATGCAGTGCCTTAATTTTCCGTGCGTTCCGTGTTTTCCGTGGTTGAATCAAGATCATTGATGGAAACCTGGATCGCTTCACATTTTCTGAATCCAGCCTTCGTGCTCGGCGGCGCGGCTCTTGTCGCTGCGCCGATCATTATCCATTTGATCAATCGAATGCGCTATCGCCGCGTGCAGTTTGCGGCGATGGAATTTCTGCTGCAGAGTCAGCGTCGCAACCGACGTCGCATTCTGATCGAGCAACTGCTGCTACTGCTGCTGCGAATTCTGATTGTGCTCGGCATCGTCGCGCTGATCGCTCGCCTGGTGCTGGACGCCAGCGAGCTGACGCTGTTTCAGGGAGCACAGTCTCACCACGTCGTCGTGCTCGACGACAGCGGCTCGATGCGGGATCAAATCGGCGAGACAACTGCCTGGGACGAGTCACTGGATATCGTACGCAAACTGGTTGCTGAAGGTTCGCGTCGGCCGGGGACGCAGAAGTTCACGTTGCTGACGCTTTCGAATCCGGATCAGCCATTGGTCACGCAGCGGGAAGTCGACGAGGCGTTTCTGGTGGAACTCGACGGCAAGTTGCAAAACCAGAAATGCACTCACCAGACGCTCGATCTGGTTAAGGGGCTGGAAGGCGCGAGCAATGTGCTGCTGGAAGATCGCGCCGCCGTGCGGCACCTGCATGTCATTTCCGACTATCGACAGCGGGACTGGCAGGAACAGCAGTCGCTGACTCAGGTCGTTAAGGAACTCGATTCAGCCGGAGTGACGATCAACCTGGTAAAGACGGTCGGTCGTCGAAACAGCAATCTCGGCATCACCAGTCTTTCGGGAGATCTGCAGGTCGCCTCCGTTGGTGTTCCCGTTCGATTCGCCCTGTCGATCCAGAACTTCAGCGATCAGGTCGCGACGAAAGTTCCCGTCGGTGTTTTTCAGGACGGTCAGAAGCTGCCGCTGACAATTAACTTTGACCGGGTCGAAGCGGGCGTCGCTGTTCGGCAGGAATTCGATTTGACGTTTGACGCACCGGGAAAACATCGGGTCGATCTGCGGCTGGGTCCCGATCCGTTGCTGGCCGACAACGATCGGTTCATCTCGGTCGATGTGTCCCCGGTCAATCGGGTGCTGATCATCGAAGGCAATCCGGCTAATGACGACGGCGAGTACCTTGTCGACGCGCTCGCGGCTGATCCGGGAATCACCGGTTACTCGGCTCAACTGGAAACGGTCGATTACCTGCGGCGTCGGTCAATTGACGAATTTCAAAGTGTCTTCATGCTGAACGTGGCTGATCTGCCAGCTGATGCGCTGGCCCCGCTCGAAGAATTCGTGAAAGCCGGTGGTGGTCTGGCGTGGTTTCTGGGCGACGAAATCCGCCCGACGTTCTACATCTCAGAACTCTACAACGGCGGCGCTGGATTGTTTCCAGTGAAGATCGGAATCGTCGCGGCTCAGACGCAGTCGTCCGGCGATTCTGATCCCGATACTGAGTTTTCCGAACATCCGATCTTCGGAGTCTTTCAGGGACAGGAGAATCCGTTTACCGAACTGACCCGGGTCTTCGAATACTTTCCGGTTGCTGAAGACTGGGAACTCGACGACCAGCAGCGCGGCGACAACGTTCAAACGATCGCCCGTTTAACCAACCGGCAACCGCTGGCGTTCACGACGTCTTACGGCCAAGGAACGATCTTCACGTGCCTGACAACCTGCGCTCCGACGTGGAACAACTGGGCACGTTATCCGAGTTTCGTTCCGATGATGCTGGACCTCGAAAAGTTTATCGCCCGCCGGGACAGAATCCTCGAAACACGTCAGTCGGGAGAGCCGATTCAGTTGTCACTCAACCCGGCTGAGTTCCTTGATGAAGTGGAAATTTTCAGTCCCGACGACACGGACAGCCCAACGAGACTGAAAGCCGCTCCCGCCACTCCGGCAACGACCAATCCGGCAACGAGTGGTTCAGAAAGTTCGAACGCTCCGTCCGGAGCTTCAACGCCGGTTCGGCTGCAGGCCTCGTTCCGGGATACCGACACGCCGGGCGTCTACCGGGTGCGGCTGCTCGATCAGAATCAAACGTCTGTCGAACGCTGGATCACGTTCAACGTACCGGTCGAAGAGAGCGATCTTTCGCTGGCGACTACGGAGCTGATCCGCAAACAACTCGGCGACAATCTGGAAATTCAGATTCATGAGGCTGGTGAGTTTTCCTGGATCGCCGGTCGCGATGCCGGTCAGGAAGTTCGCTTCTGGTTACTGGTCATTCTGTTTGTCATCCTGCTGGCTGAGCAGTTACTGGCCTGCAAACTCAGTTTTCACCCGAAGGCCGCTCCTGCTGGTTCGAGAAGTTAGTCAACTGCGGATGACCGGCCAGGCGTTCTGGTCGCGACTTCGCCGTAATGGATAATTCGTGGCTTTATTCCTTTCACAATTTGCCGTGCTGGCCATTGAGTCGACCGGTGCTTTCCGAGCGATCGAATACGATCTTCCGGAGACGCCGGTGGAGTGGATGGTCTGTCTCGGCGCGTTCTCGCTACTGTTGATTCTGGGCGTTCGTGTTTACCTGCGCGATACCGCTGAGCTGAATCGGTTCTGGCGATACTTCCTGCTGGGGCTGCGAATTTCTGTGCTTGCCGGTCTGGTCATTGTGGCGCTGAACCCGCAGGAGCGGACCCAGAAGCTGGCGTATCGTCCGTCTCAAGTTGCCGTGCTGATCGATCGATCGTTGTCGATGAAGTTTCCCGAGTCGCAGAACGAGCCTGGCGACTCAGCCGCCAGCACTGCAGAAGTTCCCCCAAGTGACGAAGCAAAAAGCCGATCTGATGCGGTCGCCGAACTCCTCGGACAGTCCGGTCTACTTGAGGAACTGAGGAAGAACCACGCGGTCAGCGTTTTCAGTTTTGATTCCGCGCTGAACGGACCGCACGTGACGTTGCGGTCTCAGGATCCGCGGGCAACGATCAAGTCCTCGGCGGCTCAGGCGGTCGCGGGCGAAGCCGACACCCGTGAGGAGACGATCGATTGGAATCAGATCGTTGAGCCGATCGGTCTGGAGACTCGTCTCGGTGAATCGCTGCTGGAACTGATTCGATCGATCAGTGGAAATTCATTGTCCGGCATTGTGGTGGTGACTGACGGGGCTTCGAATTCGGGAATCGATCCCGGCAAGGCGATTGAAGCCGCGAAAGAGTCAAAGGCTCGCCTCATCACGGTGGGAGTCGGCAGCACGCGGCAGCCAGTCAACATTCAGATCGCCAGCATCCAGGCTCCGAGCGATGTACACGTCGGTGACGCGTTTGAGATCGCCGCCTTCGTTCAGGCGCAAGGGCTTGCTGGTCAGAATGCAATCGTCGAACTGCTCGGTCGCCCGGAAGACTCCGATGCAGACGCCACGAAGCTGGGAACGAAAGAAATGGTTCTCTCAGCCGACGGGTTGCCTGTTCGAGTCGCCTTCGAGCAGCTTGAGAACGTCGCCGGCACGTGGGAGTACTTCATACGAGTTCGTCCTGATCAAAAGATCGTCGAGTTGAGTGAGGGCGACAACGAACGCCGCAAGTCCATCAGCGTGGTTGATCGAAAAACGCGAGTGCTGGTGATCGCTGGCGGACCGATGCGGGATTATCAGTTTGTACGAAACATGCTGTACCGGCACTCCGCCATTCAGACCGATGTGTGGTTGCAGACGGCAGACGCGGCGGGAGCCGTCAGTCAGGAAGCCAATAAGATTCTGACATCGTTTCCGGCATCAAAAGAAGAGTTGTTTGACTACGACGTTATCGTCGGCTTTGACCCCGACTGGAATCGGTTGAGTTCCGAGCAGATCGACCTGGTCAGCGAATGGGTCTTCGCTCAGGCGGGCGGTCTGGTGGTGGTTGCCGGAGACGTTTACTCGGCCAGCGTGGCCAGCGACGCGAAGCTCGAAAAAATTCGCGAGCTGTACCCGGTTGTGTTGAATCGATTTGTTACCGACGTCGGCAGTTCACGCACGGTGATCCAGTCGTGGCCGTTCGAATTCACTCGCGAAGGTCGGGAAGCGGGATTCCTTCAGATTACGGACGAGCAGGTCTCTTCGGCAGAAGTCTGGAAAGAGTTTCAGGGAGTTTACTCAGCCTACCCGACCAGCGGAGCAAAGGCTGGTGCGACCGTCTATGCCTACTTCTCTGATCCCAGAACTCAAAGTGCCAACGGTCTGCCGGTGCTGCTGGCCTCTCAGTATTACGGAGCAGGGCGTGTTATTTATCTGGGCAGTCCGGAAATGTGGCGGATGCGGTCAATCGACGAAGTCTACTATGACCGCTTCTGGACAAAGGCCATTCGAGAAGCCGGTCAAGCTCGCCTGAAGCGAGGCAACAATCGGGGCACGCTGCTGCTGGAGCGAAATCAATTTGTCCTGGGGCAAACTGTCCGAGTTCGTGCGCAGCTCACCGATCCACAATTCGACCCGCTGATTGCCGACTCTGTACTCGCGGAAATCTTTGATCCCGCTGGCCGACCGATGATTCCTTCAGTTCGGTTGCAAAGGGATTCCAACCGGACAGGGCAGTTCGTCGGCAGCTTTCGGGTCAGTTCGCCTGGTGTCTGGCGTATCGACGTTCCAATTCCGCAGTCGGGCGATCAATTATCTGAGAAGATCGATGTGGTTCTTCCTAATCTCGAAACCGACAACGCCCGGCAGGATGCTCAGCTTTTGAGACTGATCGCCGAAGACACGGGCGGAGCGTATTTCTCAATTTCTGAAGCAGCGGCAGAAGTCCCCAAACGACTGCCCAACCGCGGCGAAGAGTTTCAGATTGACCAACAGTTGAAAACGCTGTGGGATCGAGAATGGTTGATGCTCCTGCTGATCGGCCTGCTCTCGATCGAGTGGCTGACCAGAAAGCTGTTGAAGCTGGCTTGAACGTTTTTCATTCTGCAGAAGCAAATCCATGTCAGATCTACGACCCGAGTTACAGTCAGTCCTGGCGCAGCTTCGTGGGCGGATTCGTCGTTACGTGTTCCTTGAAGGCGCGGCGTTGATTCTGGCGGTGCTGGGCAGTTTATTCTGGCTCAGCCTGGCGGTTGATCATGCCTGGTTTCAGATCAGCCGACTGGAACTACCGCGTTGGTTTCGCGCCGGATTTGACGTTGTCGTCGTTGGTCTGGTGGCCTTTCTCCTGCTGTCCTGGATTGGCCTTCGGCTGCTGCGAAGTTATCGAACCAGGGCCCTGGCACTCGTGCTGGAGAGACGGTTTCCTGAACTTGACGATCGACTGGTGACGGCGGTCGAACTGGCGGAGTCTGGATTTTCCGATCAAGGTAAGCTGACCATCGCGATGGCAGGCCGCACGATTGATGATGCCGTCAAGGCGACGCGGCAACTGGATCTCGCCAGCGTGTTTGATCGCCGACCGCTGCAGCGAGCCGTTATCGCCGCTGTGGTTGCCGTCGCCTCGATTGGTGGCCTCGCGGTCGCCAGCAACTCGACACTACGGACCTGGAAAGACAGTTTTGTAGACCTCAATGCTGAGTACTGGCGCCGCGAAACCGGGCTGATCATTCGAGTGATCGCTCAGCCCGGCGACATCATCCGCGAGTTCAATAACCAGTCTTACAAGCATGCTCGTGGTGCGGATCTCACGCTGCAGATTGACGTCGAAGAAGGACGCAAAGCTCCCGAGCGAGTGCAGCTGAAATACCGGCTGGCGAACGGTCGTGGTCAGGGAACAGTGCTGTGTTCGCGGGTTGGAGACAACACGTTTCGACACTCGCTGGCGGCACTGCTGGACGATGTCGAGTTCTACGTTTACGGCGGCGACTTTGTGAATCGTGTGCCGTACCGAGTGCAGATCGTCGAACCGCCGCAGTTGGAACAGGTCGAGCTGTCCTGTTTCTACCCTTCGTACACACGGATGCGGAATCCGGAATCAACTGCTGAAAAGCCATTACGAGATTTGGTTCCGGTTCGAGGAACGCAGGTGGAGCTGCCCAATGAAACAGAGTTTCTTCTGAAAGCCACCTGCAACAAGCCACTGACTCATGTGCGCATGCAGTTTGGAAGTTACGAGCTGACATTTGCTGCGTCCGAAGAAGGTGAAGCACGGCTCGTGCATCGCAGCGAAGAAGACGAAGTCCTGGAGAATCGCAGGATTCCACCTGAGGAGTTTGGAAAATGGATCAGTGAGGATGGAACGCAGGTTTCCGTCCCGTTTGTAATGACCTCGTACGAAACTGATGCGGCTCGGTTGCGTGCTGATTCCCTGATGACCGAAGTCGGAAAGCCGTTTGTGCTGGCACCCGATTCCAGCCTGAGAATTTACCTGGAAGATTTGGATGGAATTCTGACGGCGGAACCGTCGCGCCTTCAGATCGGCGGGATCGTTGATGAATCGCCCGTCGTTGAAACAAGCCTGCGCGGTATCGGAACGTCAATTACGCGAAAGGCGTCCATTCCGGTGCTGGGTCGGCTGGTTGACGATTACGGACTGGCAACGGCGCAGTTTGAGTACCAGGTTGACGAAACCGGAGTCACCAGCGTTCGTCCGTTCGAGAATTCTTTGACACCTCATCGGGACGGAAGCACCCGTCGCGAGTTCGAGTTGAAACGAAGTGCTGGTGAAGTTTTCGAACGATTCGAAGTGCTGCCTCTTGATCTTTCGCTTGGCCAGAAGCTGGTGCTGAGCGTGGTGGCAACGGACGAAGATAATCTTAACGGACCGCATCGATCGCGGGGTGAGCGGTACGCTTTTAAGGTAGTCAGCAACGAAGAGTTGCAGTCGGTGCTTTACCAGCGGGAGCTGAATCTGCGAGCACAGTTCGAAAGGGTCATCACCGAAACAAAGCAGACTCAGCAGGATTTGATCCTGCACCGGTCGCGGCTCGACGCGAAGAAACGACTTCTGGCCGACAAGGAAGAAACGGAAGCCGCGGACAAAGCGAAACGGATTCGGGAAATCGAGTTGGCTGTGACCGCGTGTGCTGAGCGGTCGTTACATGCCGTGAGAAAGAACGCCAACGAAACAGCATCTGTCGAGCTTTCGTTCCGAGACATCCGTGAAGAACTGGTCAACAATGGTCTGCATACACCTCAGACTCTGGAGCGGATTGACGATCGCATTGTGAAGCCGCTTGGCCTGATCAACACAACCGATTTTCCGGTGGTTGATGAGGCGCTGGGAGTATTTCGCCTGACGAACGAAAGAGGCAATGACGCGACGGAAGCGATTGATAACAGTGTCGAGATGCTGCGAGGCATGATCAGTCGAATGGAGCGTATTCTCGCCGAAATGGAAAAGCTGAAAGAGTTTCAGAAGGCCGTTGAAGAGTTGAAACTGATTCTCGAACAGCAGCGGGAACTCCTGGAACGGACAAAGAAAGAGCGAAAAAAGAAGCTGCTGCTGGAGTCGTTGCAGTAGACTGGCGTCGTTCTCGCTGAGTCAACACGAAAGCCGAGTCGGCAAAGTAAGGTGGGCAGTTCCCACCAGTCAGAGATTTTGTGGTGGGCGGTGCCCACCCTACGGCAGGTGGAGTCGAACCATGGTCTGTGTTTTCAGAAACGGTTGTCTTGCAGTGGCGATTCTGGCCGGCCTGTTGAGTGCAGGCTCGACGGTTTTTGCACAGGATGGTCCAACTGAGAATAAGTCTGCTCCGAAAAAAGAGCTGCCGCTGGAGATTGGTCAGCAGGCAGTGCTGAGTCGGTTTGATCGGTTCGAGAAAGAACTCGTGCAGATGGCCGAACAGCTGCGTAAGGCAGATCCAGAGCGTGCCGAGCTGCTGTTTCGTACTCACAGCAAGAGTCAGCAGGAGCGGGTGATCGGGCAGATGCGAATCATTCAGGAACTGCTGGCGGGGGCGACTCCACAATATGGCGATTCGATTCAGCGTCAGGAAGAACTGGTCAGTAGTCTGGTCGCGCTGCTCGATCTGCTTCAAAGCGAAAACCGTATCAGCGAAATCGAGGCCGAGCGTGCGCGTGTGAATGCGATCCTGAAAGACGTCAATAAGCTGATCGGCAAAGAGAAGGACGTTCGCGCGAACACGGAACGAGGAGCAGATTCCCGGAAGTCGGCGAAGGATCAGGAAGGCGTCGAAAACGAGGCCGAAAAACTGATCAACGAAATCAAGCAGCAGGATGCAAAGAAGCAGGCCGAGCAGGATTCGAATAAGTCCGCTGGTGAAAAGGATTCCGAGAAGTCGGAAAACGAACAGGGTGAATCGAAAGATCCGTCGCCACCAAAGGACGGAGACGCGGCACCCAAAAAGGCGGGAGAAAACGATCCGAAGAGTGGGGACCCTGACGCTGGGTCGCCGAAATCCGGAGAGCCCAAAGACAGTCAACCGAAAGAGGGTGATCCCTCAAAAGGCGAACCTCAGGAAGGCAATCCGCAGCAAGGAAAACCTCAAGATGGTCAGCCTCAGGAAGGTCAGCCGGGTGAGCAACAAAATCAGCAGCAGACGCCAGGGCGGGAAGATCTGGAAGAAGCTCGTCAGGAAATGGAAAAGGCGATTCAGGAACTGAAAGACAAGCAGGATCGCGGCAAGGCGTCGCGGCATCAGGACGAGGCGATTCGGCAATTGCTGGAAGCTAAGGAGAAGCTGGAGGAAATTCTGCGACAGCTGCGTGAAGAAGAAAAAAGCCTCACGCTGGCATCCCTGGAGTCACGTTTTCGGAAGATGCTCAGCATGCAGTTGCTTGTTTATCAGGAAACCGTGCGGCTGGATAAAGAAGCAGAGGGCAAGGATGCCAGCCTGATCGCTCGCGGCAAGCAACTGGCGACTCAGGAAGACGAGATCGTCCAGGAAGTCGATAAGGCTCTGGTCGTCTTGCGTGAAGAAGGTTCGTCGGTCGCATTTCCGGAAGCGGTCGAAGCGATTCGCGAAGATGCCGCATCGATCGTGCAGTTGCTTGATCAGGGGAAAGCGGGCGAGTTGACTCAGACTCTTGAGCAGGCAGTGATCGAGGCCATCGAAGAAATGGTCGACGCATTGCAGAAAGAGATGGAAAAGAAGAAAGACGAAGAACAGCAGCAACAGGGAGAGCAACAACAGGGGCAGCCCGAGGACAAGCCGCTCGTCGATGCTCTTTCCGAGCTGAAGATGTTGCGATCTTTGCAGCTGCGGATTAATCGCCGGACACGGCAACTCGGTCGCATGATCGAAGGCGACCAGGCGGGCGAGCCAGAAGTGCTCAAGCAGCTGAAGACGCTGTCCGGTCGGCAGTCGAGAGTTCAACGCGCGACTTATGATCTGTCGACCGGACGAAACAAATAGCTGCGTTCCATTGCTGTGCGGGACAAGTCTCGTTGTATAGTCTGAAGTCGTTGATTCGGATGATGCCGTTTTTGCCGCGGCCTCCAGGCAATGTGGTCTTGCCGTACAGTGCAATTATGAGGTTTCTGAAAGCTGCCTCGCGCCGATGTTGCTTACAATGACGACTCGGGTGCGATTTCTGCTTACAACAGCGAAGCCGAACTATGCTTGATCTGTTCGGTAGCACGCTCCGGCAGCCGTTGGCACCCGTTTAACGTGACAAACCGGACCCGATTTTGAATCTGATAGCAGCAGTGAGAACTGGTCGTTGAGTGCGTTCTCATAAACGTTGATACTTGTTTTGCGGTATTCGCTGACTTGCCGTACTTCCATGCGCGTCTACTTCGAAGTATTTTGGGCCGAAGTCGTCCATACTCGGATGATACTCTTCGAGGAGCCTGGCAGGTTCAGGACGGTCGTTTGCGAAGGGTAATCACGGTTATATCGACCTGTGTCGGACTGTACCGTTCATTTGATCGACAATTGAAATGGTGAAGCAGCAGAGGCGGAGGCTCTGGTGCATGAGGAGCGGGAGGCTCACGCCCATCTCTCAGAAGAGATGCTGGACTTAGAGACGTGAGAGGCTGATCTCCCGATGTCCCAATGCAGCGGATTGACACGACAACTCGTGATGCTGCGCCGAAAGTCGAGACGACTGCTGGTCACTGGAAAGCTTTGGTTGAGCCGCCGCCTCAACATAGAGTCCGCAAGCATTCGGGTACACTGGCCATGCACTGAATTCCTGGCCGTCAACAAGAGTGTTCCAGACCCGCTCCGCAGATGCAGCAACAACACGAAACGCTCGAACGACGGATGCCGCCGCCTACGGGAGCTGGTTGAACGTTGGCAATCGTGGTGCAATCGCATCCGTTCTTCAGCTCACACTCAGCGATCACGTGTTTCCCGATCATCGCTAATGCGCAGAACTTCGCATTCCGAGTCGATCCAGCGGCTGGAAAAACGCCTGCTGCTCACACTGGTTGACTTTACCGCGAACACGTTGACCGTTCAGCTGACGGGAACGGAAACAGAGCTGGTTTTTGTCAACTCCGGGAGTTTTGCGAGAATTCGCGTAGACGGTTCTTATGTTGGCGGACGCGGAACCCTTGCGGATGGAAGGGTTGATTCCAATCTGATTTACCAGATCGTTGTGTCCGGCAATCAGTATGGGAATACGCTGGACTTTCATAACGTCATGCGGACACCGAATCTCTACACCCAGCTTGTCACGGTCAGCATCTTCGGAGGAGCCGGAGACGACTATGTGACTGGTTCCGCGTTTGATGATTTCATCAGAGG
>JABMPE010000702.1 GCA_013203845.1 Rhodopirellula sp. | reverse complement strand
TCCATGCTCTTCTGATATCACGCAGTAGTCTTCCCGAAGGAAGAGTCCACGATTTCGCCCGCGTGTGTTTCAAGGTACCACCCAATTGAAACAGCTGGACTGCGCACCATGCGCCGTCTGATATCGAGCAAACTGGGCGTCAGGATAACGTGACACATCTGGATGTCCATTCATTTTCTGCGATTCTGCAGAATTCGACCACAGATCAGAAACTGATCGGAATGCAGCGTAAGTTACGGCAAAAAAGTGTTTACAGATCGTTAAGTCAGGCTGCGAAGGGTGGTCAGCTTAGTGGGCATACGGCTGTGCGGGATGTCCAGGTGGACTCTTCGTTCATCAAGCCGTCCCAAGGATTACTACGCTTTCGGGGATTATCTGTGCGATGAATCTGCATGGGCAAAGTTACCAGCTCGCGACAGATCTACCTCACGCGGTCATGAATGAAATATTTCTGGCGAATCGCCCTGACGTGCAGGCGAGCGGCGGACGTCAGTCCGCTGACCCTGGAAATCCCAAGAAATCGTTGAGAAATCGTTGAATCGTGACATTGTCGACAGCCTGACGGCAATCCGACCTGGAGAGTGTCGTGCGACCGTCAATGTCTCTTCTTTGTCTGGGAGAGGTATAATTTGCCCTTCGCCCTGTTTCTTGCTGAGTTGTATTCGTTTCAAATTTGTTAGAACATTTTTTCTGGGCCTGTGGTTCGGTTGGGCCTGTGCCTTGAAGCTTTTGCGGCCTTCTGTTGAAGTCCGTCGCTGACACGTATTGCTCGCGGCAGTCCGCGATGCAGCATCGGTAAATACCCACGGATTCTGCTTGGAATCACGGAGACTATGGGATGGTCAGAATTGGCATCATCGGCCTCGGCTTCATGGGGATGACACATTTCGAGGGAGCGAATCGGTTCAAAGATGATCCGAAGTCCGGTCGTCGAAGAATTGCAGGATCGAAGCTTAAAAACGGCAAAGTCACGGCGATCGCCACTCGGGACCAGAAGAAACTGGACGGAGACTGGCGTTCCATTCAGGGGAACTTCGGGCCTCCCGGCGCACTGAACGATCTCTCAACGATCAAAACCTATGCTGACTACCATCAGCTTCTGGCTGACCCCGATATCGACCTCGTCGATGTCTGTTTGCCGGTTGAGCAGCATGAGCAGGTCGCTCTGGAAGCGATCAAAGCTGGGAAAAACGTGATCGTTGAAAAACCGATTTCCGTCGACCTCAAGGCTGCCAACCGGATGGTGGCAGCGGCTGAAAAGGCCAACGTTCAGTTGATGGTCGCTCACGTGCTACCGTTCTTTCCCGAGTTCGACTTCGCGATGTCAGCCGTCACGAGTGGCAAGTACGGGAAACTGAAAGCGGCTCATTTTCGACGGGTCATTGCACCTCCGGCATGGTCGACGAGCCTGTCGGACTTTCGGAATGCAGGTGGCTGGGGCGTTGATCTGCACATTCATGACAACCATTTCATCAGCACCCTGTGCGGAGTGCCGACTGAGGTGTTCTCACGAGGGACTCTTGTTGAAGGGTTCGTGAACCATGTTCATTCGAACTATGTCTACGATGACCCTGAACTGGCGGTGTCGTGTGTCAGTGGTGGAATCGCGGCTCAGGGGCTCGCCTTCGCTCACGGTTTCGAGTTGTTTCTTGAAGAAGCAACAATCGCGTTCAGCGCGGGCACCTACGATGGCGAATGGAAAGTCGACCGCGCACTGACACTCATCACGAACAAGGGCAGGAAGGTCACGACGCCGAAACTCAAAGGTGACTCAGAGTGGTGCGCGGCGTTTACGGCTGAGCTGCAGGCAGCGGTTGATGGTGTGTCGTCTGGGAAAACGCCGGAGATGTTGTCCGGTGCGATGGCTCGCGACGCGTTGAAACTCTGCTACGCCGAGGCCAAAAGTATTGCATCCGGTCGAATTGCCAAAGTCAGCTAACACTTAAGAATCGACAGTATCAGGTCATCTGGATCCCAGCGTAAAACACCACTTCCCCGACAGCGGGAGCCGCGATGCTCCCGCTGTGCGTTTTCTACGGCTTGCAAATCTGCAAAATGAAAACGAGGCGGCGAGAATACTGCAGAACGGTCAAAACGAAATCTTATGGTTGAAAACCTGCCCGTCAAAACTCACGAATTCAAAGGGCTGACGATCGAGGGGTATTCTCGAGCGGCGGTGCAGAGTTACTGGCGTATTCCTGAACTGAAGGTGGGATTCGACCTGGGCGCGAGCCCGTGGGATTTCACAGGGACTTCAACATTCTTCATTACGCACGGGCACCTTGACCACATGGCGGCGCTGCCGTCGTTCGTCGCCCGGCGACGGATGATGAAGATGGAGCCGCCGACGATTTATCTCCCGGAAGAAATCGTCGAAAACACTGACCGGCTGCTACAGGCGTGGCAAAGGCTGGATCGCGGGCGGATGGTTTGTGAACTCAAGGGAGTCAAGCCCGGAGACGAGTTCGAGCTGTCGCGGGAACACGTTGTGACCGTCTTTAGAACAAAGCACACAGTGCCGTCGGTTGGTTATCAGATCTGGGATCGTCGACGAAAACTGAAGCCCGAACTGGTGGGGCTTCCGCAGGACGAAATTCGCGACCGCAAGCTGGCAGGCGAGGACGTTACTGCGGAAGTCCGGGTGCCACTTGTTTGTTACACCGGTGACACGTCGCCAGCCGGGCTGGACGAGTACGCGCCATGTTTTGAATCTCAGATTCTGATTACGGAGCTGACGTTCTTCCGACCCGAACACCGCAAGGAAAAGATTCACAAGTTTGGCCATATGCATCTCGATGATTTTGTGGATCGGATGGACAGGTTCCGCAACGAACTGATCATCGTCGGGCATCTCAGCACACGCTATCACGACTTTCAGCTTGAAAAGGAAGTCGCGAAACGTGTGCCGCCGGAGCTTCGCGAACGGATGCTGATCTGGGTGTAGCGGATCAGTCGCCTGGTTCGTTAGTCGAGGAATCGTCGGCTGGAACAAACTCCACGCAGTCTCGGCATTTTCGATCAACTACTTGGTCGGAACGGCGCGGCGGCTGCTCCGGCCTACGGCTCCGGCCTTTAAAATTTTACTATCGGAAGCGGAAGGTCTGCCTGAAGAACCTCAGCAGTCGCTGTCCGACTGACTGGGGCTGCGAGTGAATCTTCGCCAGACCGGTCGCTCGAACGATGAGCTGCGATGCGACGGGGTCGAGGCGGACTCGTGCCTGGTAGGCTGTCGCCAGTGGTCGGGGAATTCCGTCAGCGTCCAGGCGTGTGGGGAATTCGTCGTGCTCGATGAGTTCGCGGGGGGCGACATCCAGATCGATTTCCGCGATGTCAACGATCTCTCCGGTGAGAACTTCTTCTGGAACGTGATTGATCATCAGCTCGACTTTCTGGCCGGGAATGACGAACTCAACGTCTCCCTGATCGATCGCAATGATGGCTTCAAACCGGTCTGGCTGGCCGATCAGACAGAGTTCGGTGCCGGTCGCCAGAACCGTTCCGACGTTGGCCCTGTCGAGCGGTGAACCGCTCCAGTGGGGAAGTTCGCTGGTTTCGGACGGTTGTTCTTTTGATGAAGGGATCGCTGGCGGAGGGATGACCACGCCAGCAATCGGTGCCCGCAGCGTCAGCCGCTTCCGGTCTGAAATTCGATGATGCAGCTCCTCTTTCTTTTCCTGAAGCCGCTCCTGTGTGGCCGGAATGAGCGCGTCCACGGTGTCGCCGTCCCGCAGGCGTCGATCGGCGAAATTCGCCAGCTTCTGTTCAATCAGCTTGACGTCACCTTCCAGTTTGACGATGGCTCGATCGAGTGTCCGATTCTGTAGTCGGGCGACTTCTTCATCGGGCTCAACGGCGGTGCCAGGAGCGACAGCCCACAGAAGTGTGCCTTCCTGGTGGACGAACACGCTTCGAGCATTTTCGGGACGGATGACCGCTGGCGTTCTGACGGAGAACGGAAACGGGATCGTCAGGCTGGCGACGACCAGCCCGGTAACGAACAGCGTCCGGACTCGGAATCGAGACCAGTTCACAGTATGACTCCAGAAGGGACTGGTCAGCAGGTTGATCAGCCTGACCAGAGGTGAGAGAAACATGCCGGTAACAGTCAACGCAGCCAGCACGACGACGAGAGGTTCCAGACCATAGGGATCCAGCACGCGGTGGACAAACCACATGATCCCCCACAAGACGAGCAGTCGATACAGCCACGAAGCGACATGCCATGAAACCAGAAACGCTTTGTGGCGTTGCGGCAGGAGCCGGCGGTTGGCGAGTTCTGTGTCCAGAAACCAGACGCTCATCCAGTTGCGAAAGAGGGTTCCAGCCTGTTGTCGAAGATTTGGGATCTCGACGAGGTCCGCCAGGATGTAGTACCCGTCGTAGCGAAGCAGCGGGTTACCATTGAACAGCAGCGTGCTGACAGAGCAGACGAAAACAACATTCAAACAAAGCGAATTAAATGCTCCCGGCACAGAGAACCACCACAGGAAAAGGCAGAGTGCCGACAGTAGCAGTTCGACGTAAATCCCGGCGGCGCTGATGACGATGCGATGCCAGCGGCTGGGCAGCATCCAGGCATCTGACACGTTGCAGTAAAGGCACGGCGTCAGCACCAGCAGCATGACGCCCATCTCGTGACACTCGCCGCCAAAGTGTCGGCAGGAAACCGCGTGGCCGATTTCGTGTAGCACTTTCGTCACGGCCAGCGTTGCCGCCAGCAGGATCAGGTTGGTCGCCCCGAAGAACTCATGGAAATGCGGAAGTCTCGACTGCAGCGTGTCTGCGCGGACTGCCGCCAGAATTCCGGCTGTCAGCATCAGGCCGACGCAAATGGTCACGCACCAGGGAGCGAACAGAAAGCGAGTGCGCGGAACCAGCCAGTTGAGAAAGCGGTGCGGATCGAAACCTCGAAACTTGATCGCCAGCACATTTGAGAATTGTTTGAGCAGTCGTTGATTTCGTTCAGTATGGGTTCTTGAAACCAGAATCTGTGCCTGGCCTGGCGAGTCGGAAATGACTAATCCAGAACTGTGCAGCGTTGCGAGAAAAGATTGTACCTGTGGAAGCGAAAGTCGTTGCGGCGCAAATTCGATTTCGAAACGGCGACGGATTTCCTGCAGCGAAACGGTTCCGTCGAGCATTATCAGGACGGAATATTCTTCCGGGCTGAGTTGATAGTACCTGAGTGAAACCGGGTCTTTGACGTGCCAGAAGCGGCTGCCACCGATGTGTTGTTCATGACAGCGAAGGTCCGCTCGCCGCCGGATCGGCAGGACGCGGGTCTCCGCAGTATGTGCGGGAGCTGCGACAGACATGGGGACTCAATTCCCGGTTCTACGTCAGGTTTCAGTCGGCAAACGCCAGTCGACAGCCCGGACGATGAAACAGAAGCTCAATCTGTTTCGACAAAGATCATGCCGGCTTCTTCTCCCCGGAAGCTGAGGCGGTGATTATTCAGGGCGATGATACAGGGCGTACCCGATTGAATCATCTTGATTTCCGCGTCCTCGCTGAGACCCATCTCGTTCAGGCGGTTGACGAACGCGCTGTCCCCGTCGATTTCGACGATGCGCGCTCGTTCGCCAGCAGCCAGTAGTTCGAGCGGGATGATCGGCACGTGGAATGGTTCCGGAACAACAGGCAACGATTGAAATCAGTGTGGAGCAGGATGCGGCGGTGTGGTGCGAAACGGTGCGAAACGGTGCGAAACGGTGCGAGGCTGTTTCGACTCTGGAGTTTACGGGCGGTCAGGGTTGGAATCGCTGGGCGATGAATTCTGCCGGGTGTCGGTGGGCTTCGATTTGCTGTCAGCGTTGGCGCTGGCTGTGTCCGGTGAGCTTTCCTGGTCTGGTTTGGACTTTCCTGCAGCGTCTGATGCGGCTTTCTTTGAACTGATCGTCGTCAGGATTTCTGACAGGTCGACAATCATCCGACGACCGCCGTCGTAAGAAACCAGCACTTTTTTCGCGAGGATTTCCTGAGCGACGACTTTGCCCTGTCCCTGTTTTGTAACGACGATCGTGCCGTTCGATGGGAGTTCACGGCGGTACTCTTCGTAGGTGTCGAATTCGTATCGGAGGCAGCATTTGAGACGTCCGCACCGGCCCGAAATCTTGTTGGGATCGAGCGTCGCTTTCTGCATTTTGGCCATCTTCATCGAAACCGGCGGCATCTCCGTCAGATGGCTGCCGCAGCAGACGGGGCGTCCGCAGTCACCAAAGTCGGCGAGCAGTTTTGCTTCGTCGCGAACACCAATCTGCCGCATCTCGATCCGCGACTGAAAACTTCTGGCGAGTGTTTTGACGAGTTCGCGAAAATCGACTCGCTGCTCTGCCAGGTAGTAAAAGACAACTCGTTCGCCACCGAAAAGGCATTCGATGTCGACCAGAGTCATGTTGAGTTTATGGTCACGAATGATCTGTCGGGCCTCTTTGAAGACTTCCTGCTCGCGAGCCAGCATTTCGTCACGTTTGGTCCATGCCTCGTCGTCGGCAGCGCGAAGAATTCGACCAGCCTGCTCTTCGCTCTTGAGGTATTTTCGTGTGGCGTCGGTGGCCGGGCAGAGGACTTCGCCCCACTCGGTGCCTCGGCTACTGCGGATGACCACCGAGTCTGAACGTGCAAACTGTTGTGGACCTTTGAAGCTGAATTCGGCGACCGTCCGGGTCGAGCCGTATCTCACAATATATGAATCTGGCATGTTTGCCTTTTCTGTGTTCCTGCCGGCTTACTTCATCAAAAAGAGCGTGTGGGATTTCCCCGAACAGCATGAGCATGTTAACCGACTTCGGCATTTTTTCCTGAAGTGCCGGCAGCCTGACGAACAAGTTCGAGGGCGGAGTTCACCAGCGCTTCGGTTTTCGCTCGTTGCGAATCGTCTGCTTCATCTTCGGGAATTGACTGCAGGCAACTGGACAGGAAGAACGCCGCGCCGGCCAGCAATTCAGGTGACGAGCAGTCCGAAATCAGTTCTTCAGAAAACAGTCCGTCTTCGGGAAGCGTTTCCGGGACGTCTTCCTGATTCGTAAAGTCTTTCTGACGTGTAGTTCGGTCAGTGGTCTCTGCTTGTTTTGTCAGCACGGAAACATCGACCGGCGCAGCACCGCGAGCCTGGCGATGCTCGTTAATCTGTCGCAGATCAACCTGTTCTTTCTCCGCCGCTTTCTCTTTGGCCTTGCGGGTCGACGAGTTGACGGTGCTCTTAATCATCTGGAAGACTTTGGAGTCTCGCAGTCCGTTGAATCTTTTTGTCAGTTTCTTGAAGTCGGCGTTGAACAGTTTTGGCATCGCGATCGGCAAGATCATGAATCGTCGCATCGTCTGGTAAGGCATCTCGATCTGCTCTTCGATGATGTGAGCCAGCATCGCGGCCGATCGGGCATGCAGGAACAGTCCGGTTCCATGTTCCACCTGAAATCCCAGGTGCAGCAGAATCGCGCCGGTCATGCCGTCCACATTCGGGACGACACCTTTCTTTTCAAGCATGCAGCGGACGACCCCGTCGTAGATGTCGACGTAGATGCCCTCTGAATTCATCTCGCACATCAGACGCCGCATATGCGTTGGACGGGGATCTTTCCGGAGCAGCGGATGTCCGTAGCCACCCAGAATTTCGCCGGACTCGATGCGGCGAGCGGTAGCGTCATACGCAAATTGCTCGACATCAGCCGAAGTTGGGTTGTTTTTATTCAGAGCGACAAACTCTTCAGCAATCGCCTTGTAGAGTTTCATGCCGTGTTCGATGGCTCCGACATGGTACGGGCCGCTCGCCAGAAAACCGGCTGCCATGGCCTGGGCCGTGTTGACACCTGTGCCGGCGACAATTCGCGGGACAAGGATCGTCGGCGGCAGCACTCCCCAGCCGCCGTGGAACGCGACCAGCACGATGTCGAACAGCCGTCGCTCGTCATTCGACGGCAGTCTTCCCAGCAGGATATGGAACAGGGCCTCGGTATAACTGACAGAACCGATTAAATCGTTCAGGTCAGTTGACCTCACACTGAGCTGCTCGGCGTTCAAATGGACGCCGTCGATGCGTGTGCCCAAGTAAAAGTCGGGGATATCTTGAGACATTGAAATGATGCGCCAGACTGACCAAACGCTCCTGTTGGAACGCATTGGCCGAAACGGGTTTATGTATAGTTGGGTCGCCTGAGTCGCCGCGTTGCGAACGTCTTGAGGCCGTAAAAGAACGACTGACGATCACTTCCGCGGGGCTGTTCGGAGCGACTTTAGCAGTCTGAATCAGGGTGTCAATTTGCCTGATTCCGCTTGAGCAGGCGGGTCGATACCAGAATCAGTGAATTTGCTCCGTTGGATAACGGACTTCCCCCGCATGGCCGCTCTGAACTTCGTGACAGATCGAGAATCTGATGTCTGATTTTGCAGCACCCGCATCAACCTCGAAGACTTCCGCCTCGCAAGCTCGGATCGAAACTGTTCGAACCGGAGCGACGGTGGTCGTTCCTGCTCCGCACCTGGAATTTGCTGGGAGTCAGCATGTCCAGATGTTTGGTCGAATGTCGGCGATCGAGTGCAAGCGGCGGTTGCTTCACATTCTGCCGGGACTTCTGCCAACGATCCTCTGGTTTATTCCACATCGCGACCCGCTGTCCTGGGATTGTCGTGCGTGGTTGGGGCTGATTATCGGCGGTATCGGAATTGCAACCGCCGTCAAATACCGACGCATCGCTCGCCATGGCGAGACCAATAACCCGGCCTGCATTCTGGGATACACCGTGCCCGTGTTTCTGTTGCTGATGCTGATTCCCGCGCATGCTCAATTGGGACTTGCGACGCTGGCAATCATTTCGTTTGGTGACGGCTTCGCTACCGTTGGCGGTCTGCTGCTCCCCGGTCCGCGACTTCCGTGGAACAGGCAGAAAAGCTGGGCGGGATTTTTGTGTTTTCTAGTATTTGCTGTGCCCTGGTCAGCGATGGTCTACTGGGGCGAATCACGGCCTGCCGTCTCGTTCTCACTGGCTCTTGCCGTCGGTGGATCGGCTTCGCTGTTTGCGGCGATCTGCGAGTCTCTCAAGTCACGCATTGATGACAACATTCGAGTCGGTGCTGCAGCGGCGATTGGAATTGCGACTTCGCACTATGCGGCCGCCGCCTGGTTTTAAGCCAGAACGGAATCTCGCCGGTCTGTGCTCGTCTTTCTTTGCGATGTCGTGGCGCAACGTCAGGCCATGTGTCCAATGTGATTCCTTGTGGCCGTGATCTTCATCCGCCCCTATGCTGCCGTGACTGACCGCTCACTTTTCAGCGGCGTCCGTTACGGTGCAGGCATTCGTCGGGGAGCGGGCTTTGCACCAGTGAGAACAGCGTCAGCGCAAATATAGGTCGGCGCAAATAGATCGCCGTCATCGTTCCGAGGGGACAGAACGAAGACGGCGATCCAGGGAACATGACGGGTGTGGACGGTTGAACTCAGTGCGAGTTAATCAAGCTGTAGATCAGAGTTACTTTTTGGGCGTGTCCATGCGATCTGGCCGGACTTCAGAGCACTTGCATCTGAGGTGGGCAGTTTGTCCGGTCTGCTGTTGATCACGAATTTTCACCTGCCATGCGGGCATTTCATGGTATCGACTGGTTTTCGAAAAGAATTGACGACTTCCCATCAGTCACGTGTTGAAGCGGTTGTATCCGCATGCGCGTCTGGTATTGCCAGTCTGGCTGTGACGTTTTTTTCGACATCACGCGGGCGGCGGAGAGCCTGTGATGGTTGACGGTGCCAAAGAAACGATCAGGGAACGAGAACGATCAGGGAACGAACCGAGCCCGGAAGAGCACCAGAGTCGTTTTTTTCTGCTGGCGATGTCCTCCGCTGCATTCCTCTGCTGCGTGGCCTTAGCGATTGTCGGACAACTGCTCACCGGAGTTCCGTCTTTGGCGGGATTTACGAGCTCTGATCTATTTGAGCCTCGGATGTGGGGAGCAGGTGTACTGCTCACGCTGCCGATGTTTGTGATGCTGTATCTTGAACGCTGCTCCCGTTTTGCCTGGCTGCGTGCGCTTTGGGATCTTTCGAGCGAAGTTCTGGGTCCCATTGTTTCAAAAGTGACGTTTGCAGAACTCGCCGTTGTGGCACTGTTTGCCGGAATTGGAGAGGAACTTCTGTTTCGAGGCTTTCTGCAGAATTGGCTTGCCGGATACGGCGTGTTTGAAGCTCTGATTCTTCCGAATGTTCTGTTCGGGATTCTGCACTGGATCTCTCCAGGTTATGCCGCTTGTACCTTTTGCATCGGCCTTTACTTCAGTTGCATGCTCCACTTTGCCAACTCGGTCAACCTCGTGGCGCTCATGATCGCTCACTCGCTCTATGATCTGGTGGCGCTTCTGTGTCTTGCGCGGGAAGTTCGACGACGAACCGCTGGCGATTGATGCCCGTCAACAGTCGCCGCAGGGCTCAAGGCTCAGCGAACGATTGAATTGACATGTATTCGATTGATTGCACTTAGTGGATTTCAGACAGAGCCGTACCGATTGAGTTTCTTGTTGACGGTTCAATCCGGCGCAAACTACTATCGTTTCCACGAGTTAGCGAATTCTTCGTACGCCATGCCTTCATCTTGCCTTCCTGGTCTGTATTGAGCCGGGGCTGGTGGGGATCGAGTTCAACAAAACCGTCTTCGGGAGTTTCTGCCATGAGTCGTCGCGCTTTTCGCCGCGGGTTCACATTAATCGAGCTTCTGGTCGTGATCTCGATTATCGCGATTCTGATCGCCATTCTTCTGCCGGCTGTGCAACAGGCTCGTGAAGCTGCTCGACGCAGCCAGTGCCAGAATCATCTCAAGCAGATGGGATTGGCACTCCACAACTACCACACCACTCACGGAGTCTTCCCTCCTGGCATGGTTGCCTCTCTGTTTTTGAACAGCACGACTCTGCAGACAAACGACCCATCTGAGCCCATCAATACGGCAGGACTGAACCTGTCCGGGCTGCACGGCGACAGTTGGATGCTCCATATCCTGCCCTTCATGGATTACGCTGATGTCTACAAAGCGTACTCCGAGTGCGACGGGAATGTTTACTTCCATGGGACGGTGGCTCCTACGATTTGCCCGTCGACGAATCCTCTGCTGGGTGGCAGTCCCGCAATCCTGAACAACATTCCTGCTTTCTACTGCCCGTCGCGGCGCAGCAATATGGATCCAATCAAGTTCAACAATACGTATCGGATTCATTCTGCGTATACGAAAGGTGGGAATGATTACGGTGGCTGTGCCGGGTCAGGAATTATTGTCAGTGACAGCACAGAGACGACGGCCGCCAACGGTTCTGTGCTGCGTCCCGTATTCACGTTGACTCCAGCTCAGACCTCATTGCCGGCGAACGTCCTATACGCTCAGAACGGATTGAACATGGGCATACTGTTCGTCAATAGTTCTGTTCGAGTCGCCCATGTCACGGACGGCACGAGTAATGTGCTGATGGTCGGTGAATTGGCGAGGTTCAGGACACCGCCGTTGGCGACCGTGGATGTTCGGCGTGTCAGCAGCGATGGCTGGGCGTGGGGTGGGGCAGCGACGCTGTTTACCACATCCCCGACCCCATCGATGATTGCTCCCACTCCGCAGAACCGAGCGAGGGGGGGGATCAACAAGGGTGAACACTACACCGCTCCCGCCAGCGAGCATGTCGGGATTGCTCAATTCTGTCTTGCTGATGGCTCGGTGCGGTCCCTCAGTGAGAACATCAATTCTGTGGTTTTTGCAAACCTCGGAAACATCGCGTCAGGCATAGCTGTTGGTCAGTTCGGTGCGAATTAGCGTAAAGTCGATCGACGCCTTACTTTTACTTTTGTGAACGTCCTGGCAGCCGGTTCTACCGTGCTGCCAGGTTTTTTTCACGGGCGTTGTCTCTGTCGCGATGAAGGATGAGGGCGGCATGACGATTCATTGTGAATGTGATCACTGCGGTGCGTCTCTGAAAGTCAAAGACAAGCTGGCCGGTACTGAGGGTAAATGTCCTAAGTGTCGTGCGAAGATTCTGATTCCGAACGCATCTTCTGACGATTCTGACGACGTGCTTCTGGGAGATGATCCAAATTCGTCTCCACCTGAAGGCCCAAAGAAGTCGGCTCAGGAAGAAGAAGAGGATGCCATCTTTGGCGACGATTTCTTCAGTATGCAGGAACCCGCGCCGCGCCCTCGTTTTGTCGCGACCGTAAGCGCGGACGATGATGAAGATGAACCTCCTCCTCCGCCGAAGAAGAAGGCACCGGTTTCAGCTGAGCCGGGAATCGCAGGTGAGGCTGAACCTGGCTCCGGCGGTAATGCCGCGTCGATCGCCAGCAGCCTTCTGTCAAAGACCGGAAAACGTAACCGTCCCGGCGACTTCAAGGATCCAGCAAACCCGGAAAAGGTGAGTTACGACTTTTCCGAAATCAATTATCTGTTGCTGCAGCGTGTCCTGCCCTGCGTTGTTGTAGGCGTTGTCTTGTTTTCGTTCTTCTACTGGATCGTTTCCGGAAGCTTTGGAGGAGGCGCGGGCTTACCGGAACTTGCCACGCTGACTGGTCGAGTCACCAGCAATGGCGAAGGCGTCGCAGCCCATCTGAGTTTCTCTCCCGTCCCAGGAACCGGTCGTGACGCCGGTTACTCGGGCGGTTCTTCGTTTGCCTTTTCGGATGCGGATGGTGCTTACGAAGCCTTTTACGACGACGACGTTGAAGGTCTCGTTCTCGGCAAGCACGAAGTTCAGATCACTGTCGGCACCGTTCGAGTGAACCGCGAAATTACCATAGAAGCTGGCAGTCAAGTGATTGATTTTGAGCTGAATGAATAGATCGGAGCAGAATGCCGATGCTGCGTTTGACTTCGATTGAAGCGACGTTTCCGTTGAAATTTCAGGCTTGGCTGGCGCTGATATTGCTGGTCGGGCTGTCCGGATGTGGTCGCGAAAGCACTGGACCGCTGGAGCTGACCACCGACCAGATCGAGCTGAAAGAACGCGAAGCGATCGAGCGTCTCAAGGAGCTTGGGTGCAAAGTTGCCGAAGTCGACGATCCGCTGATCGGCATTCCCGGAATCATGGTGACGCTGTTTAGCGAGCACCTCACGACGACAGGGCTGATCAGGACAGACGTCATGTCACAGTTTCGCTACTTGCGGAATCTCTTTCTGGTCGTCGATGCCACCCCGATTTCCGCCGATGGCCTGCTTCAACTGAGGACTCTGAATAACCTCCTGATTGTCAGCGCGCAGTGGACGCCAACGAGCAACAAAGGTCTGTCGAGTATCGAAGGCATCGTCAGCCTTCGCCTGCTGAGGCTCAACTGGACTCTCGTTAATGACGATGGTTTGCGGCACATCGAAAGGCTGCCGAAACTGGCGATGCTGTACCTGACGGGAACTCCGGTGACGGACAAAGTTGTTTCGCACATTAAGGTGCTGAACAGTTTGAAAGCGCTGCAGTTGTCCCACACGGGAGTCACCGATGCCGGAATTGCAGAACTGAAAGGCTTTGCCGATCTGACCCACTTCGGACTGGAAGGAACGGTTGTGACCGACGCCTCCATTCCGGTCCTCGCGAGTTTCAAATCACTGAAATATCTCAACATCAGCGACACAGATCTGACGGCTGAAGGAAAGCAGAAACTGCGGGAAGCACTGCCTGACTGCGATGTTGAAACGGCGGAAAAGCCCAAGCCGCCAATGCCGACGTTTAAACATCCAGGTGTGAAACGTCGTCAAACGCTGAAGACTCCCGACACCGGGTCAGCAGCTCCGAAGTCAGCAGCTCCGAAGTCAGCAGCTCCAAAGTCAGCAGAGCCGAAGTCGGTCGAGGCAAAATCAACGGAGCCGACGCCGGTCGAGTCTCAACCGGCAGCTTCGAAGCCGGCAGGGCCAGCGACATCAAAGTAATGCATCGTGTGGACTCGATTCCCGTCAGGTAAGTATCGGCGGCAGAGTTCTGACCTGTCAAATCATCAGCTTGTGTGCGCAGCAGGATTGCAATGGGGTGATGAGAGAGTGTGCTCGTGGAAAGCAGATCGGTGCTTCAGTAGCATCAAAGTCTGCAATTCCTGACGTTGGCCCTCTATGAACTATTGTCCTGAATCTTGCCGGGAATTTCTTGAGGAAACTCCCATTGGTGGCTCTGCAGCCGATGCCGGACGCGGATTTCACTACCGCTCCGCGCCGATCTACCTGCTGACCTTTGTCGTTGGTGTCCTGTTCGCAATCGATCTGGGGATCGGCTTTCTGAACGAGACTGGTGTCTCGAACTGGAGCGAGTATCAATCGCTCGGCGGTTTCCGGCTGGCGTTGCTGGCTGCTGTGCTGGGGGGAGCCCGGATTCTCTACCAGACGCTTGAGAACCTTTTCGACGGTAAAGTGGGAGCGGACCTGGCGCTGACGATTGCGTGTCTGGCGGCGATCGTTCTGGGTGAACACTCGACGGCGGCCCTCGTCGTGTTTATCGCGTTGTGCGGAGAGAGTATCGAAGGTTTCACCGTCGATCGTGCCCAGCGTGCGATTCGCGCCGTCTTCAATCTGTGCCCGCCAACGGCTCGGGTCATGAACGATGGCCTGGAAGTAGAAGTCGCTGCCGTCGATGTCGCTATCGGTCAGGTTGTTCTTGTGCGACCTGGCGAACGCCTTCCTGTCGACGGAGTGGTTCGCAGTGGAAATTCGGCAGTCGATGAAAGTGCTCTGACCGGCGAGAGTCTGCCTGTTGAAAAGACGATTGGCGATGAAGCGTTTGCCGGAACGTTGAATCAATTCGGAGCGTTGGAAGTTGAGGCAACGCGAGCAGCCACCGACTCCACAATTTCGAAAGTCGTAAAGCTGGTCGCTGAGGCCACCGAGCGGAAAGCACCGCTCGAACGAACGGCCGATCGTTACGCCCGGATGTTTCTGCCGGTCGTTCTGGGAGTTGCCGTTTGTACGTTGATCGGGTGGCGACTCAGCACGGGTGAGTGGCGTCCCGGATTTCTTCCGGCGCTGAGCGTGCTCGTTGTCGCCTGTCCTTGTCCATTGATTCTGGCAACGCCGAGTGCAGTGATGGCGGCGATGGCCTGGCTCGCCCGGTCAGGAGTCGTGGTCAAAGGATCGATCGTGTTGGAGCAACTCGCTCAAGTCGACACCTTCGCGTTCGACAAAACCGGCACGTTGACGAAGGGTGAATTGCAGACGGGAACCATCGTTTCGTATCTGGACGACGTCGACGAAACGGAACTGCTCAGGACCGCCGCCATTGCCGAGCGACGCAGCGAACACCCGATCGCCCGGCTGGTTTGCCGTGAGGCGAACGCTCGCGAGTGTGTTGTTCCCGGCGTCTACGATTTTGCCACACACCCCGGTGCTGGAGTCACCGCGCGAACGACTCAGGCGGATCTTGGAACGTGGGCGGCAGGCTTCCCCGCTGATTCTGATGGTCGATTACCGCTTGTCGTCGGGAACCGACGGCTCGTCGAGGACTCGGGTATCGAGCTGTCCGGCGATGTGACAGAGACGCTGTTCGACATGGATGCGCAGGGGGAATCGTCACTTATCGTTGCGGTCGGAAATCGAGTCATTGGTGTCGTCGGAGTCCGCGACACGGTTCGCGATTCTGCTGCTGAGGTTCTGCAGCAGCTCCGCGCGTCCGGCATTAATTCGTTCGCGATGTTGACTGGTGACCGGGAAGCCGCTGCGTATGAGTTGCAGAAATCGCTTCCGACTTTCGATTCGATCGAGGCTGGCCTGTTGCCAGCGGACAAGGCTTCATGGATTCAGAACCTCACCGCCAAAGGTCGTCGCGTAGCGATGATCGGCGATGGCGTGAATGACGGTCCGGCACTGGCGACAGCAACCGTCGGCATCGCTCTTGGTGGAGTCGGCAGCGAAATTGCCGCCGATGCGGGCGACCTGATTCTGATGGGCGATCCGCTGAAGCCATTGCCAGGTCTGTTGCGTCTTTCGCGGCGACTGGTACTGACGATTCGCCAAAGCATCTACCTGTTTGCGTTTGGCATGAATGGTTGTGGGATGGTCCTCGGAGCGACCGGTGTGCTGTCGCCCGGAGCGGCGGCCCTCTTTCACGAAGTCGCGTCGCTGGCCGTCATGATCAATGCGCTGAGGCTGCTTTGGTTTGAACGCAGGGAACAGACTCGCCTGGGTCAAATTTCCGAAACAGTGGGCAGTGCCGCCGAGTGGCTGATGGAAATGCTGTCTCCCAGCCGGATTGTTTTCCGATTTGTTGAGCATGCCGGAGTCATCACAAGGCTCGCTGGTGTCGCCGTGGCGCTGGCCTGGTTGATGTCAGGCCTCTGTCTGATTGACGAAGATCAGCAGGCTGTTGTGACACGTTTCGGGAAGTTCGAGTCGACGTTAGCGTCGGGGCTGCACTGGCGCTGGCCAAGGCCGTTTGAAGAAATACGAGTGGAACGCGTTGGAAATTCTCGCGTGGTGCAGATCGGATTTCGATCTTCGGGTTCGTCGGTCTCTGCCACGTCTGATGACGCGATCAACCAACTCGGCACTACGTCTTCGGAAGGCGGCGGCGGACCCGTCGAATGGACCAGCGATCATAACGGACAGGAATACGAAGGCCTCGCCGCTGAATCCATGACGCTGACAGGAGACGAGGTTCCTGTCGAACTTACCGCGGAATTTTCATATCGAATCAGCGATCTCCAGCAGTTTGTCTTCTCGTGCAGCGACCCGGAAGCGCTGATTCGGTCCGTTGTGGAAAGTTCGATTCGGAAAACGGTCGCCACTGTTTCGCTGGATACGGTCATGACTGAATCCCGGACGCTGGTCGAGCGTCGTGTGAAACAGGATGTGGCAACTGCTCTGGATCACTACGGACTCGGTGTTGAAGTTTTGGGAGTCAGTCTGCTTGACGTTCATCCGCCGCGACCGGTGGTTGATTCTTATCGGCAAGTGGCGGATGCGATCGAGCTTCACGAACAGTTGATCAATGAAGCGGAAGCTTACTATTCGCAGACCGTACTCAGTGCCGCCGGCGAGAAGGCCATCCGCCGACTCAGCAGCTCTGTTCAACAGGAAGAACGAACTGGCGAGTCGACGACCGGTGAAATTGCCAACTGGAGCCTGACCGATGAACTCTGGACAGCGATCACTCGCGAAGATGCGGAGCAACCGATGGAGCTGTCGGGAGAAGCGGCAGCGATTCTTCATCGCGCCCACGAACAACGCACGAAACGTGTGACGGCGGCGGCAGCATCGGTAGCCCGGTGCAGTAGTCTGGTGACTCAGCACGTCAGTTACCCGCTGCTGACGGGCACGACGCTTTACTTTCAGGCAGTGACAGACGCGTTGGCGAGTCAGACGCTGACGATCATCGACCCGGCGGTTGCTGGGAAGCAACATCTGCTGTTAATTGATCCCACCGGGTTTTCGGCTCCGACAATACTGCAGTCGCCGCTACTGCAGCCAGCGACGACTCCGAGTGAAGAAATTGAAGAGCCGCCTCCCGAGTAGAGTACGCATCGCCCACCACTCCCAATTCAATCGGATGGGAATTGTCCACTCCGCGACTGATGCCCGATCGTTGGTTAAACATGAGCAACTTCGAAACGAACAATGCCGACGACGTTTCCCGCCCCGTTCCTCGCATGGTCGTGCGGTTCATGACCGCGCTGGCTGGTGTCGGACTGGTTGTCTGGCTGTCGACCGCGATCGTTTTCGTCGACGAGACAGAAGTGGTACTGCTGGAACGACTCGGAACTGTTGTGGCCGTTCTGGATCGCCCTGACGATCGTGGCCTGAATGTCAAATTGCCCTGGCCGCTGGGAACGGCGCGACGGTTTGATCGGCGGACCCAGTTGTTTGATCCGCTTGGTCGCGAAGCCTTCACACGGGATCGAAAGAATGTCACGGTCGACGCCTACGTCTGCTGGAAGATTGCGGAGCCTCCAGGTGAATCGAATCTGCTTGACCGTCCCGCGGTTCGCTTCTTCCGTGCTCTGGGAACGATCGAAATAGCTCAGGCTCGGTTGGAAACTCGTATTCGATCGTCGCTGGCGTCGCGAATCGCAATGGTCGAACTCGGTGACCTGTTAAGCGTTTCCGATTCCGAAAGTTCGCCCGTCGATTCGACAAGTATGTCGCTCGACCTGATCTCGCAGCAGCTACTTGACGATGTCCGGCAGCGACCGGACGAAGAAGAGTCGGTGCGCGATCGACTGGGGATTGAGATCGTGGATGTTCGAGTGAAACGAATCAACTTTCCGCGAGGCAACCAGCAGGCGGTTTTTGAGCGGATGAAGAGTGAACGACAGAAAATTGCAGGGCGGTATCGCAGTGCCGGTCTCGCCCAGAATGCCGTCATACGCAGTCAGGCGGATCGGCAATACAGCGAGATCATTTCTCGTGCGGAAGCGGAAGCCGAGCGAATTCGGGGCACAGCCGAAGCGGAAGCGTTGGCCGTTCTCAACGAAGCGCATGCTCGGGATCCCGAGTTTTACCAAACGCTCCGCACGCTGGATTCCTACAAAACAATCATGAACGAGAAGACAACGCTTGTGCTGTCAGCATCAAGCAGCCTGTTGAAACTACTGGTCAACGGTGTTCCGGATTTGAACGCTGCTTCTGAGCCCGCAGGCAAAGCGTCAAAGTCGGGAGACGCGCCATGAGCGGCTCGACTGACAACCTGTCCGACGCCGATCAACCTGCGGATTCCGTGCCGCGTAGTCCGTCTCCGTTCGATCCGGCAGTGGCATCGGGTTCCCACTGGATCGGCTGGTGCTGCCTGATTGGAGTGGTCGCCGTTGCGTGGGCTTGCTCGGGGATCTTTGTCGTCGGTGCTGACGAAGCGGCCGTCGTGCGTGTCTTTGGTCGAGCCGAACGAACAAGCGACGGAGCCGTTCTGTTGCGGAGTGGCGGGCTGTATTTTCATCTGCCCTGGCCGATAACACAGATCGATCGAGTCAGGATCAACGAAGTGCGGACGGTAACGATTGGCAGTTCCAGGTCGAGCGAGTTGGATGGCGGGCAACCGTTTCTGCAGGCGTTGGATGCTTCGCGGCAGTCTCAATTGCTGAGCGGCGACAAAAATGTGCTGGATGTGCAGCTCAACGTGAGCTATCGCATTGCCAGCGACCGCGTAGGCGACTGGTTGTTTGGTTCTGCGACCGGCGAGCGGCAACTGGAATTGCTGGCCAGTTCGGTACTCGCGGATGTTGTTCTGCGGAGCGGTGTCGACTTTGTCCACACGCTGGGGCACAACGAGATTCGGCAGGCCGTGTATCGTCGACTCGACGAGCTCGCAAAAAAAGATGCACTCGGCGTCGAGATTGAGGACGTCACGATTGCCGGAGTGACGCCTCCGATTCGAGTGAAAGCGGATTTCGTGGACGTCATGAATGCTCGCGCTGATCGGGAGACCTACGTCAATCGCGCGCGAGACTACGAATCACAGCGTGAGTCCGCAGCGAAGGCCGAGGCTGCCAAACTCCAGAACGAAGCGCAATCTTACTCGCGGCGAAAAGTGGACCTGGCTCGCGCGGAAGCAGAGAGTTTCAACAGGCTGATCGATCAGTTTGTCGCCGTGTCTGAAGAGGCATCGGCGAGCTATGCCGAAGTACGTCAGAGAGCATTGCGGCGTGAGTTCATCGACACCCTGGAAGAAGTCCTGCAAAAGGTCGACGCCAAAGTGTTTCTCGATTCGGGAAAACAGGTCGACATCACGCTGCAACGAAATCCGAACGGGCCGTGACGGAGACAGCGAACAGCGAGCCTTCAGCAACGCGTGTTGACAGTTCTGGCCGATTGGCTGTATCGATCGCTGAGTTTTTCCACGAAATTCAACGCGGTTTCAGATACAGACTGGCTGCAGCATGGATGCTCAGAGTTTGCCGGGTTTCGGCACGAATCAGACGACGGCACGAACTCAGATTCTGGCGGGCGTCGGCGTCTGTTTTTTTCTTTCGGGCTTCGCGGGGCTTCTCTACGAAACCGTCTGGCTGCGACAGTTTGCAGCCATTTTCGGGACTTCCGAGGCGGCGTTGGGGGCCATTCTCGCTTCTTATATGGGAGGGCTGGCGCTCGGGGCGTGGCTGGCCGCTCGGTATGAGCAGCACATCAGACGACCGGTGCTGGCTTATGGGCTTCTTGAGCTGGGTGTCGCGGGCGGAGCGTTGCTGGTCCCGTTTGGCTTGCAGGCGGCGGACGCCGTTCGAATCGCGATTTGCGGCGGACAGCCAGAACTTCCGGCAGCCAGCGGCACGCTGGAAGTGTGTCTGGATTCTGCATTGGCCTTTCTGCTGATTCTTGTTCCGACGGCCTGTATGGGCGCGACACTGCCGCTGCTGGCTCGTCACGCCGAGGGCTCGCGAAACGGAGAACGATCCAATGCGAGTGCCGTCGGCTTGCTATACGGAATCAACACGTTGGGAGCGGTTTTCGGCACACTGACAACGGCGTTCTTCATATTGCCTGCTGCTGGTTTGCAGGCAACCGTTTTTGTCGGAGCCGCCGTCAACCTGCTGGTCTTCGGGATCGCGTTCTGGCTGCAGCGAACAGCGACCGAAGTTGTCTCTGCCGAGTCGGGGAGCGAGTTCATCAAGCCTGCCCGGAATCCTGTACGGAGCTTTGAATTGCCCGGCGTTGAACGGTCGAGCGGTGTGGTGGCAGGTTGGACTGACAAGGCGGCTGTACAGCGTTTCGGTTTGCGATGGTTACCGGCAATGGTCGCGCTGGCGAGTGCGGCGTCGTTTACTTACGAAGTCTTATGGACGCGGCTGCTGGGGCAGGTACTTGGCGGAAGCCTGCACTCCTTTGCGACGATGCTGGCGGCGTTTCTGACCGGCATCGCGATTGGCAGTTGCTGGGCGAGTCGGTTGATCGCTCAAGGCCGGTCGGCGGTGAGATGTTTTGCCGTCGCGCAACTGGTCACAATTCTTGCGACGGTCGTTGCGTTTGCGGGAGTCGACCTTGTCTCGCTGGCCAGTACCTGGATCGGTGCCGGATTAGCCGGCGGCTTTCTGGCGAACGTTGGCCTGTGTCTGATCGTTCTACTGCCATCGACAATCGCCATCGGGATGTCGCTTCCGTTGGCCATCCAAATTTCTGCAGGACGGATTTCAGCCACGTCGAGTTCGACCGGGCAACTCTCAACCGAGCAACTCTCAACAGGGCAGGGCGGCCACCTGGCGGAAACGACTGGTCGGCTATACGCCGCCAGCACGCTGGGAGCGATTGTCGGCTCGCTCTTTGCCGGAAGGCTGCTGCTGCCGGAGATCGGTTTTCACGGCACGATTGCCGTTGGAGTGGCCGCTAACCTGGCGGTCGTGATCTGGAGCCTGCTGCTCGAACGCCCCGTTCGGCAAAGCATGTCGTCTCGTTTTTTCGCCTGCACGATGGCGGTGCCCGTTGTAGTGGCGGTGCTGCTTTGCACGTGCGGTCCGGATTTGATTCTCCGACATCTGCCGCTGAACAATGTCGCGATGACGTCGGAGATCACCTATTCATCGATTGGTGCCTCATCCACGGTGATGGTGACTCGGACGCCGGGCGGATATCGACTGCTGACAAATGGTCTGCCCGAATCGGAAATCTCGCCGCGCGGTGCGGTCGTCGGGGCAGAAGCCGGGGCTCGCTGGTTGACGACGCTGCCGGTGCTGGCCAGGCCCGATGCCAAATCGATGTTGATTATCGGCTTCGGCGGAGGCAGCGCGGTTAACGGCGTTCCGGAAACGATCGAGAGTATCGATACGATTGAACTCGAACCGAAAGTCGTGGAGGCCGTCCGAACGCTGTCAGAAATTCGTCAGGCTGATCCTCTGAGTGATCCGCGACTGAAGATCGTGTTTAATGACGCGCGCGGAGCACTCTCGCTGACCGCAAAGAAGTACGACGCGATTGTCTCTCAGCCGTCGCATCCCTGGTCGGCGGGTGCGTCGCACCTCTACACGCGCGAGTTCATGCAACTGGTGCGAGGGCGTTTGAGCGAAGACGGAGTCTTCCTGCAATGGATGAATTCGCACTATGTCGACAAGGAACTGCTGCGGTCGCTGGGAGCGACCATGCTGGACTGTTTTGAAAACGTGCGAGTCTATCAGCCGCACAGTGGGCTCCTGCTGTTTCTGGCGTCGCAGAGTCCGCTGAATGTTGAGCAGCAGATTGTCGAAACCGGCCTGCCGCTGCGGCGAGGTCTGCCGTCGTTGCGATGGCTCGGTCTGAATACGGTTTACGATGTGGCGTCGACGCTGGCTGCCGAGCATGACGACCTGCAGGCTTTTTGCGCCGGAGCGTTGCCGCTGACGGACAATCGAAATGCGCTGGCGACGAGTGCGTGTCAGCTTGCCAGCAAGGCTCTGCTTGCTGATGCCGAAACTGTATTTCGTGAGTTTGATCCTCTGGTCTCTCGGCCAGGGAAGCCGTCGTTGATGGAGCGGCTGAATCTTCCGTCGGCGAAAGTTGTTCGCTCGCTGGCTCTGCTTCAGATGCGCCGGCGAGCCCGGGCCGTGGCCGACTCGATTCCGCAGTCGGTCGACCGTTTGCTGGCCGATGGTTTTCTGACGGCTTACAGCGGGCAGACGGAAGACTCACGACGGTTCTTTCAGTCCGTGCTGGAAGCGTCGCCGGGAAATCGCGACGCCCGGTTCAAGCTGATCGAGCAGGAACTGCCGCAACTGGCTCAGGGACGCGGCACCGCTGGGCTGATCCAGCCGGTTTCGACCGGATTGTCTGTAGAGACGGCGATCGTGCAGGCGGCGTCGGCTTACTATCGCAAAGACTGGGCGGTGTTACAGAATCTCGATGGTGCGCTGGGCATGGCCGCGGATGGTGATACCTGTCAGCCGCTGGCTCTGGCATTTCGTGCGCTCTGGCGAACGAAGGTGACGACTCCAGAGCGACGACGCGGGTACGGGCGTGAATCGCTTGAGCTTGCTGATCGGTCACTCGCTGGTGAGACAACCGTGTTCGCGGCACTCGTGCGGCTGTGGGCGGCGAAACAATGCGGCGATTCAGATGCATGGCTGGAGTCGGCGTACTTTCTGGCCGATGTGATGAACTCGCAGCCGTACTCGGTGACTCGTGACATGGCAGTGTCGGTTTCAACGGAAGTGCTGAACGGTGTTGCCGAGCTGCAGCCGGCGAACTCATTGCAGCGACTGCGAGCCGAAGACGTCCGGCAGTTGTATGTGGAAGTTCGGGATCAGGCTTTTAAGGTGGAGTGATTCTGGGCGGATGACCGTGATGCGGGTATGCTTGAGTCTTCCAAAACTGTGGCTGACGGTCGAGTGTCTCGGAAAGGTGATTTCATGCTGACAATACACGGAGCAGGGCTCAAATTATGCGACGGAGTCTCGCGTCGATCTTTTCTGCAGGTCGGCGGGCTGGCGATGGGTGGGCTGAGTTTGCCGCAGCTGCTCCAGGCGGAAGCAAATAACGGAGCAGGGAAATCCCACAAATCGGTGATCATGGTCTTTCTGGCTGGAGGACCGCCTCACCAGGACATGGTCGATCTGAAGCCACAAGCCGCTGTCGAATACCGCGGCGAGTTTTCTCCGATTCATTCGAATGTACCAGGCATCGATGTCTGCGAGCACATGCCTCTGCTGTCTCAGCGAATGGATCGTCTGGCAGTTATACGAACGCTGGTCGGGTCTGAAGGTCGGCACTCGGCGTACCAGTGTCTGCACGGGCATCCAACGTTGAATCAGCCGCCCGGCGGCTGGCCGTGTTTCGCGTCAGCGGTCTCAAAACTGAAGGGACCGGTGAATAACGAAACTCCCGCCGCCGTCAGTCTGCAGCCGAGAATGGGCGGTGCATTCTGGTCGGATCCAGGGCAGCCAGGCTTTGCGGGAATGGCGCATGCTCCATTTGCTCCGAATGCTTCCGGCAGCAAAGACCTCGTTCTCAACGGAATGAATTTGACGAAACTACGAGACCGACGGACGTTGCTGCAGCAGATCGATGTTCTGAAAGAGCGACTCGAAGACACGGACGTCATCGACGGCATGGATACTTACTACCAGCAGGCGTTCGACATCCTGACGTCGGGTAAGCTGGCAGAAGCTCTGGACGTCGAGAAAGAAGATCCCGCGCTGCGCGAACGTTACGGATTCGGTACGACCGAGCCGGCCGGTTACGGAGACGCGGGCTGGTTAAGAAACGAAGACATGCTGATCGCTCGGCGGCTGATCGAAGCCGGAGCCCGAGTGGTGACGCTTTCTTTTGGTCGGTGGGACTGGCATGGTCAGCCGCACGGCACGAACTTCGACAACGCTCGCGATCACATTCCGGTACTGGATCAGGCTCTTTCGGCTTTGCTCGACGACCTGAAAGATCGCGGGCTTGACCGAGACACTTCGGTCGTGGTCTGGGGTGAATTCGGTCGTACTCCGAAGATCAACGCCAGGGGTGGTCGCGATCACTGGCCTTCCGTCGGGTGCGCGATGCTGGCGGGAGGTGGCATGCGAACCGGTCAGATTATTGGCGAGACGAACTCGCGAGCAGAACGTCCGACGAAACGTCCGGTGCATTTTCAGGAAGTCTTCGCGACGCTGTACCACAACCTCGGCCTGAACATTGACCACACCACGATCGAAGACATGACCGGTCGTCCGCAGTACCTGGTTGACCATGCGAAGTATCAGCCGCTGCCCGAACTGATTTAGAACGTCTTTCTACGCACCAGTTGGCTGGTGGTCGAGCTTCAGCGAGCCCTCAGGGCAGGGCTGATGGTTGTCGGTAAACTCGCTGCATATTTTCCAGGAAGTTGGTGATTGCTCGTGGACCTCGAACCTGTTTTGACGCTCAGGCACAACAACGCCGTTTACTCCGTGGCATTTTCATCGGATGGGAAACTGCTGGCATCGGGTAGTCTCGACAAGTCAATCAAGATCTGGGAACTGCCTTCGGGGAAGCAGAAGTTCCGTCTGGAAGGACACCGCGAAGCCATCTGCACGGTGTCTTTTCAGGACGGTGATTCGACGTTGCTGTCGGCGAGTCTCGACAAGACGCTGCGGACCTGGGATCTGGCGGAAGGCAAACTCAAGTCGACGATGCCTGGCCATCAGACTTACCTGACCTGCATGGCTCCCTCGCCGGACGGAACGTCTGCGGTTTCAGGTTCTCACGATAAGGATCTCATTCTGTGGGACGTCGCGGCGGCTCGGGCGAGTGCGACGCTGAAAGGACATACGGACCTCGTCAGCTGCGTGGCATTTTCGCCTGATGGCAGGTTCGTCGCGTCAGGTGGACACGATCTGCTGATTCGAGTCTGGGACGTCGAGTCCAGGAAACAGGTCCGCGAAATCGGTCCCCATCCAAAGCCGATCCAGAGCCTGGCCTTTTCGCCGGACGGAACGATCCTCGCGGCCAGCGAAGAGTCTCCCATCGTCCGACTCTGGAACTTCGACTCCGGACAACTGGTCCGTACCTTCGAAAACCACAAAGGCTCGGTCAAAACGCTGGAATTTTCGCCGGACGGAACTCACCTGGCCTCCGGTGGTAACGATTCGTTGATTCTCATTCAGAATTCGACGACCGGCCAGGTCGAGCGCACACTGAAAGGCCATCGCAACACGATCTACGACCTCGCCTGGTCAGCAGCCGGTGATCAGTTAGCATCGGCCGCTTTCGACCGCACCGCCCGCGTCTGGAATCTGTAAGCGACCGGTAAGTCGTGAGGCTCGGTGTGACATTCCTTTCAGATTCGACAGGCAGGCAGGTTAGGTCGTGGGCGTCTTGTCCGAGATTGCGGTTCTCATGAGCGGCCTCTTCATCTGGGGCCTGTACGACTACCGCCGCACGCCGAAAAAGCTCACCGAAGAGCAACGGCGAAAACTGAAGCCAATCGCGAAGGCCTGGGACGTCACACCGGAAGAACTGCAGAATCGAGTCGTGCCGAAGGCCATCATGATCGTCAGTGGCGGTTTGGGTTTGGTATGTGCAATTCTCGGGCAGTTTGTTCGCTGAATCGGGATGGACTGTGCGGACGATATGAGTCAGGCTGCATTCTTCGTGACTTCGAGTTGTGCCTGTAAGCGTCGACGTTCCGAGTTGTAGTACGCCTCTCTTCGCTCGAAGTCTCGTTTCAGTAGTAGTTGCTTTACTTTGGCCTCGATCAAGAATCCAGTGATTGTTAGAGCAACGGCAATTGGAAGTCCCACTGGTCCCATTGTCGCGGTGAATGTAATGACTGATAACGGTGCAATCAGTAGCGCAATCGACGACGTACGAGTCGTCAGATCTGTTGTTTCGTTTACAACTTCAAGTTTGATACGCTCGCTGTGACGACGGTGGTCTGCGTCCAACCGCTGAAGCTCGCCTTCGAGGATCATTAATTTGAGCGTTCCGTCGAGGTTTGATAATTCGAGTGGTGACGCATCCCCTTGATTCGGAAGCTGCCCGTCTGTCTGGGAAAGTTCTGTGTGGCGAGGGGTCTGTGGGTTGGCGATTGAATTGACGCATTCAGTGTCATCGTTGACCGACGTTCGGATAAATCGCGTGCACAGTGACGCACGTTCTTTGCTGTAACGGCGTCTTGCATCCAGAAACTCATTGGCTCGCTGGCACGCAACTGTCATCCAGACGGCCACTGGAGTTCCAATAAAAACACCAATTACTGCGGCGGAAGTTCGAAGGAGTGACAGTCCGACTACCCATCCAAGGCACATCAGAAGCACACTTCCGCCCGCAAGAAGAACTCGAAAACGGGACGGAATGGTGAGTTGTCCTGCGGAGTTTCTCACCATGAGTCGTTCGCGCTCGACCAGCCAGTTTCTGTCGAGCAGATCGAGTTCGAGTTGAAATGAAACATTACGTAATCGCCATCGCAGTGTTTCGAGGTCTGTTGCATCTGACAAAGACTGGCAGTAATCGCACGATGCTCGCTTCGCGCGACTTGCGATTTCAAGCGGCGCTCCACAGCTTTCACAATTCGTACATCGATAGCGCATTTAGGGTTTCGATATGAGGGCGTTGATTTCGCATTCGATTGTTTCCGACGCCGAGAACGGTACGTCGACTTGCCGACGTAGGTCTAGGCGAGGTCGTTTGGCAGCAGATTATTCGGGCAGAAGTGCCTCGAAGTGTGTACTGACGGAAGCTGTCATTGTTTCGATGTCGGTTTGCAGTTGGCTGATGCGGTTGCCGTAGTCGAGGCGGCGAGCGAGGTAGGCAAATTCTTCTGTGTCGGGCGAGGGGACGGCGAGGTCTCGAGCGTCGCCGCGAACCATGCGCAGAGCATCGATCAGGCGTCGCAGGAAGACGTAGCTGCTGTGTAGTTTTTCAAATTGCTCGTCGGTGAGGATGCCATGTCTGTGCAGCGTGGCGAGGGCGTCGGATGTTCCCGTCTGTCGAAGTTCTGGTAGCGTGTGGCCGTGCGTGATTTGCAGCGCCTGGACGAGGTATTCGCAGTCAACGAGGCCTCCTGAGCTCAGTTTGGCGTTCCAGATACCAGGCTGAACGAGCTGTCGCAACTGGCGTTCCCGCATGGCACGCAACGCGTTCACGTCAAACGGTGCTGCGGTGTAAACCATCTGATCTCGCAGAGCGATGACGCGTTTGCCGAGTTCGGCGTCGCCAGCGATGGCACGCATTCTGACCAGTGACTGACGTTCGTACGGCCAGGCGGGGCCGGATGGTGAGAAGTAGCTTTCGAAAGCGTCCAGTGAAACGGCCAGGGGGCCGGCGCTGCCGTACGGCCTCAGTCGCAGGTCAATTTCGAAAATGCCTTTGCGGCGAGCCTGAATGGTCTTTGTGAAGGACTCGACCAAGTGAATGTAAAACTCGGATGCGGTGATGGGGGAGCCGCCGTCGGTCATACCTTCGGCTTCGTAGACGAACATCAGCTCGATGTCAGATGCGAAGCCGAGTTCTCGACCGCCGGCTTTGCCCAGCGCGAAGACGGCGAGTTCATTATCCACAACGGTGTCGCCCGGGCCTGGAACGCGTGGCTCACCGTGGCGTTTTGCCAGGCGTTTGCGGCAGATTCTCACGGCCTGTGAGGTGACGGCTTCGGCGACGTCTGTCAGCTCTTCAGAGAACTGGCCGAACTCGCAGATGTGGCCGGCAATGTGTCGCATGTCGACGCGAAACATCTCGCGGTCTTTGAAGTGGTTGAGAGTGCCGCGTTTTTCGTCAGTAGATTCAGCCTGAGCCAGCTGATAATGCAGGTCGGCTTCCAGCTGAATGCGGCTGCGGCGTTCGGTGAGCCCTTCGACATCCTGCAACACCGGAAACAGATTGTCGTGCTGCAGTCTTAAAAAATCTTCCCACAGAAAGTCACTGACGCCGAGCAGCTGGGCCAACGCTTCCAGAACCTCGCGACGGTCGAGTGAGGCGAGTTCGTCGCCCCAGTCTGGACGTTCAAAAAGTCGTTCCAGAAGCTGTCCGAAGTGGAGCAGAGCGTTCTGTGGATTTGGTGACTGAGGCAGCAGATGAGTGAAGTGTTTGACCAGAACAACGGCTGCTCGCAGCCGCGCCTGCATTTCCGGACGAATGATTCGAGTGCCGTCCTGCCGGGCGATGAACAGCGTGTCGAACGCTCGGTTATCAATGGACGTCAGAGTCACTCGGTGAATGTCATAACCCAGCAGCGTCAGTGAGCTGGTCAGTTCGTAGATGAATCCTCGCGTGTCTTCGGCGCTGATTCGCAGAACGGTGAAGCGGTCTGACTGCTCGTTGTCGATTTCGATTTCGATCGGCATCAACATGCCGGGAGTGGATGTCGTCTCATTGAACGCTGCCGCGACTTTGCCCACCAGTCTGGCCTGAGCTTTTCGCAGTTGGCCATCGCGAGCGAGGATGACCAGTAAGGCGAGTTCTATCTGAAACTCCAGCCAGATTGCTGACAGAACCGTGTCAGAAGGCGGACTCAGTAAAAAGACATCGACGAATTTGGGAGCATCGGTTGCGGAAATTGGCTGCTCGGAATCAGCGTGTGTGTCGTCCAGAATGTGGTCGGTTGTGAAGGCGTTTCCGCTGACGATGTCGAAGCCGTAAGCAAAGAGCAGGCCACACACCATCGACAGGTCGCCAATCTGATCGTAGCCGCAGACCGTCAGGCAGACGTGACCGTCGGGAGCCGATTTCGTGTCGATGAGAATCGGCGTGTCCGGGCTGAGCGACTCCAGCATCTTTGCATGATTGAGAATTTCGTCTTCGGAGAAGACTTTGAAATACGAAGGCTCCATTGCCTGTGAATGTCGCGGTTGCCTGGCGGTGATTGGATCGATCGCGCCGGAGTGATTTTCGGTCGCAGTCGGGGCGGCGGCATCTTCGATGTACCGCAGGTAAATCGCTCGAACATCTTCGCAGTGTTGCATGTAGCTGGTCAGAAAAGCTTCGGAATTCGGAAAGTCGAGTCGTCGGGCCAGGTAGGCCAGTTCACGCTCGTCTTTCGGCAGCGAGTGGACCTGCTTGTAGTGGAGCAGTTGCAGCGTGTGTTCGATCTTTCGCAGCAGTAGATAGGCCGTGGTGAGTTGGCGGAACTCGTCGGCACGGATGTAGTTCAGATCAGCCAGTCGGACCAGTCCATCGAGCGTGCCGATGCTGCGAACATGTTTGTTGTCGCGACCGTGTCGAAGTTGCAGGTACTGGGTAACGAACTCGATATCGCGAATCGAGCCCTGGCCGGATTTGACGTCGCCGAACACGCGGTCCTTTTTCTTAAGGCCGGCTTCGATCTTCATCTTCATCTCGCGAACGTTGTCGCGAACCGCGTCCACAGAGGCTTCGAACAGCAGGTGGTCGGCCTTCTTCAGAAAGTCGAACCCGATCGTCAGGGTGCCCGCGATGGGGCGAGCTTTGAGCAGAGCCTGCTTTTCCCACAACTCGGCGTTGTTCGCGAGGTAGTCGACGTAGCTGTCCGCCGCCGTGACCAGAGGCCCCGAATTTCCCCAGGGACGCAGCCGCATGTCGACGCGATACAGAAAGCTGCCGGATATCGAGTCAGCCAGGCCCCGGATTAACCGCTGGCCGACCTCCCAGTAACGCGACGCGTCGCCGCGCGACATGAAGACGAGATCGATATCTGAACTGTAATTAAGTTCTTCGCCGCCAAGCTTTCCAAAGGCCAGCACGACGAAGTCGTCGACGTTGACGGCCAGGTCAACGCTAACGATTGAGAGAGCGGTTTGCACAATTGCGTCTGCCAGAAGCGACAGCTGCACGGTCACGGATTTCAGATCGAGCAGTCCGAAATTGTCGCACGCGCTGATGCGAAGAAGTTCCCAGTGCTGATACGTTCGCAACGATTCAAACTTCTGTTGAGAATCGGCTTGGCGGGCAATCGCCTGTTCGGATTCGGTGCGAAAATCCTGGCGGCTTTTGAATTCGGCAACTCGTTTGTGCTGAGTCAGGTGTTCAAGGTACTCCGGATTCCGCAGCAGAATTTCCGTCAGAAACTGGCTGTTGACAAACAGTTTGATGAGGATTTCGATGGCACGCGGATTGGCCGCCAGAAACTGCAGAGTCATGGCCGCATCGGGAACCGTGTGGATAAACCGTTCGAGATTGAGGACCGAACTGTCCGGGTTGGCAGACTCGGACAACGCGGCCAGCAGCATCGGCAGCGCGGCGGTCAGCGCTTCACGACGCACGCGATCACTGCACAGACCAAGCAGTCTGGCATGCGCCATACGCCAGTCGGCAAAGCCGATCGGGACAAGCAGGCTTTCGGCGTCGGTTTCAGAGACGTCTTCCTGCAGGAGTTGTTCGGTCTTACGGGCCATGCTGTGAGAAACTTCGCAGAAGGAGAAACGGCGCTGTGTAGCCGTGTAAGGAAGGCCGATTAAATAAAGTGACTCCGAAAAGTCTAACCGGTCATCGCGAAAGCGGCAGAGTTCAGCCCGTGGATGGATCCTTTGACTCACTCCAGATCGTGACGCTGCATTTACGGAACACTGCATTTACGGAACACTGATCGTCGCTAATCTTCACTATTCAAAATTGTTCGACCGGGGTTTGGTTGCTGACGGGATTTCATCTGGAACTCTTCCGATACTGTTTCTCGGAATTTCCAGCACGATCGTTGTCAGCATGGAAACTCAGAGACACCGAGGAAAAACGGCTCGCGATAGATTCTGAATCTCCGTGTCTTATGGCAGAGATCGACAGGTTTTTCTGAACAGGATTTTCAGTGTCGTTTAACGAGGAATCGTCGTCGTTTTTTGTAAGTTGTCTATCTGCGGTTCCGGCTTTGTCGACTGCTCCTGCATCTGAATAATTCATGGCTTCCATAGTGCCCGTCATCCTGGCGTTCGGTTTTGCCAGTCCGCTGCTGCTCGGCGGGTTGGTGCTGGCGGGGATCCCGATACTGATTCACCTGCTGCACAAGCGGCGGTACGTGCAGGTTGATTTTGCGGCGATGCGGTTTCTGATTGAGGCGACTCGCAAGCGTGCGAGGAGAACCCGTATCGAGCAGTTGATTCTGCTGGTGCTCCGCACGCTCGTGCTGGCGCTGCTGGTTCTGGCGCTGGCTCGACCGCACTTTGAAACCGGCGGAGGATTGCTGACCGGCGATCAGCCAGTGCATCGCATCGTTGTCGTCGATACTTCTTTCAGTATGCAGCTCGCCGAGGAAGCGATGGAACTGCAGCCCGGTCAGAATTCCGAGAGTGACTCGGGGACGGGAATCGAAAAAGCCAGAGAAGCGGTGCGCCGTCTGGTCGAAAATGGCCGCCGGGGCGATGCCTGGAATCTGGTTCGCATCGCGGGGCGCGAGCCGTTTGGGATCATCAACCAGGTGGCCTTCAATGCCGAAGCCGTGCTGGAAGAAGTGGCGGCGCTGACGGCGACCGATTCGACAGGTGATCTGGCGGGAACCTTTGAGACTGTGCTGACGATGCTGAAACAGGCTCCGGAAATTCCGCGTAAGGAAGTTGTCTTTGTCACCGATTTCCAGGCTTCAATGTGGGCTCCCGAATCATCAACACAGAAAAGTCGACTGCGCGAGCTGGCTCGAAAGACGGGAGCAATGGCGCGAGTTTCGTTCGTGAATGCGGCGAGCATCGGTGTTCGAAATCTGGCAGTGACCGGCCTGGAGATGGAAACCGGTGCGGCGGCGAGTGATCAGGTTACGTCATTCCGGTCGACCGTCAGAAACTTTGGTGAATCGATATTGCGAGGGCAGGTCGTCGAGCTGCTCGTCGATGGCAGACTCGTCGACACCAGGCGGGTTGATCTGCCGCCAGGAATTGATGTGCCGACCAGCTGGTCGCACACGTTTCGCGAAGCGGGCGAGTTTCGTGTCGAAGTACATCTTCAGGACGATGCGTTGCCGGTCGATAATCGACGCTGGCTGGCGGTTCCGGTTCGCGAAGAGTTGACCGTGTTGCTGGTCGACGGAACTCCGTCCGGTCGTGATCGCGAGTCGGCCACGTTTTACGTGTCACGGGCGCTGGATCCGTCGACGCTGGAAGATGCGTCCGGTGCGTTTGTGCGACCGACGACGATTGCAGAAGGAGAGTTGCCGTCAGTCAGCCTGGCTCAGTACGACGTGGTCGTGCTGTGTAACGTTGGTCTGCTGACCGAACCTGAGGCCACGGTGCTGGAATCGTTCGTTCGCAGCGGTGGCGGTTTGGTGATTCTGCCGGGTGATCGAGTCAACGCGGATAGTTACAATCAGCGACTGTTTCGGGACGGACAGGGAATTCTTCCAGCTCGGCTTGGCGAAGTAAAAGTGGTCGAAAACCGCGAAGACGTACTGACCTTTGACGCTCGTGGATTTGAGCATCCTCTCGTGCGTGTTTTTCGCGGCAACCCAGGTGCCGGTCTCGAATCGACGATGACTCAGAAATATGTCGCGCTGACGCCGACCGAGTCCGCAACCGTCGGCCTGTGGTTCAGCGACGGTGCTCCGGCGCTGGTGGAATCATCGGTCGGAACGGGACGCGTGATCCTGGCTGCGACCAGTGCCGACGATCGGTGGGGGACGTGGGCGATCTGGGCGCCGAGCTTTGTTCCGATCATGAACGAAATGGTTCTGCACTCCGTTTCCGGTCGCTGGAAAAACCGCCAGTTGAGCGTGGGCGATCCCATCCTGACGACCTGGCCGGCCCGCGTCTTCGACATGCCAGTGACCGTTCGATCGCCCGTTGGTCCGGAAGTCGCCTTAACCCTGCAGGACAGCGGCAATGTCGTCGCCGTGGCCTTTGATCAGACTGACAAGGCCGGCGTGTACGAGCTGAATCTCGGTTCGCCGCTCAACCGCAAAGAGCTTTACGCGGTGAACGTCGACGTGGCCGAAAGCGATCTTGTCCCCGCCGACTGGCAAACGCTGCAGTCCGAATTGTTTTCGGAAGTTGATGTCCAGATCTGGAACGCTCAGTCACCGGGTTTCCAATCAGTCAGGCCTGAGTTGAAGTCCGGCCTGTCGTTGCTGACTCGCAGTCTCGCCTGGACAGTCTTTGTCCTGCTGATGATCGAACCGCTGCTGGCCTGGCGATTCGTCCCCGGCGTCATCGCTCTGAGCAGTGCCGCCCTGCTGGCGTTGTCGATCCCGCTTCTCGGCCTGCCGCTGGTCGCCATCCTCGCCGTGGCCGCGATTGTGCTCTTGATTCTGTGGAGGTCGAAAAGTTTCAGAAGTTGATGAGAAACTGTATTTCCCGATTCTCGCGAAATGGTTGACCGAGTTTGCTGAATGAGGCGGTCCAGTCTTCAAAGACGGCACTCCAGGATGGTGAGATCTTTGATGGTCGCGTCTGCAGAAGACTTACAAACTCTGATCGTCGAATAGAAATGCCGACATTTCTTCTGCCCGCCGGCTCGAAACAGGAGCGGACGGGAGAAGTGGTCTGATCACCTGAAGTCATTCCATGTCAATCGGTTGAAGATCGTTGAGGCCGCCGGTATCTTCCCCGCTTCTCTGGTCCTGACGACGGTGGGACTCCGCTGAGAATCTCTGCGTCGAACGTGCACTGGAAGCACTCGGCAAATTACATAAGTGCTTAACTGATAAGATGATCGAGCATTACAATGGCAAATGAAGGCAAGCTCGTCGCTGAAAAGCGGACGCAAATTGGAACGTCACACTCTCGTCGGATGCGATGCGAAGGTAAGGTTCCCGTAAATCTGTACGGGCTTGGTCAGGAAGGTCTTTCGCTGACCATTGTTGGTGATGAGCTGAAGCCGCTGATCCTCTCTGGTTCGCATGTGTGTGATCTCGTGATTGATGGCACTGAGGAGAAAGCCATCATTCGTGAAGTGCAGTGGGACACGTTCCAGCTCCACATTCTCCATGTCGATTTCCAGCGAGTCGATCCAAACGCTCGAGTCGATCTTGAAATTCCAGTCGCGACTCGTGGAACGGTAAATGAGGGTGTTCTTGAACACGTTCTGCATCAGGTCAGCGTTAACTGCCCGGTCTACAACATTCCGGAGAAGGTTGAAGTCCGGATTGGGGCGCTGAAGATTGGCGACCAGGTAACGATTGCTGATCTGGCTTTTGACGGTGACCTCACGACATCTCTGCCGAGCGACACGGTTGTTCTGCGAGTTGTGGAAGTCAAAGATGTCGAAATCGTTCAGGAAGACATCGGAGCTGCTGCTGAGCCGGAAGTTATCGGTCGAGCTAAAGAAGACGAAGACGAATAACTTCTCCCAAAGCGGTGGGTTAGATGATGAAGCTCATCGTAGGACTTGGAAATCCTGGTCCTCGATATGATAAAACTCGACATAACATCGGGTTTGAAATACTGAATGCTTTTGCTGATCGACATTTCTGTCCTGCAGCGAAGTCGCAATTCGACGGTCTGGTAACGGACTGTTTGATCAACGGAGAGAAGGTGGTTCTGCTGGCTCCGCAAACTTTTATGAATGCGAGCGGCAGAAGCGTTCGGCAGTGTGTTGATTTTTACAGGATCGAGCACGACGACGTGATGGTCGTGGTCGACGACATGAATCTGGATGTCGGACGGTTGCGGATTCGTGCAGCCGGTTCTGCTGGTGGTCAAAATGGACTGGCAGACACCATTCGGCATTTGGGAACGGATAAGATTTCCCGGTTGAGAGTAGGAATAGGGCGTCCTCCGGGACGGATGGCTGCAAGTGATTATGTCCTGCAGCGGTTTTCAGATGCAGATCGGCAACTGGTCGATGTGTGTGTGCAGGAAGCTGCTGACGGACTTGAGTATTGGGTTAAGGATGGTGTTGAGCTGGCGATGAACCGGCTGAACCCTCCGAAAGAACCAAAGCCAAAGAAACAGCGGAATAAACAAGGGAACGGTCAGCAAAGTGGCCCGGACGATTTGCCAGCGGAAGGCGATTCGACCACCACCCCATCCGGGCGGGAATCTGCTGGCGAAAATTCGAACTGACACGATTCGGCTTCAGCTGGCGTGTCACATTGACAGGGGTAGAGTTTTGGCGATCAATCATTACGAAGGAATGTTTATCCTCGACAGCGGTCGGTTTGGTGCAAGTCCGGACGCGGCAGCGGCAGAGGTTACTGCTATCATCGAGAAAGTTGGCGGGACGGTTTCTGCACATCGCCCATGGCAGGATTCGAAGCTCGCGTACCCGATCAACGGACACCGTAAAGGTCTTTACTATCTGGCATTTTTTACGGCCGAAAGTCGGGCTGTGAACGAGATCAATGGTATCGTCAAGTTGAACGAAAATGTTCTGCGACACCTCATCCTGAGCCACGAAAAGGGGCTCTTCGATCAGATGGTTGAGATGGTTGGTGGTGAAGCGTTTCGAATGGTTGATCCGGTGGTTGACAATGAAAAGTCGTCTGATGAAAGGTCATCTGATGTCGACGTCGATGACGAGGTGACGGCTGACGCTGCTGATTAGTCTGCTTCTGGATGGCGGAAAACTTCTCATTGGAGAGGTCGAGTTTCCGAATTATTGTGGAGGGTCACACGGAATGGCTAGTTTCAACAAAGTCATCCTGATGGGTAATTTGACTCGTGATCCTGAAGTTCGATTTACGCCGTCAGGAACTGCTGTTTCAGAAGTTGGTCTGGCAGTGAATCGGAGCTGGTTCGACAAGCAGACGAATCAGCGAAAAGAAGAAGTGACGTTTGTAGATGTCACTCTTTGGGGACGTCAGGCGGAAGTCGCCGGAGAGTACCTCAGCAAAGGCCGAGGCGTCCTGATTGAAGGACGTCTGCAGCTGGATCAGTGGGATGATAAAGAGACCGGCCAGAAACGAAGTAAATTGCGAGTGGTCGGAGAGAATATGACGATGCTGCCAGGACGGGGAGACGGTTCCTCGCAGGGCAGTGGAGGCGGCCAGAGTTTCAGTGCAGGTGGCGGAGCATCGGCTGGTTCTTCAGCAACGGCTTCTTCTCCAGCACCAGGTTCTGCTGGAGGCGGGTTTGAAACTCACGGCGGAAGTGGTCCTCCGGACGATGATGTACCATTCTGATGTTTGCTACGGTGTGGGCCACTGGAAGGCCACGCTACTGAATGTGACCTGCTGAGCGGGATCGATCACGTCAGACAAACAGAGACATTTTATTCAGATTAGAAGTGTAAGAGACATGCCCAGGAAAAACCGAATCAAAGCGATCCCTGGAAGTCGGCGACGAATGTCGGAGCTGCTGCTTGCTGAGGCCGTTCCCAAGGTTGGGGCTCAGGGAGACATTGTCCGAGTTCGAGCCGGTTTCGCTCGGAATTATCTTGTCCCGCAGGGACTTGCGACAGTCGCCACAGAAGAAAACAAGCTGGCTGTCGAAGAACACAAAAAAGCTCAGGCAGCCGCACGGATGGGGCAGATCAAGACCCTTCGCGAGCTGGGCGAGAGCGTTGGTAAGTACAGCGTCACGCTGGAAGCCCACGCCAACAAGGAAGGTCATCTTTACGGCTCTATTCTGGCGGCAGACATCAGTGCTCAACTGAAAGCTGCGAACTTCCCGGTCGAAGCCAGCCAGATCCGCCTGGAAGGTCCACTCAAGGAAACAGGCATGTACACCGTCAAGGTACAGCTTGATCCCGAAGTTGCGACGGAAGTCAAGGTCTGGGTTGTTCCTAAAGCGGGTGCTATTGAATAGTCGGCAGGCAGGCTTCCGCGACGGTGTGAAGCCCGTAAAACTCTTATAGAATTTCAGCCCGATCGCGTGCCTGGCGGTCGGGCTTTTTTTGTCTCGACCAGCGTCGTTCACCGGATGTGCAGGCGATCGCTATCCGCCTTGTGGCACGTAATGGGCTCGGCCATTTTCGAGTTCTCTTTTCTGAAACGGATTGGCATGGATAAGATACGAACGCCTCGCGAATCGTTTGCCGGCAAACTTCCGCCTCAGAATCTTGAGGCGGAGCAGGGCGTCCTCGGGAGCATCCTGCTTTCTCATGAAGCGCTCGATGATGTCGTCGAGGTGTTGCGGGCCGATCACTTCTACAGCGAAGCGAATCAACGGATTTTCGAAGCCGTCATGCGCCTGCACGAGCGCGGCGTGCGTGGTGATGCGGTGACGCTGAGCGAGGAACTCAAACGAAACGGCGATATGGATGTCGTTGGAGGCGACGAGTATCTGATTCAGGTGCTCGAAGCGGTGCCGAACGCTGCCCATGCGCGGTATTACGCGGACATCGTTCGCGACCGATGGATTCAGCGAACGCTGGCTTATTCCTGCAACGAGATCCTCGGCGAAGTCTATGAGGGCAGCAAAGATACTGAAGACGTGCTGGCCAGTGCTGAGCAGCGCATCTTCTCAATACTGGAACAGCAGGAACACGTTGAGAAGATGAACCTGCACGACATTCTGATTGACGCGTTCAATCGGATTAACGAGCGAATGCAGCAGACCGGCGATGTCACAGGTTTGACGACCGGCTTCAAAGATCTCGACAAGCAGATGAACGGTCTGCAACCAACGGAGCTCACCATCCTGGCCGCTCGACCGAGTATGGGCAAAACCGCACTGGTCTGTAATATCGCCGAAGGTGCGGCTGAATCTGGTGCATCAGTGCTGTTATTCAGTCTCGAACAGTCAAAGCTCGAACTGGCAGAACGTTTGCTCTGTATTCGTGCCCGAGTCAACGGCCATCGTTTAAGAGCGGGTGACCTGGACGAAGTCGAGCAGGACCAGCTGATGGTCGCGTCTCAGGAACTCAGCGAACTGAAGATCTTCATCGACGATATCCCCGGACGAACGATGGCTCAAATTGGTGCCATCGCTCGTCGTATCAAACGTCGGTGGGGTCTTGGTGTCATCATCATTGACTATCTGCAGCTCATTGAGCCGGAAGATAAATCAGCGCCGCGTGAGCAGCAGATTGCTTTAATCAGCCGACGTCTGAAGTTTCTGTGTAAGGAAGTGGAAGCTCCGATTATTGCCCTGGCTCAGCTGAATCGTGGCGTCGAACTTCGCGAAGACAAACGCCCCAGGCTGGCAGACCTGCGGGAAAGTGGCTCGATCGAACAGGATGCGGACGTTGTGATGTTTCTACACCGACCAGCGGCTTACGATCCGGAAGATCGTCCGGGCGAAGCGGATCTTATTATCGCCAAGAATCGAAGCGGCCCGACGGGACAGGTCACGCTTGCGTGGATCAGTGAGTCAATGAAATTTGCCGACCTGGCTCGCGTGCCGGACGAGATTGCCAATTCGTTCAACTAAGGACAGCCTCCGAAACTCGGGATCCCCAAGGCTGAGCGCAGCAAGGATCAAAAGTAAACCACGAAAAAATACACAGGACACGCGAAAACAGGCTCAGAAGACGAGCAAGGATTCCGTGTCTTCCGTGGTTCGATTTCTGTTACAGAAGACTGGGAAGTTTCTCGGGTTTGGATAGGAAGTTGTCAGACGTGTCACGTGGAATCCTCTCACTCACTCACGAAGAGATCGAGGCCTGGTGTCTTGAGCATGGTGAGCAGAGGTTTCGCGCGGATCAGATTCGGCGATGGTTGTTTGAGAATCGGGCATCCTCGTTTGACGGGATGCTCGATCTGTCGAAAGCACTTCGGGAAAAACTGAACGAATCCTTCACGCTGTTTACGGGAGAGGTTGTCACTCATCAGGTTGCCAGCGATCTGACGGAGAAATTGCTGCTGAAGATGCCGGGTGGTGACACGGTCGAGTGTGTTCTGATGCGCGAGCCGGATCGACGAACGATCTGTATCAGTACTCAGGTTGGTTGTGCAATGGGTTGTGTTTTCTGTGCCAGCGGGATGCTCGGTTTGAAACGGAACCTTGAACGCGAAGAGATTCTGGAGCAGATTCTCAGGCTTGATCGACTACTTGATCCTGGCGAGCGGCTGACCAATATCGTTGTGATGGGCATCGGCGAGCCGCTGCAGAATCTGCCGATCCTGTTGCCGGTTCTGGACGACGTGACCGATTCAAAAGGGCTGGGTTTGAGTCCTCGTCGGATCACCATTTCAACGGTCGGCCTGCCGGCAAAGATTCGCGAACTGGCCGAGGTCGGCAAGCCGTACAACCTCGCGGTTTCCCTACACGCTTCGACGGATCAGCTTCGCGATGAACTCGTGCCAGTGAACGATAAGATCGGCATTGAAGCGATTCTCGAAGCGACGGACGAATACTTTGCAACGAGCGGTCGCCGAGTCACTTTTGAATACGTTTTGCTTGGCGGGCTGAACGACCAGCCGGAACACGCGCATCAACTGGCCGGCCTGCTGAAGTCACGCAACGCTCACGTGAATCTGATTCCGATGAATCGGGTGGAGACGTTGGAATTCGACGAGCCATCGGCGTCGCGGACGACGGAGTTCGTGTCGATTCTGGAAGCCAGAGGCATTGTGGCGACGGTTCGAAAACGCAAGGGAGCCGACATCGACGCGGCGTGCGGGCAGCTTCGATTGAAGGCTGCGGCAAACGATGAAGCGGCGACTTCCTGAAGTCGTGTGTCGAGAGGTGACTTCGTCACACGCAGTCAGCCTGCGACAAACCACCGCTACGAGAGGCGTTCCAGTGCGAAATGGATCGCGTCGATTAGGCGGTCGATTTCTTCGCGGGTGTTGTACATCGCGAAGCTGGTTCGCACGGATGTGGTGATGCCCAGTTTGTCGTGCAATGGCATAGTGCAATGGTGGCCGTGTCGAACGAAGACGCCTTTGATGTCCAGAAGATTGGCCAGATCTTCGGCGGAGACTCCGTCGATCGTGAAGCTGCAGATCGGGCCTTTGAACTCACAATCAGGACCGTGGATTTTCAGGCCCGGAATTGATTCAAGCTTCTCGTGAGCGTAACGGAGCAGGGCGGCTTCATACTGGTGGACGTTTTCGACGCCGAGACGCTCGACGTAGTCGATGGCGGCACCCAGCGCGATGGCCTGCACGATCGGAATGGTGCCTGCTTCAAATTTCGCTGGCGGGTCGGCCCATTCCGAATGATCTTTGAAGACTCGTCTGATCATGTGGCCACCGCCGAGGAACGGGTTCATTTCCCGCAGCAGTTCTTCCCGTCCGTAGAGGACGCCGATTCCGGTCGGGCCGAAGAGCTTGTGACCGGAGAAGGCGAGGAAGTCGATTTCACGACCGTCGCCGCCCTCTTCTGCGCCTCGCACGTCGATCGGTCCGTGCGGTATTGACTGCGCGGCATCGACGAGAATCTTCGCTCCGACCGCGTGGGCTCTTTGCGCGATCTCATGAACCGGGTTGATTGTGCCTAGAACGTTGGACATCGACGTCACCGCGACGAGCTTTGTTTTTGAGGTGAGGTACTCGTCGAGTTGCGACAGGTCGAGTCTCAGGTCATCAGTGAGCGGCAGCCAGCGAAGTGTGGCTCCCCGCTCCTGGCAGATCATCTGCCACGGGACGATGTTGGCGTGATGTTCCATGTCAGTGATCAGAACTTCGTCGCCGGGATGCAGGAACTTCGCTCCCCAGGCTCGTGCGACCATGTTGATCGACATGGTCGTGCCGGATGTAAACACGATCTCGTCGCTGGATTCGGCATTGAGCAGTTGCCGAACTCGTTCGCGCGAGGCTTCCAGTTCTTCGTCGATGCGCTCGCCAAAGTAGTAAACTCCGCGGTAAGCGTTGGCGAAGTATTGCTCTTCGACTTCGCGTTCCTTTTCGATGACGCAGGCGGGTTTCTGGGCGCTGGCAGCGCTGTCGAGGAACGCCGGGAGTCGGCCCTTGCGATGCCGTCCCTGTTCAAGCAGACGGTTTAAAATCGGAAAGTCCCGACGAACGGCCTCGACGTCAAAAGGCGATTCGATCAGCGGCGCGGGAGAGGGCTCGTTCATAGGAAGGGCAACTGCTAATCCGGTT
>JABMPE010000701.1 GCA_013203845.1 Rhodopirellula sp. | reverse complement strand
GGGCCTCCTCAATATCCGGCCCGACGAACCGCTGAAATTCATCCATCAGAACGTAGGTCGGTTCGACCGCCTGCCGCCCATGCAGCGTGGCCATGTTGAACGCCGTTTCGAACACCTCGTTCAGGATTAATGAACCGATCGTGTTTCCCAACCGATCTGGAATACGCCCAAGCTTGGCGACATTGACGATCACAATCCGCCGTTCACGGATGAAACGTTCCGTGTCGAAGCGGCTCTCAAATGTCCCGAACATGCGGCGTGTCTGAGGGGCTTCGTAGAACGGATCGAAACGGTTCCTGACCGACTCCAGAATACGGACGGCCTCGCCGCCCTTGGCTTTGAGGATTTCCTGCCAGTGATGCTGAATCTCACCGGGGATACGACGTAGTAGTGCCGCGTGCTCATCGCTGCCGGGGTGCAGCAGAAATCGTGAGATCGCAATCGGAAACTTCATGGCAGCCATCGCGGTCATGGCTTTGTACGACCACTGCATCAGGCGAGGCTGCTCAGCAAGATTCTGAGCTGTCCACGCCCGCAGGATCAGATCAACAGCTCTCGCGACGTGGTAATACCGGTTGTCGTCGACGCATGCCTGCAACGGATTGAACGGCATCACAACTTCATCGCGAGCCGGCTCGATGTAGACAAGCCGGTCACGAACGTGCTGCGGACAGTATGGCGTGGCCATCCAGCGCAGCAGATCGAAGCTGAGATTTCCCATCGGGTCGATGACGAACAGGCAGTTCTGGTCGCCCGGCTCGGCCATCAATGGACGAAGGATTGCATGAATCGCGGTGGTCTTGCCGGCGCCCGTGGCTCCGACAAGATGGAGGTGAGTTCGAAGGCTTTCCGGGTCGAGATAGAACGGACGGTTATGATCGTTGAGGTCGACGCCAAGTCGTACAGGCAGCATGCTCATTTGAGGAACTCCTTGATGGCCTGATCCCGCTGTTGCAGAATCTGCGTGTTGAGAGTGTCGATAATGCGTTCTGCATCTGGATCAGTTGGGTCGGCGAATGACGTCCTGATCTCGTCGCGTTTCTGATCAAACCAGCCGACAAGTTCGCCGATCGAGTCGAACTGGCGAGCTTCCGTTGATCCGCTGCGACGCAGCCGTTCTCGAAACATGGCCTGCAATGCCTGGCTACGTCGTTCGACCAGTTCCGGTGACACGTCGTCGCTCATGTACTGCTTGAAATGTCCTTCAAGGAAAGCCACCGGGAACAGTTCCAACAGCTCCGTATGATGTTGATCGAACAGCAACTGACACTCGAACCGAGCGATCTGACGCCGCCTATCGTCACCCGCCTGCTGCTCACGCAACAGTTGTTGTTGTTTGGCCGCCTCTGATTCCTGATCACGTCGACGAGCATCAGTCACCGCCTGACGTTCACACTGAAGCTTCCGCTCTTCGCGTTCACGGCGGCCCCGGAAGAAACTGGTAACTACTGAGATGATCTTTCGGCCGAGTCGCCGCAATGTCCGAAACGGGATTCCCAACGAGCAGTCCCACAGAATCGCACTGAGTGGCAGAACAACGGTGGCCACCGAGAACGAGAATCCTCCACCCAGCAGTGCCTGAAACAGGAGGCCTGGCAGCGAATCCGCCTGTGGGAATCCTGTCTCGACGAACTCCGCCACGATCACCGTCAGAAAGCCCGTCAGCCCGACGGCAAACGCCGCTTTCTGGAGCCGAAACCGGGCTCCAATGAGATGCTGACCGACGAACAACAGCAGGAGTGAGGCGAGCAGGAGAGACCAGAACTCGCCTTCCTGAAGGAGTCGGAGTGCTCTGATGGCAAATTCTTTCACGATTTCTGGATTGTATTCTTGCATCAATTACATATTGCCCATACGTTACATAAACACGTTATGTTCAGAATCTACGACTGAGCCGAAGATCAGTCAACCCTCAACTTTCCTCAGATACTGGAGGTACACATGCCAGGTAATTCTCTGCTGCTTGTCTGTCTGGCGATGGCCGTTTGCGGAACGGCCATTGTCACCGCACAGGACGACGAAACGGTCGTCCGCGACACACCCGGTGATTTCGATGGCGACGGCATGGCCGACCGAGGGCACTGGAAATCAGACGGATCATGGGAGCTGGATCTGGCGGCTAACGGTTTCGGCGAAATGGACGTCAGACTCACCGGCTGCGGCGATCGTTCGATGGCTGCTGAAATCGGCGATGTGGATAAGGACGGGAAGTCCGACCTGCGATTGCGGGTCTCCGCAACAGACGCATTGGTCGATCTAGCCGCCAACGGATTCGGACGGTGGGACAAGCATGAGGTGGCCACTCCGCAGGCCAGCCAGCGGGTCAGGAAGCTGCTTGGTGAGAAAACAGTCAAGCTGCTGGAGAACGCCGACCGCGTTATTCCGTTTCAGCTGACTCTGCCGAAGTTCGATGTGGTCGAGGCCGACGGATCGTCCGACACCGATGTCCCCGACACCGAAAGCAATCCCTCGACTGAAACCGAGGGCGCCCCTGTTCAATCCGATGGTTCAACGGAGGATGACTCAACATCCGGGGCAACATCGGACGCACGGACCGAAACGGTGACGATCAACGGAGTGGCAGCTTCCTTGACAGGACAAGCACTCAACGAAGCGGAGCGGTCGTTACTTCGTTCGCTGCTCCTGTCAGACACCAGCTTCGTGTTTGGCGTCCAGAAACGTCGACCGTTCGTGGCCACGCATGCCTTTCGCCTGACGCACCGCAAAGAGAGTGTCGACGTCGTCGTGGATACCAGCGGAGCGATGCTGATGGTCGTTCACGGAGAACACCGTGTAACGCTTAACTGCGACCTGGCACTGGGACGGCTGCAACTGCTGCTCGCCCGCATCCAGCCAGACCCCAAACCCGATTCCAGTGCAGACAAGGAGTCCGATCCATGTGCCGAATAATGTCCATTCTACTCACACTCGTACTGACGGTCGGTTCTGCCGCTGCCCCGTGTCTGGCGGAGAGTTCCGCTCTGCACGCCATTCTCGTCGCGGATACGACCGACGCGAAGATCGGGCACTCCACGGCTCGCGATCTGTCATCCATGCGGGAAGAAGCCGCCGCGATCGCACGGAATGCAGGGCTCGAATTTGAAGTCACGGTGATTGAAGGACGGCAGTTGTCACGGGATGCCGTGACAACTGCCGTGAAGGCCGTCCAACCCGGCAACGATGATGTCGTCCTGTTCTATTTCGCAGGACATGGCTTCCGGACAAAGACGAAAAATGATCGGTGGCCATTCCTCTTCACGAAAAACAACCAGGGACTGGATCAGACCTGGGTCTACGATCGCTTGCGGGAAAAGGGGCCGCGTCTGCTGCTGGTCATCAGCGATTGCTGTAACTCGGTCACGACGGCTGCGGTGGATTCTCAGGTACAGAGATCCGATGGACTCCGTCGGGAGAATTTCATTCGGCTGTTTCGAGAAGCCTCGGGGACACTTCAGGCCGCAGCGGCTTCTCCCGGCGAATATGCCTGGAGTTCCGACGACAGCGGCGGCATGTTCACAATGCAGTTCCTCAAGGCGTTGCACACGGGTCTGGCGTCAGAAAAAGTGACATGGACCAGCTTAATGAAAGCGGCAACTCAGCCAATGAATGCTGAAGGTCGTCAGCAGACTCCCTTGTACGCGTTCCTGTCCACAGATGCCGACGATGGCCCGAAGAAGCCATCGGCTCTGCCGTCACTTCCACCGCCTGCCCCCACCGGAACAACGCTCTCCCTGAAGGTCAGCGGAACGGGGCAGGTCGTGACGCTGAAGGTCGCCAGCGGTGTCCGAGCGACGGGCACAATTGAAGTCGATGGACTCGGTGGCAAACGCGACATTCGTGTCGGTGCGGACCAGACCGTGTCCCTCTCGGTATCCGGCACCGGCAACGTCGTTCAGATCCCGAATGCCCTGCGTAAGGCGTTGAAAGTGAAGACCAGCGGCATAGGAAACCGTGTCTCGTATTACTGAGTTCGTCGTTGATTGACGGTGAAACCGTGAAGCCAGTCCGTTGAGGAGTCACCTGTGAGAAATTCGAAAGCTGCTGGTCGTGGTCGTGTATTGTCTGCCGGCCTGTTGTGTTGTTTTTTCTGCGGAACGGCGTCTGTCTTCGGTCAGGCCAGTGGTGATTTTGACCCACCGCCGGAACGCAGTGGTCGCCAGTGGTCTCCCAAACCAGTTGAAATGGACTTCAGCAAGTTCACTCCACGGGCTGAAGAAATCGACGACTTCGGGCAGACGGACGAGCTGATGATCAGTTTTCCGTCAGACCGGCTCGATCAGGTGCTGGACCTGTGCCGGAATCAGGGCATCGACGTCAATGAAATCGTCGGACGTGACTTTTTCGGAAATGCCAGTCACTTCTTCCTGCGGGGAAAGATACCAAAGGGATTCAATCGTGATCTTCTGCAACAGCTTGTCCAGAATGGAAATATCCGGGATGTCGAGGCGAATCGCCGCCGGGAATTTCATTTTCCGAAACCGGTTGTCGTCACCTCAACGGAACACGATCCCCGCCTGTTCCGTGACAGCGGCGGGACGGTCACGCCGAATGATCCCGCCCTGCGGCTTCCCGGCACCTGGGGACTCGATCGCATCCGCGCCCCACGAGCGTGGAGTGTCATTCAAAAGTCCGTTGTCACCGTCGCTGTCATTGATACGGGTGTGGATTACGCTCACGGAGATTTGCGTGACAACGTGGCCCGTCGTTATGGCAAAGTACACGGTTACGATTTCTGTGGTGACACGCAATCAGAAGACGCAGATCCCGCTGACATCGACGGGCACGGCACTCATTGTGCCGGCATTCTGGGATCAGTCGGAAACAATGGAACGGGACTGACCGGTGTCTGCTGGAGCGTGCCTGTATTGCCAGTCAAGATTTTCCGGCAAGGTCAACCTGGTCTGCCTCCCGTGGGAGCGTCCGATGCCGAAGTCACCAAAGCAATCTACTATGCGGTGCGACAGGGAGCCCGTGTCATTAACTGCAGTTTCGGACATCCCGGCCAGGGATCCCGTGCGGTCTTGCAGGCCCTGCAATATGCCGCGAAGAACGACTGTCTGGTGATCGTTGCTGCTGGAAATGACGGGATCAACATCGACGAACAGCAGGTCTTCCCGGCAACGGTTCCGCTGGACAACATTCTGGTGGTGGCCGCCGTCGATCAGAACGATCAGCGTCCAGACTGGGGTGGCAAAACAACGAACTACGGACGACGGGAAGTTGACATCGCCGCCCCTGGGCACGGCATTTACAGCTGTGCTCCAGGAAGTCTGAATCCGCAAGGCTATGTGCTCAACAGTGGCACTTCGATGGCTGCCCCGTTTGTGGCCGGAGCGGCAGCACTTGTGTGGTCGCATCCGAAATATCGCGATCTCTCAGCCATCGAAATCAAGCAGTTGCTGCTCAGCAAGGCCCGAAAAGTACCATCACTGGCAGAGACATGCTCATCGAGTGCCGTTCTTGATATCGGGTTTCTGGCCGATGGTGAAGCCCCTCCGCCGCTGGCTGATGCCACCCTGCCTCCACCGCAGTCGGGTTCGACGGAACCCCCATTGGACACGATTCCGGATCAATCACCGCCGCCATCTTTTACCGGCACCAGACTATCGAACAACCCTGTGTTCTGGGATGGATACCGGGCATGGCGCGACATACGCTACAAGGAAGCCATTGCCGATTTTCGCCAGGCCGCTGACGATGTCCCTGACGATGCACGACCGGAATACTTTCATGCCATCTCGCGACTCGCCCTGAAGCAGGACAGGCAATTCGCCAATCGGTTATACGAGGCCTTACAGCGCGAGTCAGGTTCTCCCCTGGGCCCCTACGCATGGGGCGCGATGATGGAATTCTTTCAGGGACCGCAACGGGCACGGCTGGAAGCCATCCGACGAAAACATCTGGAGACCAGTTCCTTTACATCCCCACGACAAATTCTTCAGGCCTGGCAGCGTTCGGCATCCGTAACCTCGTCTACGGTGGCGGCGAGATAAGACGTGATCTACGCGCCGTCTGCCGCTGGCGGATCGGATCTCTTCGATCTGGCCTGGTCATTCGTTTCCGGAAGAAAGGCTTCCAGTGGCGGGAACGTGGTCTTCGCAATAATGGAACGACGCTGTTTATCTGCCGAAATCGCCTGAAACGTGACGCGTTTCGCCCGAGCTGCCAGCGAAGTGTTCAAATAAACTGGAACCGGATCCGGACCTTTGACACGAAACTGCAGATTGAAGGCCGCGCGTTCCTGATTGATCATGCGAGCCAGTTCGAGATTCTCTTCGGGAGTATCCAGCGAGTGTCCGGCGAGCGAATCAAGCAGTAACTGAAAACGTGGGAGGACAGCATCAATCAGTTCGCGGCGAGCGGCACGTAATCGACGAATCGCTTCAACGGCCTGCGGGAGCCCTCGAAAAGCATCCGGCGGTTGTGTGAGCCACGCTTGAAATTCTGGCAGCCCATCGACCTTGCCTGTTCCAGCAACGGTCAACGCATGCGACTGATCGCCGTTGGTTTCTGCTGACGGGGACATCCTGGAACTGGAAGACAGTTGAGCTTCAGTCTGCTCCGTTTCGGACGACACAACAAGATAAAAACGCCGAAACAGCGACCGTTCGACCTGTGGTTTTCCCGTACTCAGCATTTCCACCAGAGCCAGTACCAGCTCCCGTCGGAAGTCTTCCGCCAGACGTGAGTCAGAATTCTCGATCTCGTAATGCACGCGAAGCCGTTGCGACTTCCCCAGAGCGAATTGACCGCCCGTCTGATCGATTGCTTCCTGGAATCCCGAGGCAATCAGATTACGTTCCCATTCGCGTGGAAAGTCGGCTTCCGAGGGAGACTCCACCCAGCCCTTCACGGCATCGTAACAGCATGATGCCAGTGACTGCTGGTGTTGAGATTCCCTGTCGCTCATCCTGATTGCTCCGTTTCCTTATCATTCCATGGCGGGAAAGCCAGACACGCCCGGATCTCACAGACTATACGCGACGGAATCGTTTCTGCGGAATCATTCAACGAATCGTCGCCTGGAAATCTACAGTTGTCAGCACAAGGACAGGTGGGTCGGTGGTCAAAACTCAACAACGAACGCTGCCGTTTCTACTGGCGGATCGCTATCGGGTCACCCAGCGACTTGGTGCCGGGCGGTCATCTGAGGTGTACGCGGCCCACGATAAGCGGATGGGACGTTCCTGTGCCATCAAGCTGCTGCGGATGGATCTGGCGATTGACGACGGGAGTCAACGTAAACGCCTGGAGCGGGAAGCGCATGCCTTGGCGAACCTGAAGCATAGTGCGATCGTTTCTGTTTTTGACGTCGAAGCTGATGGGGACGAAGCATGGATCGTTTTGGAACTGGTTGATGGTACCAGCCTGGATCAGGTGGGTGTTCTGACTCCAGATGATGCCGCCAGTGTCATGGTGCAGATCGCTTCCGCACTGGATACCGCTCATCACCAGGGCATTCTGCATCGGGACATCAAACCTGCAAATATTCTGAGGTCCAGCGACGGAACGGTGAAACTGGCAGATTTTGGAATTGCCATGCTGGCAGCAGCCGGGCCAGGACTGACACTGGCTGGCACTCCGATCGGTACGCCCAGTTACATGCCTCCAGAGCAGGCGGAAGGTCTGATTGGTCGCTTCTCACCTGCCAGTGACATCTACGCAATGGGTGCAACGCTGTATGCGTTGTTGACCGGTCGCCCGCCGTTTCCGGTCGGCGACGATCATTCGGTCGAAGCGACACTGAAAGAAGTCATCAACGCCAGGATCGTTTCGCCGAGTGTACTCAACACAGATATTCCTGAGGCACTGGAAGAAATCTGTTTGAAATGCCTGGCTCGTCACCCGAAGAATCGATTTCAGTCTGCCGATGAGCTTCGACAAGTTCTGCAGCAGTTCATTGATGGGGAGCCGGTGCAGCTTTCCCGGCGCACGTCCCTGAAGCATCTGGCCACCGCTGGAGTCGTTGGCCTTGCAGCCGGAGCCATCTGGTGGCAGAAGAATAAAAACGTGCACGTACAGTCGGGGCTCAAACCGACAACTCGATCAGTGGGAAATCAGGATCCAGCTGCGCGACGGAATGAGGCAATACTTCCGGTAGACGGCATCGCAGCAGCCCGAACTCCACTTTCGGACGGGCCACCTGGACTGGTCGGCACACTGGAAGGACATACTGAACCCCTGATGTCCCTGACATTTTCGCCGGATGGAAAAACGATCGTGTCGAGTGCCGAGGACATGACCGTGCGTTTCTGGGACATTGAATCACAACGTGAGTTGCGACAATGTCATTCCGACGACTCGATCCGCATCATCGACGCCGCTTTCAGTCGTGAGGGAAAGATGCTTGTCACGGGACGATCTCTCGGTCCGGCCCCCAAGGTCAGACTGATTGATGCCGCTTCGGCAACTGTTATTCGCGAATTCAACGGGCATGACAACTGGGAGATGGTCCTGTCTGTCGGTATCTCACCCGACTCGCGGTGGGTTGGTGCTATTTCCGCAGCCCACAGTACTCAGAAACACGGAAAGCCTCCCAAGGTGGTGGCTAAAGTCTGGGACCGAAAAAACGGAAGACTCGTATTCGAAACACAATGTGGCGACGAGTTGTCGATGGTCGCATTGAAGTTTCTCCCTGATAACAGACATTTGCTGATCAGCACTCTCGGCAGAGGGTACGGCACACGTCTGTTTGAAATCCCCGGTCAGACTGAAGTCAGGAGCTACAGCAACTCTGCCAATCAGCTTCGAACTATCGCCACGTCTTCCGACGGTAATTTCTTCTGTATCTATACCAGTTATCGTCTTTCGTTCTTCAGGACTCAGGATACGCACGTCTTCCGGTCATTTTCTTCGGACAGGTGCTCAGACTTCCTGCTGACACCGGACGATCGTCACCTCATCGTCGCGGGAAGCCGTGAACTCCAAATCTGGAACATCCAGACAAAGTCCATCGTGCATGAGCAGCAGTCAGAGACCGTTCGATTCGATAAGATTGCTCTGTCACCTGACGGACGATTCCTGGCATCGGGTGGAGGTGGTACATGGAACAGTGAAAAGCGTCGTGTGGTCGGGGACGGCGATTACGCGGTTCATCTCTGGAGACTGCCCGAAGCCGTCTGGCCCGAACGAATCGGCAGTCTCCACCATTGATCAGTCGCATGACCGGGGCGTGAATATGCTGTCTATTCAAAAGGCCCGCTTCCGATTGGAAGCGGGCGAGTCTGAGCATTGTTCAGGCACACAAGGGGCAGCGTCCGTGCTGGGCTGGTGTCTGTAGAAGCGGATGGACGCGGTGGACGAAATCGTTGACGTCGTAGTCTCCTTGGACGACGCGGGAAAAGACTCCGGCCACTTTTTCAGGCTCCATCCAGGACACGGTCAGAGTTTCAATCTGCAGATACTTACCCGTTTGCCGGTCGCCTTTCAGAACAGCGATCTCGACAGCACTGTCTTCGCTCAACGCATCATTCAGCCACAGGTAATCTGAGTGGCCGGTGATGACGAATCCCGAACACAGTGTCCAGGTTGATTCCTTTAGCATCCGTGCCAGTTCGGCGACGGAAGCGACTTCCGAAACACACCACACACGGCTGGAGTGAAACATTCAGCACACTCCTTCCCGTGTCCGTTTTGCCAGAGCGTCCAGTGCCCGTGAAGCGGCCAGATCGCAGACGAACGCCGCGACCGGACCGTGCCATTCGGCTCCCAGTGAGTCAGCTCCCAGAGTTTCTGGAGGAAAGCCGCCGCGATTCATCCATGTTCGCAGCGTATCTGCTGCTTCCTGTACGCACTCCCATTCCTGATCTCTTAACGCTGTCAACATTTCATGGAAAGCTGCCTGCGGATCCATAGCGTTCTCCTTCAGTCATGGCATTCCGCTCGGGATGCCATAAAGGGGATGTAATAGTCGACGCAGCCATCGCCAAACGCATCGGGTTCCAGCACGCACAGATCGCCGCAATCCAGACACTCGACATCCATTGTCGCGTCATCTGCATCGATGATTTCCAGTTCGCCGCCACATTGACGGCACACGCCGTCCACCTTCCTGATTCGCATGAAACTGCTCCTTCGGCCCGACTTGAGAATGATCGCAACGCTCAAACGCGTTCCCCTGCACACATGGCAGAGGATTTTCAGACTGCCTGAGTCCGTCCCAAGGCGCAATCAAATCTCCGACAATTCAGATGCGTGCCAGCAGGTCGCGAGCAGAGTTTTCACGCCAGCTCCTTCCAGCATCACCAGGAAATGCAGCCTGCTTTGCATTCCCTTCGCCATCCATCCGTCACCATTCGCGGGCGAGTGACCGACGGCTGGCTCCGGGGAATGCAAAGCAATCGACCAGTGTGTGAGGGGCGGATCGAGTGGGCTGTACGGTCCACGAAAAATCGGCTTGCGCTTTATTCGTGTCTCGTTCACAATGGCGGCAATGGAATTCCCTTTGCCAGTCATCGATTCATGTGATGACTGTGGTGCGTGCTGCATGGAGCAGGAATCGCCACCGGGTTATGTGATGCTGTTAAGTTCGGCTGATATGATGGCTGATGAGAGTTGCCGGGAGGACGCAGCACGCATTGCCGCGCTTCCAGCAGCGTTGCGTGACGAACTGCGGAAATACCTGCAACAACTGCTGGCCGGTGTCGAGCGGTCGGACCGTGCCTGTATCTGGCTCGACAAATCGACCATGCGATGCCGGCATCATGAACATCGCCCGTCAATCTGCCGGGATTTTGAAATCGGAACCGACAAGTGTCAGAGCTGGCGTCAGGAGTTTGGAATTGATCAGTAATCGCTTGGCGTTAACGCGGTGATGGCGCCGCCGGGGCCGTCTTCGATGAACCAGAGTTTCGAGCCGTCTTCCGCCTGGAATACTTGAAGATAGTCGAGCCCCTGACTCACGTCGGCTTTGTGACGCAGTACACGCAGGCACTCGATAATCACTTCGTGCGAAAACGCATCGATGGCCGCTGGTGTGGCGACGAATGGTTTTTCCGGGCCGGGCTGGAACATGCAGGTGGAATCAGCATGGTCGATGGGAATTTCCTGGGCTTGATGCTCGGGTAATGGCATTGCTGTGATGGGAAAACTGTCCCCATCGTAGCGCAGATCCCAGTTCTGCGCAAGCAGGCGAAACCATCCGGCGGTCAAGTCGATTTACTCAACCGAGAATCGCTTCTTCAGGCGATCGACCGTGTGTCGCCATTTGGGAGCTCGGGGGGCGAGCGGCGGAGTTCTGGTTGCCGAAGAAGCCGGTTTCTCGGATCGCCTGTTCCAGCGGTACTGTTTTCAGCCATTCCACACGGACGAAGTATTCGGCTCGTTCGGCGTCATTCCGATCATGGAGAATGCTGACAGCTTTGACTTTGGCCTCGCCGATGGGAATTTGCTGGCCGTTGTCAGTCTGGACAGTGAAGTCATCGACTTTGCAGACCGGGGCAGTGACCTTGCCGACTCCGACGTAACCGCGTGATGGTACGTTGACCCAGATTCGAGAGCCAGACTCCAGCATGCCGAGTGAATTGCTGTACCACGTTCCGCCGCCGGCACTGACGAAGCCGTACTTCACGGCGTCTTCCCAACAACGGTGCGGGCCTTCGCCGAATGAGACGTAGTATTCGCCGTTCCATGCTTCCTTCGGGCCGGATTCTTTTGTCGGCACATCGGAGCCGGTGGGATCCTTGAGCCAGACGCGGGTGATGTATTCGCGGTCTCCGTCACGGAAGACGCGAAAGAAGATGGCGTTGATCCGAACGTCGTACTCGTCGGCCAAATACTGCACGATGCGTTCGGTGCTGTCGTCGAGGCTGGACGCGACGATCACCAGTTCGTGCGAGTCGTTCAGTTCGTCGGGCATCTCCTTGACGCTGAATCGCTGGCAGAAGGCGTCATTGATCGAGAGGTCGGCTCGGTCCGGGTGATACTTCTGGTTAAACTCGTTGAAGATGTGGGCCACGTCTTCGTTGCGAAGATCACGCACCCAGGAACCGTAGTCCAGAGCCTGAGCCACGATGTCACGGTGCGTCTTGTCCCGCTTCAGTTCGATCACGACGAGGTTGCCGTCGGGATCAATCGCGAGCAGATCAACGAACTTGCCGTAGTCAGTCTGGACCTGCCGGCCGATAACGAGCCAATTCGGCGAAGCGATCGTGATGTCCCGATGCAGGATGTCTTCCAGCCGGGATTCCAGCTCCAGTGAGCTGACCTGCATCCGGTCAAATCCGTTGTCGATTCGCCAGATTCCGAGTTCGAGGGGCATGCTGCACGTTCTCAGGTCTGTACAAGGCGAAGGAGTCGGTCGTCGTTGCGGAACCTGACGCACCAGATGGCGACGGAAGACAGCTCAGCTTTCTCGCGTGTCTTCTTCCGAATCTCTCGTAGCTGCTGTTCCATCGTCTCGGCAGGTGCTGGATTTATTCCCGGCCGATAGGCCTTCTTAGCTTCGAGGTATGCGTCGATCGCTTGTGACACTTCCTGCCAGACTTTTCGCCGTTCTTCTGGCAGATCGTCGTGCTCGTTCAGCTTCAACCACTCGATCGATCTTTCGACTCGCAGTTTTTCCCATGGATCGATGCCAGGTGCAGGGATGGCGTTTCCTTCATCGTCAAATGCGACCAGTTCCGCGTCTGTCTGGCGGATTGGATCAAGCAGATACGGGGCTTCGGATTCTTCGCATCGGGCCGTCCACTGCGAACGCCGTGAATCCTCATGCAAGGGAAACCAGTTTCCCTTCTTCCTGTTTGGCACGTTGCCGGATGCTCGGAAGTTCCTGTAATTGAACGACAGCCACCAGTAGCCGTCCTGCTCGGTCTTATCGATGTTCTTGACTAGCTTCTTAGGACGAAAATGCTCGACATCCTTGTGCGAGCAAATGTCACGCCCCTCGGTGAACCAGCATTTTCCATGAGAGATCGCGAACAGCCACGGCTTTAGTTTTCCCCAGTGATCGCTGTTGTCGTCGATGTACTTATTTCGGGCTTCGATATCGGGCACGTTGTGCAGTCGTTCGACCTCGCGTAAGAGTTCGTCGGACTTGTCGAGCCATGCCTGCCATTCTTCCGTAGACCATGGCGTCCAGCCTGGGATGTCATCGTCAGTTGGCTTTTTTCCCTCGAAGTCGACCCATCTCATTCGACGTCCTCCTCGGCGAGGATTTTGTCGATGATCTGATCGGCAATTGCATCCTGTTCGTCCCGCTCTTCGGCGGAGAGCGTTTCCTTTTGGAACTTCGTGTGTTTTGCCATTCGTTTGACGAACAGTTCGAAGTAAGGATCTCTGAAATCACTGGCAAAGCCGAGGTCTGATAGTTCGCCGCTGAGTCGTGACAGTTCTGCATCCTCGTCGGAGCTACGTTCTTCACCCTGGGCATAGAGAAAGTTGCGACGATCTAACCTGCGAAGAGTTTCAGTGTCGACTGTCGATCGCAGGCCGAAGAATTCACTTTTCAGTAAGCCTGCGACGCCCATGCCTTGTGGGTCTTCATCTGGCTCGGCGGCGACGGTCTTTCCGTCATGTGTCCTGAGTACTCGAACCTGCTCCTTCTTGAGGCTGCCGATCATCATGGGGTCGTGCGTCGTGATGATGATTTGCGAATCGCCCTGGATGATCTCGTCTTCGTCCTGTTTGAGAACTTTTTCGATCTCGTCGAAGTATCGGAGCTTCCAGATCGGGTTCAGGTGCGTATCGGGTTCGTCGAGCAGGAATAGGCATTGGTCCTGATGTGTTATTCGCATCAGGCCGAGCACCGTGAGAAGCTGCAGCTCGCCTTCGGATAGCTGCTCAAACGAAAGCAGGTCGTCGGCGTTCTTGTGCTGGACGAAGATCTGGACGTCGTCCAGCAGATCGGCGATGTAGCTGCCTTCGACGTACTGGAAGAAACGGTAGGAGTCGCCGATGTGGTCCTTGAGTTCCTGCAGGGCTTCCCGATCTTTCAGGAACAGGTACAGCACCTCTTGAGGTTCGGTTCGTCCTCTGAAGTCGATTGTCTTCTCATCCGTATGGTCGATGGGAGCCGTCGCGAGATCCCACAGCTTGCCCAGAAACTCTTCGGTGAAGCGAGTTCGATCGAACCAGAAGCGATTATCTCCCCGTTTGATGTTGGTCTCAGACAACCTTCCGGACAGTCGATAGGGCTTCTTGAGCGTGAAAAGCACTGAGTCGACGTCTTCAATCCGCAGATCGTGGAGAATGTCCTTGAGCGGCTTTTCAGGGGCGAGCAGGCACGCCAGTAACACGAGCTTTGAGTGTGGGTGACGGCAATAAAACAGCCTGCGAAGGAGTGAATACGGATCAACTGCGTCACTGAAGTCATTGAGATCTTCGATGTATCGCTGTTGATGTTCTTGAAACAGGGATTCGAGCCGTTCGCTCTTGCCTGAGTAGTAGGTGAAGATGTGCGACGGCAAATACTTTCGAGCACTTCCCCGTTCCGCTTCGCCCGTTTCCGGACTCTCGCGAAAGGTGTCACTCAGCAGCCACGGCTCGGCAGGCTCTCCATTGATCGTGATCTGTGGCTCGCAGTTGGCCTCGGCAACTACATGGATGTGAAAACCACGAACTTCGTAAACCAGTTCATATCCGAATGGCGTCAGATTATTCAGATCCAGATCGCGGAAAATCGTGACGATGGCTTCCAGCATGTTGGACTTGCCCGAGCCATTCTGACCGATGACGGCATGGCTGCGGAGTCGGCGTGACTCACCATCGACGTCGGCAGTTGCTGCGAACGTGATTTCAAAGGCCCGCAGGTTACGGAAGCAGTCAATCTTGAGTCGATGAAGCTGCATCAATTGGCCTCGACTTCTTTGACCGTGGCCTTCACTGGCTCGTCGATCCAACCGTTAGCCATTTCTGTTTTCAGCTGGCGATAGAAACCTTCAATCTCCAGCCCTGACTGCTTCCAAAGCTGTTTCGACGACAGGCCTTGGGGATGCGCTGAAAGCAGTTGTGTGAGCGGACCGATGCTCCCTTCCCCGTCTTGCCCAGTTAACGTAAGTGTCGTATTGATTGTGATAGTCGGTGGTTTCTCCATCCCGATTTCCAGTTCTTTAGATGCTGTCATCTCTCTTACAGCACAGTTCACAAATGCTTCTGCGACAGCCCGGCAATCTTTCCACAGTCGCTCAAGGTTGTCACAGAGGTTGAGCAGTTCCCTCGCCCTTGAAACTATTCGACCTTGTTCATCCATTGGTGGGAGAGGAATCTCGAACTGCTCAAGGACTTTCTTGCTCAATCCCTCGCGGGCCATTCCAACCTGTCGGTCCCAAATCATTGTTTGGCCAAAAGGTGACAGCAGACACAGATGGATAAAGGTTCGCAGCTCAGGAATCAGCGGGCGAATAATAGTCACGTGTTGGCTTACGTTTGCTGCTCCTAACTCGCCCGACACCAATGCGCATCGACCAAGTGATGCGCCTGTAATGTTCAGAAGTACGTCGTTCGCTTCGACTTGAGTTCCGCCCATTCGTTCGTGAGTTTCTGGATTGATACAAACGACATCATCGAGCCGAATACCATCGTTCCAAATATTCTGTGACCGAAGGAATGGAATTCCTTCTGTGACATAGACCTTGGAACCACCTCTTGGAGTACTTCCAGAGCCAATTTTGGCAGTGATATTACTGAGTCTCGTCCATTGCCAATGTTTCGGAATTGCCGGAAGTGCGTCCGAAGCAACAACACCAGCGATGGAGGAAGTTCGCTTTATAGTGCCCAGTTCCTCAAGTCGAGATCGTTCATTGTGGATTTTTTTCACTAGATCCTTCGCGTCATCACGGGGCTCCCATCTTGAGACCAGACGACCCGTAACTGCAAGTTGGCGCACTGTGTTGCGAATATCATCAGCCGATGCAGCACCAGGCTCATGGAAGATCGCTCGGAGATGTGCTTCCGTGGGGTCTTGGGCGAAGCGGTCGTGGTTGGCGCGAGAGAGGATGGGGATGAGCGTGGCTCGCTCGGCCAGTTGCGACTCCAGCCGGTCACACAACCCCATCAACACGTCGACCTTCGCCACAATCCGCTTCTGCTCTTCCAACGGTGGTAATGGGATCTCGAATTGTTCCAACACTTTCTTGCTGAGACCTTCGCGAGCCATTCCAACTTGCCGTCCCCAAATCATTGACTGGCCCATGGGAGACAGAAGGCACAGGTGGAGAAAATGACGGAATGCCGGGAGAAGCGGACGAATGATCGTAACGTGCTGGCTGACATTAGCTTCCGGGAAATCGTCAGGCACCTTCGCACAACGTCCAAGTGATGCTCCCGTGATATTCAGTAAAATGTCGTTAGCGATGACGCGAGTGTTCTGCATTCGTTCGTGAATCGACTCTGGGATGTAGACAGCATCATCAAGCGTGATTCCATCGTTCCACACGTTTTGCGATCGCAGAAAAGCGACGCCAGTCGGGACATATACCTTCGCTCCGCCACGTGGCGTACTTCCAGACCCTATCTTCGATGTCAGATTCCCGAGTCGCATCCAACGCCAATGCTGCGGCACCTTGGTGTGTCGGCTGGCAGAATCGACATCCTGGATTGGCCGACCAGAACGTAATACCCCTGCTTCGGTGGTGTGCTTTCGGCAGGCGTGCAAAAACGCTGGCTTTC
>JABMPE010000700.1 GCA_013203845.1 Rhodopirellula sp. | reverse complement strand
GTCTGGTCCACTGGCAGGATGGCGGTGTGTATCCGCATCAGGAAGCGAGCATCGCCGAGTTCACTCGAACTGGTGACCTGCTGGGGCCAATCACGAAGTTCGGGCATGTCGCCGTTTCGGGCATGTGCCGTTACCGCTCGTCGGTGCTCGGTGACGAGTACAAAGACAGAATCTTCACGTCGATTTTCAACTCAGGAAAAGTGATCGTTTCGAAAATCGAACGAGCCGGCGGAACGTTTCGAACAACCGAGACCGAGTTTCTGACCAGCGACGATCCCGACTTCCACCCGACCGACATTCTCGAAGACGCCGACGGAAGTCTGCTGCTGATCGACACCGGCGGCTGGTTCCGCATCGGCTGTCCGACCTCGCAAATCGCCAAACCGGACATTGCCGGCGCGATCTATCGAATTCGCCGAGCAGGTTCGAGCCTTGACGGTACACAGGTCGCTGACCCTCGCGGAAAGGATATTGAATTCGAAAAGCTTCCGTTGCGGGATCTGGTCACGCTGCTGGACGACGGCAGGCCAGCGGTTGTTGAACAGGCGATTGAAGCGGTCACCGAACGGTGGAAGTCAGACGTGATTCTGGCAGGCCAATTTGGTCCACCGGGTGGCACGTTCCTCAGCGAGGTCGGACAGATCAATCTGGTATGGACGCTGGCCAGACAGTTGGACAGAACTCGAACGGGAATTCTTTTCGCATTGGTGACTGGTCACTATGTGGATGTTACGGACAACGTTCGCATCGCAGCTGCCACTGCCATTGCAGACTCGGTTAGCGGGCCCGGTGCCAATCGCTTTTCTGAGTTGGAGTTGGAGTTGGAGTTGCGTGACGAGTTTTCCCGTGCGAGATCGGCGGCGATGCGACGAGCGCTGGCGAGGCTGATCGGCGTGGTGTTTGCGACTCAGATGCGGGTGTCCAAACTCGAACAAGTGCAACCTGGCAAGACCGGTGAGGAATGTACCGTTCAGGTACTGCTGCGCCGACTGGCTCTCGACAATCAGTTAACCGATCAGGAACCAACTGACCGGCAAACGGAACACGCGATCATTCTGGCGGCGATTCGGATCGCGGATCAGAACGGGACGCTGGCGTTGCTGGCGGATCCGAGTCCTGTCGTTCGTAGAGCGGCGCTGATCACTCTCGACCAGATGGAAGGCGACCATCTTTCGCGCGAAGCCGTGGTCTCGCTGCTCGACACGGATGACGAGCCGTTGCGCAAAGCCGCGCTGGAGGTGATCTCTCGCCATGCAGGCTGGGCGAGTGAAACGCTGGCTCTGCTGAGCAGCTGGCTGCGCGACGTTCAACAGCCGTCTGGAAGAGCTGTGATGATTCGCGGTTTTCTTCGCACGCAGACCGGCGACGAGACGGTGCAGAAGCTGGTGTCGGACCTGTTGCTGGATCAGAAGTTGCCTCAGGCGTCGCGACTGTTGCTGCTGGAAGTGATGTCTGAATCTGGCCTGACGGAACTGCCAGCCAGTTGGGCGTTGCAGATTCCGGCCAACTTCAGCAGTCAGGATTCGGCAGTCCGGCATCAGGCCGTCAGAACAGTCGCGGCTTTTGACAGCGGCGCGTTCGATGACGAATTGCGGAAACTCGCGTACGACGAACAGCAGACTGTTGACTTGAGAATCGACGCGCTCGCGGCCAGTGCCGGTCGTCGTTCGAAAGTCAGCGATGCAGAGCTGGGGTTTCTGATCAGTCAGATGGGCGAGGACGTTGCTCCATTGCAGAAGCTCGCAGCGGCCAGAACGGCGGTCAAGCTGCCGCTATCGGGATCGCAGCGTCATCAGATGGCCGATCAACTGGCCACTGCCGGACCACTGACAGTGGGAATTCTCCTGCAGGAATTTTCCAGCGACTTGAACACGGACCTGACACACGCCGTCCTGACGTCATTGAAGAAGTTACCGGCGGAACTGCGACTTCCCAAAGCTGAGCTGCTCGCGTTTCTGAAAAGCACTCCCGATCCACTGCGGGCCGACGTGCAGACTTTTGTTGACAGCCGACTCGAAACGACCAACGAAGTCGTGTTGCAGCAACGCCAGTTGTCACTGGCGGCCGGTGACGTCACTCGCGGTCGGGAGATCTTTTTCGGAAAAACAACAGCCTGCGCCAGTTGTCACACGGTCGCAGGGCAGGGCGGCAAAGTCGGTCCGGACCTCACAAAAATCGGAGCAATCCGCAAACAACGCGATCTGCTGGAAGCGATCATGTTCCCCAGCGCGAGCTTCGCTCGCGGCTACAATTCCTGGACGATCGTCACGGATCGTGGTCGAGTTCATTCCGGCCTGATCACTCGCGAAACGACGGACTCTCTGATGCTCCGCAAGTCTGACTTGTCCGAAGTCCGCATTGCTCGCGGCTCGATCGAAGAAATGAGCGAGTCAACCACGTCAGTCATGCCCAACGGCCTCGACCACCGTCTGACGAACGAGGACCTCAGCGACCTGCTGGAGTATCTGGCGTCTCTGAAATAACCAATGCAATGAGCAACGTAGGCCGGAACAAGCTCCGCGCCGCTCTGGCAGGCGAACCGTGATTGAGTGCCGGCGCGGCGCGGAGCTTGTTTCGGCCTACTGATCGTTTTCGAAACTGGGCGTCAGGACGCACTCTGCCATTGCGACGGTACATGAACGAATATTACTTGGAACTCAAATTCCACACGGGATCGAACTCGACGGGGGGGGATTTGATGTGCTCGATCGAGCGGCTCATCAGGCCCAGGCTGGGGAGGTCGAAGGTTGACTCGGTGGCTGCCAGTAGTGGGTTCAATGACTGGCAGGCTTGAGCCCATTCGCCAGCTTCGTAATGAGCGAGAGCGGATTCGTAGATGTCGCGCCGTTGTCGCCAGTTGTCGTCAACATCGCCTCGCAGTTCATACAACGAGACGGGTGTGTTCATACCCACGACTCGGACCTGGCAGATGCGACGCGTTTCGACGGAGGAGTCCAGTTTTGAGCGGACATCGCCAGTGACCAGAATCGGCACGCCCAGGTGTTTGGTGGCGCCTTCAACTCGGCTGGCGAGGTTCACGTGATGGCCGAGCGGTCCGTAATGCGGCTTCTCGTCGCTGCCGGTGTTGCCGACCATCGCGATGCCCGTATTGACTCCGACGCCGATCCCGAGTTCCGTGTCCAGTTTCTCGCCCCATTCACGGTTGAGGTCAGGGAGTTGTTTCTGCATGGCCAACGCTGCCCGGCAGGCCAGCAGCGGGTGGTTGGGCTGATCAACCGGAGCGTTCCACATGGCCATCAAACCGTCGCCTAAGTAGCAAACAGTCGTGCCATCGAATTCGCGGACGCAGGCGTTCAGACGGTTCATGATTGACTGAACGAGCCGGCAGACATTCTCAGCACCAATGCGTTCTGAGAGTCGCGAGAAATTTCGAATATCCGCAAACAGAACGGAGACTTCGCGGTCTCTTCCAGCCAGCAGGCCGGGGTCTCGATCCAGTTCTCGCGCGACGACGGGTGACACGAACTGTTCGAACTGCACGCGTCGCCGCGCGGCTTCGGCTTCGCTCTGCACTCGCGCGAGACCCGTGCCAACGACAGAAGCGATGACCTGCACGAGTTGAGCTTCCAGATCGCGAATTCCCGTGGAGGCACTCATCATTGATGATTGGCGGGCTCCGTAGATGGCACCGATGATTTCTTTGCCGGTCGGGTCAAATACAGGTGACGCGACCGCTGATTCGACGTTCGTCAAACTCTCAGCGTCTGCACTGGAGTTGTCGTCGAGGACAAAGGTTCGCGCTTCGTTAAGGACGTTCTGCAGGATCGTCCGACTGAAATGCAGCGAGACGTCCGGTGTGGCGGCGTACCCCGATAGAATTTTCCAGTCACTGCCTTTGCGGATCAGCACCAGGCCGTAGTCGAGTCCGATCAGGTCCACGATGGCTCGGGCCGTTTGCTCGTAGAACGCGTCTGAGCCGGGCGTCGCCTTTTGAATGTTGATCAGAGTTTCGAACCAGCCGACGAGCGTTCCGCTGTCCGGCGCGCTATCGAATTTGAATCCTCCTGCCGCGGGAACTGACGAGACCGGCGCGGAAATCGTCCGCAACGATGATCCGTGGTTTTCGGAACCGGTGGCGGATGGCGATTGGATTTCTATCTGAGTGTGACCGGTCGTCAGTCGAACTGGTACGTTCAGCAGCAACTCGGAGCCCGGCCCAATGAGGGTTCCGTCGGCCAGAGTCACCGGGACTTTAGTGCTGACGTTTTGAACCCGGACGGTATCAGCATCGAACTGCTCAATCAGTAGCTGATCGCGCGACACGAAATCATCGACGAGAATCTGATGTCGGGCACCGGTCATGCCCGGGCTGCGTCCGAATTCAACGGGCCCGGTCTCGTCATGAGTCAACTGCTCGTTCTGATTGGAGTTGGAGTAATTGATCTGAAGCATGCTGGTTCGCTGGAGGCTTGGAGTCAGATATTTGAAGTCAGACGGAAAACACGACGGTTACACCGCTGAGTGATTCTGTCATCGACGCGTCGTGGCCGACAGCCATGATCAATCGGTGAGCAACGACCACACGCGAATGATCCGCAGAATCGTCAGAGTTTGCTATGTCATCGTTACGCTGTTCTCATCTTGCCTGGTCTGGCTACTGCGTGGTTGCCGAATCATGCGAACCGGCGAATGACCAGAGTCAGAAATCCGTCACCGGGAACATCGGGAAGACGCTGCACGAAGATGGCATCAGATTCGAAAAGCGTGTAAAGCTGGATTTCAGCCTGTTTATGTTTCAGGAACGAAGACGACAAGTCATGATAAATGCACCGTTCAACGGTCCGACTTAGCTCACATGCAGAATTGCTACATGCAGAATTGGAGTTGCTGAATGATGTCTGCTTTCAGACTCGTTGCGTTTGCGCTCGTTGCGTTCGCCGTCGTGGCCTGCACCCTGGTGGTGGCGCCGCAGCTTGTTCGTGAACTGCGTGCGGCAGACACGCTGGCCACAGAACTGACCTTCGAGAAAGACATTCTGCCGATCATCAAGGCGAAGTGTATTCGTTGTCATGCAGGCGTGGAGCCGAAAGCCGGGTTGAACCTGACGAGTCCCACGTCGCTGCTGACTGGTGGAAAGTCCGGAGCGGCGCTGCGAATTCGGGCGGCGGAGTTCAGTCTGCTGTACGAAATGGTCAGCTCAGAAAAGATGCCACCGGTCGGGCAGAAACTGACCGCCGAAGAAAAAGGTCTGATTCGAAAATGGATTAATGATGGAGCCAGTGGTGTCAGCAATGCCGCAGCGGTCGATCGCTCTGAGGATGTGACAGATACCGATCTCTGGTCGTTCCGCCCACCAGTGCGACCTGCAGTTCCCGATGTTCGACAGCACGATCGTGTGCGGAATTCCATTGACGCCTTCGTCCTGCAGCAACTGGAAGAGCACGACCTGACTCTGGCGATGCAGGCCGATCGTTTGACGCTGCTGCGGCGTGCGTCGTTCGATTTGATCGGGTTGCCGCCAACGCCCGAGGAAGTGGAACGGTTCCTGGCGGATGTGACACCGGGTTCTTATGAGCGAATGATTGATCGATTACTCGCCAGCCCGCAGTACGGCGAACGGTGGGCGCGGCACTGGCTCGACGTGGCTGGCTTCACCGAATCGGCAGGGATTCTAAACGAGGATCGCGTGCTGCCGCTGGCCTGGCGTTATCGGGACTACGTCATCCGTGCATTTAACAGTGACAAGCCTTATGACCGATTTCTGCAGGAACAGATCGCTGGCGACGAGTTGACCGATTACTGGACGGCTTTCGAAAACGAAGAGCGACTTCCGGACGACGTCATCGAAGGCATCGTCGCGACCGGCTTTCTGCGGACGGCTGCCGACCCGAGTCGACCGGACTTCAGCTCCATCAAGAACGCCGCCTCTCAGTATTTTTACCCGACGATCTTCGACACGCTGCAGATTGTCTGCTCGTCGACAATGGGCCTGACCGTCCAGTGTGCTCGGTGCCACAGCCACAAGTTTGATCCAATTCCTCAGGTCGATTACTACAGCATGCAGGCAGTTCTGGCGACGGCCTATCGACCGGGCAATTGGATTCCCCAGATGAACCGTCGTCTGCCAATCGCCTCCAAACGGGAAAAGGACGCGGCGGCAAAAAAGAACGCCGAAGTTGACGCCGCCATCAAAGCGTTGCAGACGGAACTGGCGACGTTAAAGACGACTTTCACGAGCCGCTACTTCGACGATCAACTGGCAAAGCTGCCGGAGGAGCTTCGTGAAGATGTCAGGTCGGCGTTGAATGCGAAGCCCGAATCACGTACTGAAATTCATAAGTACCTTGTCGGGAAGTTCGAGAAGAAGCTGCGTCCGCAGGGGAAAGAACTCGACACGGCACTCGCCACGTACGCCGATTTTACGCAGGCCGCGAAAGGCCTCAACGCGAAGGTCGCTGCTGAGGAAAGTCGACGATGGGTGTTTGATGAAGTGCGGGCTTTGTATGACCAACCAGGCGAGGCCACGACTCCAGTGCTCCTGCGAGGTGATGCGCTTACTCCGGGGCCGCTGGTTGAGCCGGGAGTGTTTTCAGCGATCGCGGCTCCACAGGCATTTGAATGGTCGGCACCTTCGTCTGAGGCGAAGACCAGCGGTCGACGCCTGGCGTTTGCTCGCTGGCTGACTCAGCCGGATCACCCGCTGACGGCTCGCGTCATGATCAACCGGATCTGGATGCACCATTTCGGAACCGGCATCGTGTCGACGCCGGACGATTTCGGAGTATCCGGAGCCGCGCCGTCTCATCCGGAATTGCTGGACTGGCTCGCCACCGAGTTCGTGCGCAGCGGTTGGAGCATCAAGCACATGCACCGTCTGATTCTTAATTCGAGTACCTGGATGCAGAATTCGCGGATAAGTGCGGAACACCGAGCGGACTGCGAAAAGGTCGGCCCGGACAATCGACTTCTCTGGCGGCAGACAATGCGACGACTTGAGGCTGAGCCACTGCGCGACTCTGTCTTGGCTGTATCGCGAACGCTGAGCAGGCCGATGTTCGGAGCGGCTCAGGCCGTGGCGCGACAGAAAGATGGGGAGGTGATCGTCCCCGCCGGGCAGGATCAGAACCGCCGATCGATCTACGTGAAGATCCTGCGACTTAATCCGGAAACGATGCTGGAAGTCTTCGACCAGCCGACAATCTCGGTGAACTGCACGCAACGCAGCACATCAACGGTGTCGACACAGGCGCTGACTTTACTCAATAGTGACGCGATGACACGCGCGGCTTCCGCTTTCGCGACGGCAGTTCTGGCGGAACAACCAGATGATCCTGTCGGACGAGCAGTGCTGATCGCGTTTTCCCGCGACACGGCACCAGTGGAGCACGCAGTGCTGTTGAATTTCTTCGAAGCACAACAATCACGATACCTGGACCAGCATGCCGAAGACGTTCGAGGGAAGGCTGAGGTCATTGCGGAAGCCCGTCACAAAGCTCTCGCCGACCTCTGCCACATGCTGATGAGTGCCAACGAGTTTGTTTACGTGGACTGAACGATGCATCAATTCGATCAACTGTCACGACGCGATGTTCTTAACCGGTTCGGTTCCGGGTTCGGCGGCCTTGCGCTGGGGACTCTGCTCAGTGAGTCCTTAAACGCGGCGGTCACGAACCCCAAAGCTTCACCGGATTTCCAGCCACGGGCGAAGGCCGTAATTCAGCTCTACATGCACGGCGGACCGAGCCACATGGACCTGCTGGATCCGAAGCCGCTGCTCAACAAATTTGACGGGACGGCTCCGCCGGACGAAGTTGCCGATGATGAGAAGCGAACGAAGAATCTGATGGGGTCACCGTTTCAGTTTCGAAAGTTCGGGCAAAGTGGTCTGGAATTCTCGGAGATTCAACCGTTCGTTTCTGAGCATGCGGACGACATCGCCGTTATCCGATCCATGTTCACCGAGCACCGAAATCACGAACAGGCCATCTGGATGGCTCAGACCGGGATGACAACGTCCGGTCGACCGACGTTGGGCTCGTGGGCCGCGTACGGTCTCGGCACAGAAAACCGGAACCTGCCGGCGTTCGTGGCGTTACCCGATCCGGGTGGTGCATCGGTGGATGGTGTTCGCAACTGGACAAGCGGCTGGCTGCCACCTCGATACCAAGGCACGGTGTTTCGTGAGCAGGGCAGTCCAGTGTTGAATCTGCAGCCAAAACGGCCTCGTCCACCTGCCATCGAACAAGCGCGGGCCAGTCTGCTGAGGCTGCTCAACGAAAAGCACCTGGCCGAACGTCCGGGCGAACTGGAACTGGAAGCCCGTATCGAGACTTTCGAACTGGCCGGACGCATGCAACTGGCCGCGACCGACGCGCTGGACCTTTCTCAGGAAACCGCAGAAACGCAGAAGCTCTACGGACTGGATAACGCCACCACGAAATCCTACGGCACGCGTTGTCTGATGGCTCGTCGGCTGGTGGAACGCGGAGTCCGTTTCGTGTCGTTGTTCATGGCCGGTCAACCGTGGGACACGCACTCGAACAATGACGAGGGAACGAAAAAGTGCTGTCAGCGCACTGATCAGCCGGTCGGCGCGTTGCTCACGGATCTGAAGCGGCGAGGCCTGCTGGATTCAACGCTGATTCTGTGGGGTGGCGAATTTGGTCGAACGCCTGGTGCGGAACAGAGAGCGACCAGGGCCGCCAACGGTCGTGATCATCACCCTTACGGATTCAGCGTGTGGATGTCCGGCGGCGGCATTAAAGGTGGCCAGCATTACGGGGCGACCGACGACTTTGGCTACCGAGCCGTCGAAAAGAGATGTCAAACCGCCAACCTGCACGCAACGATTCTGCGACTTCTCGGCCTGAATCACGAAACGCTGACCTGGCATCACAACGGTCGCGACGAACGACTGACGGACGTCTACGAAGCCAGAGTGCTCGACGAACTGCTGGCCTGATCTGGCCGGGAAGTACCACGGCGGGTGTTAGTAGGGGGCGGACGTGTCAGCCGTTGAGAATCGATGAGGAACTCTGTTTACAAGCAGCGGCGCCAGGTCGCGATCAAAATCACGCTTCGCCGCCGCCAGGACCAGAGCGAGCGGAATGGCGACCAGCAGTAGCCGCAAGCTGCCGACAATCCAGGGCTTACGGTTCCGAAGCCGCGGAATCTCAGTGAGCCAGCAGAGGAGTGGAGCCAGCAGAATGGCCAGCGCACGCCCGTCTGAAAGCTGTCCAAAGAAACGACCGATGAACAACAGGCTGAACAGCCCCACCGCGCCGATTCCCAGGATCGCTGCCATTCCGAAGCCGGACGGGATGTCGGATCGTTTCGAAAACAGCCACGTTCCGAAGGTCGTGGCCACCAGGGTGGCGGCTAACGGAAATGCCGCAGTGCCGCCCTTGAGATAGCCCGCCAGCATGATGCTCATGCCGGCGCACAGAATCGCCAGACTCAAAGCCAACGGGATGGAGATTCCGGGAGATCGACGAGCCAGCCAGGAAAGCAGACTCCACAGGCTGGCGAGCAGAACGGCGCACACCGTCAGCGTCGTTACGGCCTGCGAGTAGTTCCATCCGTCCGCCGTGCCGGTCAGGTAAACGGAACCGTGCAGAAGAATTCGCGGTGTCGCCGCTGCCAGAGCGATCCGCAGTAACCAGGCGAGCCAGCGTGGCACGGTCGGATTTCCTGCGACCAGTTCAATGGCAAGGGCAGTTGGAAGAACGCCCGTCAGAAAGCGGTCGAGACCATTCATGGGAGGCCAGACGAGTCGCCACTCCAACACCCGGTAGCCCGCTGAAAGACCGAAGGCAATGCCGAGTACACAACTCGAATTCAGCCACATCATGCCGGAGCAGCGCCGCCACCTCGCCATCGTCAGCACCACTAAAGTGCTGACGATGGCGGTTGTCACGATCGCTTTCAGATACACCAGCGGATCGGGCATCAGTTAATTTCGCACGCCTTCGCAGTCGATCATGATCAAAGCTTCGTCGCCGATTGGTCCGATGGCCTTTGGGTCGAAACCGTAGTCGCTGCGTTTAAGAGAAAGCTCGGTCGAAAACGCCACACGTTTGACT
>JABMPE010000699.1 GCA_013203845.1 Rhodopirellula sp. | reverse complement strand
GCAGGCTGCAACCGTCGGCCGGTGGGAACCGGCCCTACTTAACTCGAACGATGTGCCGACTACATTCACTGGAACCCGCGCAAGCATGAACTTGTTGACCGTGTTGCCGACTGGCCGTGGTCCTCGTTTTATCGATTCGTTCAGCTCGGCCAGTACGAAATCAATTGGGGCGGTGTCGCTCCCGAGTGTGCCGAAGAAGACGATTGGGCGAACCAACGTAGGCCGGATCGAGGAGCGGAGCGACACTGCTCCGGCAAGGGGACCAGGCGTGAGGCAGGAACTTATTGACATTGCCGGTACGGCGCGGAGTCTGGTCCGGCCTCTGCGTGGCGGGTTCCGCGTGGCAGCGTCGATTTGATTTTCCTCACGTGAATGAGCACTATGCCTCGGCAGGAAAGTCGGCAGACCCAGAATCGGATTACACCAATCGACGAGGATGTTTCATGTCTAAGCAGTGGATGGCGGTTGTTGTCACATTAGTCGCGTTCTCGTTTCTGTCGGTTGATTCCGCCTTCGCGGCACCGCCAAAGCGCGAGCCGCCGCCGACTCGGAAGTTTGATGCTCCTGGATCTCCGACGTTTGTGCGGCTGGATGCGAAACCCGGCCTCAATCCGCCGCTGGAGGTGGATGGGAATTTTCTGATCGGGCCGGAGTATTCGCCAGCTCCTGAGAACAAGGCGGTCGACGGTGTCCCGCAGGGCAAAGTGCAGCAATTCACCATCGATTCGAAGGAAACCAAACTTCTGAATCCGGGGATCGCTCGGGAAGTTTTCGGAACGGTGGACCCGAACAATCCGAAGACGCTGATCGTCGAAACGCACGAGATTGACTACACGCGACCGATCACCGTTTACATACCGGCACAATATGAACCCGGTAGCGCAGCTCCGTTCATGGTTATTCACGACGGCCCCAAGGGGAAACCCAACATGACGGTGCCGTATATCCTCGACAACCTGATCGCTCAAAAACGCGTCCCTGCGATGATCGCGATCATGGTGGCCAACGGCGGCGGCGATGCTCAGGGCCACGAGCGGGGAAAAGAATACGACACGATGTCGGGGCTTTACGCTGAGTACATCGAAACCGAAGTGCTGCCACGAGTTGAAAAAAACTGCGGTGTGAAGCTGACAAAAGATCCCGATGGTCGTGCGGCGATGGGCAGCAGTTCCGGAGGCTCGGCCGCGTTGGCCATGGCCTGGTATCGCACGGATCTTTATCACCGCGTGTTGACGACGTCAGGCACGTTTGTAAACCAGCAATGGCCGTTCAATCCCGAAACTCCCGGCGGAGCCTGGGACTTTCACGACAAGCTGATTCCCGAGAGCCCGAAGAAGCCGCTCCGAATTTTCCTGGCCGTTGGTGACCGGGACAATTTCAACCCGAACGTCATGCGCGACGGCATGCACGACTGGGTGGAAGCCAACCATCGCATGGCCAAAGTGCTGAAGGCGAAAGGCTACCCCTATCAGTATCTGTTCTGCCAGAACTCCGGCCACGGCGTCGGCAACGCCAAGGCCCAATTCCTGCCTCACGCCATCGAATGGGTCTGGAAAGGCTACGCTCAAAAGCAGAGCAGGTAACACGCGACGACTGAATGTCGAACAAATCTGTCATGGCCACTCAGGTCAGATGCCAGATGACCGAGGAGAACTGGCTTCTCGTCGACGCCGCAATGACGGTGCTGAAAATTGAGCGGTTTCGGACCTGCTGCAGCTGTTTGACGCTTATGTGGATGATTCATCAGGAGCAGAGCGGAACGAGCCAACGCCAAAGCTGCCGGAACATCGGTCGCGAGTCAGGTTTCAAGGTGTAAGAAAGCAAATTCTGAATTGCGATGAGTTGGCGCTATTCCGGCAACGAGTGATGCGACCTTGGTGCGGCGTACGTGAATAATCCGAGCAGTCAGGCGATACCTACATCTTGACAGTCAGTCGGCAGTTACGATCAAGGGCGTCGTCGTCGAGAGAGAGAAATGCTTTGGCGACATCGCTGGCGTACTGAAACAATTCATCGGCGGAGTCTGGAGCTGGCAGATAGCGAGGTATTTTGTTGCTGTCGTCGTCGTCATCGCTCGGCAGACACTGGACGCGGAGTGTTTCGAAATCGTAGACACTGAAGTTGACGGCTGGCGGATTTTCAATGAAGCCGTTGAACTCTCGCTGTAGTTCCAGGGCGGAAACCGCCGCGTTGACATAGACGGAGACGGCGACCAGCAGAGATCGATAGTCAGGACTTGATTCAATCAGCCCGCCGCCGTGCAGCGTCAGGGCACGCGCAGCTCCGCGGACGGCAATCTGGATGCCATCGACGATAGTGCGCAGCGCGTGCGTGGAAGCAATGTCGACGTAGGCTTCGGGTGACAGGTACGCATCGACGGCAGCGGTCACGGCTCCGCATTTGGCGTGACCGAGGATCAGCACTGTCCGCAGGCTCTCACCGAGATTGGCCAGCGCATAGTGCAGTGATCCGATCCCTTCGGAACCCAGCACGTTGCCGGCGATGCGCAGCACAAACAGACTGTTGAACGATTCGTCGAAGATGGCTTCTGTTGGCACGCGGGCATCGGCGCAGCCAACGATGGCTGCAAATGGAGCCTGCGTCGGCATCACTCCTTCAAACAGAGGCAGCCCCAGCGTGACCGGGCTCACTGGAATGACAAGCGGTTCGCCGCTGTGCCGCCCCAGCGTCCGCTCCTGCATCTGCGTGACGATTTCCACAAAGCGATCGTTGCCCTCGATCAGCCGGTTCATCGCCGTGGCGACGTCAGGAATCCGTGGCATCTCGATGGGAGCAAACGGGTCGTAACGATAGATAATATCCACTCTGAAAAATCCTTATCTCGACATGATTGCTGCGCTACTTCACAGCAGCCCGTTGTGAGGCAGCGCCAGTTTTCACTGATGGGTTCGTCAGCAATTCTCAATTCGTTGGACGGTGGGAACCGGCATTGTGGATTTACCGATCGACGGAGACTGCTTCGGCGTAACTCAGTTCTCCCGTGCGGCCATCGAAGTACTGGAAGATGATCTGCGGGTGCGGGTAGGCGACCCAGCGCTGATTACCCAGATTCTGCGGGTTGTTGAAAACATTGTTGATCTGCACGACGCAGTAGTGCGGGTAGAGTCGTTCCGCGCGTGGAATGTCTGCCAGGACGTAACTGCTCCAGCGGATGTCGCATTCTCGCGGCCCGAACGTCCATTTGCCGGTGGCGGGGCGGTCGCTTTCGTCGTTCTTCGGGACGTGGTTCACGCTGTTGTGAGGGCCGCAGCAGAATTCCCACACGTCGTTGGTCACCTTGATCGCAAAGCTGTTGTGCAGGTCTCCGGTCATGACGAAGACTTTCTTGCCCAGCTTGTCCCACTCGCGGATCAGCAGTTCGCGTTCGTCAAAGAAGCCGGTCCAGGCCTCTTCCTTGTTCGCTTCATCAAACTCGAAACAGCCGGCGCCGCTGTGTGGAATCATGAACGGGACGGTCGAGACGACGAAAAAGAAGTCGGCATCGCTTTCCTTCATCGACTTCAGCAGCCAGTCGCGCTGCGGTTTGCCGATCATCGAGACACCCGGTTTGTCGCGCTGACGAATGTCGTGCATGTCGCGATCGCCGCGCGTATCCAGCAGGAAGAATTCGCAGTTCGCCACTTTGAAACTGCCGTAGCTGCGGCGTCCGATCGAGTAACTGAGATTCATGTCGTCGACTTTGGCGGGCATGTGCAGCCGCAGGGTGTGAGCATCGACGACCTCGACAATGTCGTACACATACGAGTTCTTGTTGCCGTCGTCGTTGTCGTACTTGAGGTCGTTCTCGCCGGCTTCCGCAGTGCCCCAGTGAACGTGCAGGTTGGTCATCTCGTCGAGCGGCAGCTGCCTGAAGTCGGTCTTCGGATCAACTAGCAGATTGCTGCCGGCCTTCATCGAGGCGCGACCGTAGTGAATCGGCGTGTTGTGCTTCATTGGATTGGCCCAGCCCAGATAGTCGTACCAGGCGTGAGTGCCGATGTCGCGAAACACGGTTCGGCGGTGTCGTTTTCCTGCTTCTGACGAGCCCCAGATGTCGTTGACGAGTTCGTGATCATCAAACGTGAAATAGCTGGGCACGTTGCGGTGCCATTTGGCCAGATCAACTCCGCGATTGAGATACAGCTTGTAGTTTTCCCAGCAGCCGACGATCGTGGGCATGGTTTTGACGACCTGCGGTAACTCCTTGGCGCCTTGAACCAGACGCCACGCTTCGGGCGGGTAGTCGCGGAGTTCTTCGTAGCTCCAGTCGCCGTTCATGATGTGGAAGTGGACTTTGTCGGCCCAGTCGTGATTGAGGTGTTCGTAAGTCAGCTCGCGATGCCCACCGCCGTGCAGCGGATTCTGATTGGCACACGATCCGAGTTCGAAGCGGAAGTTGAACAGGCCTTTCGGATTGTATTCGTCGTTGCGGGTGTCGTCGGCGCTGGGCAGCGTGCGGAACGAACCTGGCAGACCATGCGGTCGCTCGTTCACCCAAATCTGATAGTGGTACCGAGTGTCCGACTTCAGGTTTGTCAGCTGAGCAGTTCCGGTGTTGTCATGCCCCAGTTCAGTCGTTGCTGGTTCGCTGACCTGATCCAGCTGGTCAGGTTTCGTGCCGTAATGAACCTCGAACTGCCCCGGATCGGAAGTTCGTCCCCAGACCACCATCGAGTGCGCCGTCGGCTTGCCGAGCATCGGCCCTTGTGTCAGTCGAATCGGATCTCGGAACGCGTCTGCCTGGGAACTGAGCCCGACAATCAACACCGCGAAGGCGGCGAAACGAACGGCCAGACGAACAGGGACGGTGAACCGGGCAGAGAGTTGCTGTCGACAAAGATGCTTCACAGTGGTGCCTCGCAGTTCGGTAATCGATGACGTTGAGTTGCCAGAGACGCTCGGATGGCGACGAGGCGTGAGAGAGGATGCATGAGAATAGTCAAGTCGCGACGAGGCATCCATCGAGCCCATCGACGTAAAAGTATCCCGGCTGAATTTTCAGGCGAAGCGGTGACTGGAAGCTTTCACCACTTCACCATCTCTGAGACTTCTGTGCAGCCTGTGAGTTTCTCGGTGGCTCGACCGAGGGCGGCTGGCAGTGTTCTGGTAGTGGATACTTGACGTTACGGTACAACCTTTTGCGGATTAGCGTTTTCGCAGGCTGTGTTTGTCCGAGCGACCTGACTCCATGAAGAACGACGAATCACCCACTGACCAGCGTGGCGGCGCATCCTCGCAGCAGCCAACGTTCGAACTGACCGCGACGGCCTGGCATGAGGCCGGGCACGCTGTGATGGCGATCTCGCTGGGACGGCCGATTGAGAAAGTGACGATCTCGCCCGCGCAAATGCAGACCGGTGGCAGTCGCCTGGGAGTCTGCAAAATTCAAAAAGGACGCAGCAAAGGCTCAAACGATCGTCTGGAAGACGACGTGCTGATTCTTCTGGCCGGGATGGTCGCGGAAAGTCGCTTCACCGGTCGATACTGCACTGCCGGAGCTGCCCAGGACCTGGCGTTTGTCGAACAGATTCTGTCAACGCGAGCCGCTAACGACCGGCAACTGGAACGTCTCACCCGCCGCATGCTCGACAAGACCGAGCACGTACTCGCTGATCAGGGCCATGCGAAAGCCATCGAGGCCATCGCTCAGGAACTCGTCGCCAAAGTCACCATCAGCGGTCGGTCGGTGAGGCATTTCTTCGAACTGGCGATGAAACAGTCCGCCGGACATTGAGTTTGACTGTTTCGCCATTTCGGACTCCGGGAAATTGCCAGCCGGAGCCGACCTCCAGCAGAAGAAACCGTCGCTCCCTGGAACGAGATCATCGGGTGCTGATTCATTGGACATTATCAGGAACTCCGTAAAGATCACTGGCTGGCTTGTTCCATGCGTGGAGTACGTACCGTGTCGGCGGGAAACTGTGCGATCAACCCAACTGTGCGATTAACCCAACAAACCAGCAACAGGGACAAATCATGAAGACACGACTTATCGCTGCTTACGTTCTCACACTGGCGGCTGCGGTTCCGTGTTCGGATCTGCTTGCTGACGAAACGGGGACGCTGATTTTCAAGGACGATTTCGAGCGGAACGAGTCCCAGGAAGTGACCGATGAAGTCGGCAACGGCTGGGGGACGAACAGCAAGGCTCGTGCGGACGGCAACAAGCAGGTCGACCTCAAAGACGGAGCCATGCATATCTACATTCACAAGACGGCTGACCACGGCGTCTCGGTCACTCACCCCGCTGAATTCCGCGACGGCAGAGTTGAAATCAAGTTCATGCTCGAAGACGAGAAGGATTCGCTTGGTCTGAACTTCGCTGATCTGAAGTTCAAGGAAGTCTGGGCAGGTCACCTCTTCAAGGTCGTCATCGGCGTCAAGCAGACTGAACTGGCCGACCTGAAGACCGGCGTGATGGATTTGAAAATTCGCGAAGCACGGCAGTCAAAGTCGCTGACCCCGGCTCAGGAGAAAGAGCTGAAGACGAAGGCAAAGCGATTTCCACATAAGCTGGAAACCGGAAAGTGGTACACCGCCATCACGACGATTGTGGGCAACACGCTGAGTGTCTCGATTGATGGCAAGGAAGTGGGAACCTTCTCATCCGAAGGTATCGCGCACCCCACGAAGCGGATGCTGCGACTGGCCGTTCACCGAAACGTGGTCGTCGATGACGTCCGGATCTACCGGCTGGCCGAGTAGCTTCAAGCTAAGCAACGTCGGTCGCCTGTTGGTTCCATCACAACACCGTTCCAGGCACTGGTTCGGGAAGTCCGCAGACTCAGCACACGACTTGCATTTCTCCGTCGCATCGCGACTCGCGAAAGATCGACGCGAAGGACGTTTTGTTTTTAACGACGGGCTGAACCACAAGCAGCGATGTCATTTGCGACGGTCGGCGTCGCGTTTCAGTGTTCGACGCTTCGCAGGCAGGAATGTCGCCAGCATCTGGTCTGCGTCGCGAAAACGTTTCCGTGGGTTCAGCTCCATCGCTCGGCGGATGACGTCAATCATGTCCGGATGCAGGCGTTGACGAAGTCGGCTGTGTCCAGGCGTCGGCCATGTAAACGGGTACTCCGGCCATTGCCCGGAAAACATGCGGCACATGATCAGCCCCAGCGAAAACACATCGGCACGAAATGATGGCCTGCCCATCGCCTGTTCGGGAGCCATG
>JABMPE010000698.1 GCA_013203845.1 Rhodopirellula sp. | reverse complement strand
GTTCCGGCAGAGAGTTTGATTGACATGCCGGAACAGCGCTGCGCTCGTTCCAGCCTACGACTACGCCCAGATTCGATGCGACGCAAATCACAGTCCAACACGGATCAGGTGTATCAGCCGTCTCAACCCCAGAACTTCTCGCCGTGGAAGTTGCACGGTGCCTGCGTTTCGATCTTGATGTCACCCTGAACTTTGCACTGGCAGGCCAGACGCATTTCGTCTTCGTGGCCGACGTAGGCAAAGAATGCTTCGGGATTGCCGCCGAGTTTCGTGGTGAAGCTTTCGATCAAGCCTGGCTGCGACACGTTGTGCTTGCCTTCTTTGACGTACACCCGGCACGAACCGCACATGCCGAAACCCTGACAGTTCAAGTACTTGTGGACGCCTTTGTAGAGCTCCACACCAGCCTTGCGGGCGGCTTTTCGAAGGTTCGCACCCTCGGGAACGTCGATGGTTTTCTTCTCTTTGACGAACGTGACCTTCGGCATGGTCCGCTGCCTTCGATGCGAGTCTGATGCCGGAAGGACCGGACATTCGGTGCTGGACTGGCTGGAGCGAAAAACCTCACAGCCACAAGGCCGAGCATGATAAGCAGGCACGTTTCCAGATTCCAGACAGCCTTTCCCGTTCCGATTTCTGAGAAGCCAGATTCTGCAATCACTGGCCCGCCTGGGGCAACGTCGCTATGGAAGCTCTTTGCCACCAGTTTCAGCGGTGGGCGTGTTGAATTTTATTGCGGATCAGCCAGCAAATCGTATCGGACGCTCAGACACGTGAATCAGCCTCGGTCGCTCTATATCCACGTTCCGTTTTGTGCGCACCGGTGCGGGTACTGTGACTTCACGCTCGTCGCTGGCAAAGATCATCTCGCAGAAAAGTATCTCGATGCGCTGTCGCTCGAAATTGACAGAGAACTGCAAATCCACGGCGATGCCGAACTCGCCACGCAGCCGAAGCCTGAAATCGACACGGTCTTCTTCGGAGGCGGTACGCCGACGCAGCTTTCAGCCGCCCAGTTGAAGCGGCTCTACGCGATCGTCCACGATCGGTTTCAGCTAACGTCGGAAACAGAGTTCAGCGTGGAAGCTAACCCTGCACGGATGACCGACGAAAAGATCGCCGTGCTGGCCGACGCTGGTGTGAACCGCATCAGTCTTGGTGTGCAGTCGTTTGACGACGCCACGCTGACGATGCTCGAACGCGACCACCGCCGAGCCGACGTCTTTGGTTGTGTCGACCGTGTGAAAGTTCGCATCGCCAACGTGTCGCTCGATCTGATCTTCGCGGTGCCGGGACAGACGCTGGCGCTCTGGGAATCGACACTGCAGACGGCGATCGACCTTTCGCCGACGCACCTGTCGACGTACGGGCTGACCTTCGAGAAAGGGACCGCTTTCTGGACTCGTCGCGAAAAGGGCGAGCTTCCTCAAGCGAGTGACGATCTGGAGCGACAAATGTACGAAGTCGCGATGGAGAAACTTGCTGCCGCTGATTTTCATCAGTACGAGATCTCCAGCTTTGCGCGGCCTGGCTTTCGCTGCCGCCACAACCAGGTTTACTGGAGCGGCCAGACTTACTTCGGATTCGGCCCCGGCGCGGCCAGCCTGATGAACAACGAACGACGACAGAATCATCGCAGCGTCACGACGTGGCTGAAGAAAGTTCTCGCGGGCGAATCAGCGATCGGAGACGTCGAGAAACTCGATCCCGAATCCCGAGCCCGCGAATTGCTCGTCCTCGGTCTGCGCACCAATGATGGCGTCGAGCGAGCGTGGTTCCAGGAAACGTCGGGCTATGGCCTCAACGACCTGGCCGGAGAAACCATCAACCGACTCATTGAAAAGGGGCTGCTTGAAGAGACTGGTTCCACGATTCGACTCTCGCACGAGGGTCGCTTTCTGGCCGACACCGTTGCCGGGGAACTTCTTTGAGCAACAACGTCTTTGAATGAGGAGAACCACGGAAGACACCAATTGACACGGAAGACTTTTTAAATTCCGTGTTCTCCGTGCCTTCCGTGGTTCATTACGAGTCTGAGAACCTCGTCCGGCTGGCCCTGACCTACTTCGCGGCTGGCTTGTCCTCGGCGGTGGGAACGGCTTCTTTCGCCGGCACGATGGCTTCGGCCCAGATGTACCAGTTCGGGTAAACGTAGACCCAGTTGCCGGGCGGCAGGTCTTTGTGACCGGCGTACTCGGTACCGTCCCAGTGACCGTAGTCATTGAACGCTCCGAAGCGTTGGAAGTCGTCTCGAACTTCGATCTTCTTCACCAGGCGACGGTACTTGCCATCAACCGACGCTTTGATCCGGGCCGCGGCAGCATCCAGCTCACCCGGTCGAGTCGTCGTTCGCTGCTCTGTCCGAGGTTGCGGGCCGACCGGCTGGCCGGTGATCCGCATGGCTCGCTGCACAAGCTGCACGAATTCCGCTCGCTGCGTCTGGTCAGTTTCACTCGGTGCATCATGAGCGGTTTCAAGAATTTCCGCAAAACCCCAGTTGCCGCGGTACTTCGAACCTCGCAGGTTCATGCCGAACGACGCCACCGACGCGGCGAACATCAGATCGTTGCTGGCTGCCGTCAGCTGCTTACCGGCAATCGGGATGTCCCGCACCGGGAATTCACGTTCGACCGCCTGACTGACTTCTTCGTCCGGCTTTTTGTATCGCAGTTTGACCGTCAGCAGTTCTTCTGAAGCGTCGTCTGCTTTCAGTGATTCGGCTGGCTTCTCAGCAGGGTCTACGGACGGGTTGGTCGAATCCGGCTTCTTCTCAGACGCCTGATACTTCAACCCGTCGACTGCTGGCTGATCCAGCAGAACGTGCTTTGGAATGATTTCATAGAGAGCCGTTACCGTGTGGCCCGATCCGATTTCGCCCGCGTCTTTGGTGTCGTCAGTGAAGTCCTGAGCGGCGAGCTTGCGGTTTTCATAACCGATCAGCCGGTATGCTCCGACCGTCGCCGGGTTGAACTCGACCTGCAGCTTCACATCTTTCGCCACCGTGTAGAGCGTCCCCACCAGTTCGTCCTGAAAGACTTTCTTCGCTTCGGCCAGGCCGTCGATGTAGCCGTACTGACCGTTACCTTTGTCGGCGAGTTTTTCCAGCTTGGCATCTTTCAGGTTGCCCATGCCAAACCCGAAGACGCTCAGGAAGACACCGCTGGCGGCTTTCTCCTGAATCAGCTCGACCAGTTCGTTGTCGCTACTGACTCCGACGTTGAAGTCGCCGTCCGAACACAGGATGACCCGGTTGGCTCCGCCCTGGAAGTAGTAGCGGTTGGCCTGGTCATACGCCATGCGGATGCCGCCTTCGCCGTTGGTCGAACCGCCGGCCTGCAGACTGTTGATCGCGGCCAGAATTTCTGCTTTCTTCGAACCCAGCGTCGACTCCAGACGAACTCCGGCATTGCTGGCGTAAGTCACGATGGAGACGCGGTCGTCCTCGGTCATTTCGTCGACCAGCAACCGCATCGACTGCTGCACGAGCGGCAGTTTGTTCGAACCTCGCATCGATCCTGATACGTCCAGCAGGAAGACGAGGTTCGTCGGTGGTCGCTGAGACTTATCGATCGTCCTGGCTTTCAGACCGACCATCGCCAGGCGATGACTCGGCTGCCACGGGCAGGAAGCCAGATCCGTTTTTACCGAAAACGGCTCGTTGCCTTCCGGTTCCGGATAGTCGTACTTGAAGTAGTTGACCAGCTCTTCGATCCGCACCGAGTTCGCTGGCGGAAGCTGATCACGACTCAGGAATCGCCGCATGTTGGCATAGCTGGCGGTGTCGACATCGATCGAAATCGTCGACAGAACTTTCTCTTTGTCGCCGGGTACCGGCACGATGAAATCGTTTTCGACGATGGCTTCGTAAGTTTCGTTGTTGACATCAAGTCCCTGCTGACGAGCTTCGGGCATTCGCTCAAGGCTGGACTTCGTACGACTTAATCCGTCGTTGTACCGTTGAAGCTGCTCCTGAAGATCACGACCTGCCAGACCGAAACCACGTGCGTCAACTCGCCGCGTCGCACCGCTGTCAATCGCCGCCAGTTGAGTCGGCTTTGTTTCTGCCTGTTCTGCCAGGCGTTCAGTCTTACTCTCACGAAGTAGAGATTTTTCACGCTCGCGAATCTGCTTAAGAACGCCTGCTTCCGATGTCGGAGCCGGTCCGTTGGCGCCGCCTTTTCCTGGGACAAGTTTTTTCTGGCCCGTCGCGGGCTCGATCTCTTCGAAAAACAACACACCCTTCTTTGGTTGATTCTGGCCCGGCAACAGAGCAACGGCATTCGCTGGGTCTGGTGAACCAGCGGCACCTCCTTCAAATATTATTCCACTCAGGCGCCCTTTACTCTTGTCAATCAGGAGCGGATTACTCGGATCACCAGGTGCGACAAGAACACGGTTCCGGACAACCGTTTCACGTGTGTGAGGACCAGACGGTTGCGGATTTCCGGCCTGAGCATCTGCCACCGACTTGCCACCGACTGCGCCACCGGGCTGGCCCGAAAGACTCACTTTGTCCGCGGCACGTTCTCCGGAAACTGGAGTCGCCGGCGGCCTGAAACCATTGGGTAATCCTCCAGCGCGTTGCGGCGAATCAGTTGAGACCACGTCAGGCTTGGAGTCTTGCGATTCTTTCTTCGCTGCCGATCCGCGTTCTACCATCGGACCCGCCGCCGGACGGGCTGTCTGCGGCATCGCGCCGCCGGAAAAATTTCCTTTCCGGTTGCTGTCTGACGGTGGTCGCGAGCCGGAATCAGCGACCAACCGTTGAGCCGATTGTGGCTCGCTGGGGCCTTTTGCTGGTGAGGACCGATCGAAGTAGGCCGGTTTCTCCGCCGATGCCAACCGGGAAAGCGTGGAACTGTCCATTTTCGCAAGGCCGCTAACACTCTCTAAAGAGCCCCGAGGTCCACTGAAGATCTCATCACGCGGTTGGGTCGCCCTCGCTGGTGACAGAATGATTTCACTGTCGGCGACTTTGGTTGAACTCGTTTCTGCCGTAATCATTCCTGCCGGCAACGCACTGCGGTAGTCCTGCACTGTGAATGACTCTCCCGCATCATCCATCACCATCAGTTGGCTTTGCCTTTCGTCGTTGCTTCGGCTTGCGGCGACAGAAGACTCGCGAGCCTGTTGAACCTGCGGCAGCACGAATGCTGTGAGCAATCCCAAAGCACAAACCGAAACGATCGCTCCGGCCAGTTTGCCGAAGCGCGTTCCCGCTCGCTGAGTCCTGTCGGCCGACTCGTCTGTCACGGGCATGCTGGATGCCGATGCCGCCACATCGCCCGCAGGCAGTTGTTCGCCCGCAAGTTGTTGTTCGACGGTCGCTCGTTGCTCGGCGGTCAGTTCAGGAGCTGGCTCGGAAGCCAGGCCGTCGCGGAGCACGCCGATGGTTTCTTCGATTTCTTTCACCGCTGCCTGAGCTTCCGCAGAAGTTTCCAGGAGCTGTTCGATTTCTGCTCGGTCGCTGTCGTCTATCTCGCCCAGCACAAAGGCGGTCAGACGAGGATCGTCGGGGTTGAATGCTGGATTCGTCATTTCGAATCTCCCGGTGGGAGGATGATTGTGGGGGAGGAGTCACGCCGTCGTAAATTAAGCCGTCGCGAGTCACGCCAGTTCGACCTGCATCAGTTCACGCAGCCGTTTCAGCCCGACGTGCAGCAGGAAGCCGACGTTCGAAACTGTCAGGCCGGTGATTTCGGCGATCTCGCGGTAGCTGAGGTCGTTCTGAAATTTCAACCGGATCACGTCCTGCTGGTTGTCGGGCAGGCGGTCCAGCTGCTGAAGCACTCGCGCCATCGAGTCCTTCTGTTCCGCGGCATCGTCCGGTGCGTCTGCTCCGGCTGTCGAAGTTCGCTGATCAAGGGCGGTGGTCGTTGTCATCCGACGCTCCTTTCGCTGAACGTCCAAAGCTCGGTTGCGGCAGACGGTGAACAGCCACTGAGAAAGGTGCCCGTCCACTTCCGCTCGTTCCTGCCGACAGAGCTTGAGAAATGTTTCCTGCACGACGTCGCGAGCCAGTTCCAGTTCACCGGTGATTCGCTGCGCATAACGAACCAGCGGCCCTTCATATTGAAGAAGAGCCTCCCGGACCCACTCGGACTGGCTGACCTGCCCGTTGCTCATCATCGTCCCCGGACTTTCGTGTCCCCGTTCAGGCGACCGCTGAATTCCAAAATTCTCTGCGAAAAACGGCGGTGCCACTGAGTCGTGCTGTCTCAATGACGAGTCAGCAATCCGATTCTTAGTATGAATCTGCCAGATTCGGAGAAATGTTTGTCCGGTCAATGATTCCAGACTCTTTATCCTTTGCCAGAATCTGACTTCTCGTGCTTCTGAAATTTAACCGCCGATGGACGCAGAGAAACGCAGATTTTTGAGCAGGCAGGACATCTGCGTTAATCGGCGTCCATCTGCGGTTCAAGATTTCGAGTGCTTCGAAACGGATCGTTGGCGAGCTGTGGCTGTCAGGCCTCGGGTAAAACGGAGTCCTCTGCTTTGTAAAGAACATACCCATCCGCTGACGCCGACAGCTCGCCAGATAGACGCGGATTTGCAATCTTTGCCCGGAGCGTGTCAGATTCTCACGACTGTGGCTGAATTCCAAAGGTCTCGAACCACTTTCTGGAGAGGATCCTCAATGAACCGCCCATCAATCGCGACCTCGATCGTCCTGATATGGTTCCTCTCCGGTCTGGCTGCTGATCACAACATCGCGAATGCGGCTCCGGCTACAGCATCGGAAGCGGCAACGCTCATCGAACAATCCGGAATCAAAGGCGGACTGGTCGTTCACCTCGGTCTGAGCGACGGCAAACTGACTGCCGCTCTGAAAGCCAACAGCCGGTACCAGGTCCACGGAATCGACCGCGACATCGCAAAGGTCAACGCCGCCCGGTTGGCTCTGCAGAAGATGGGTGTCTACGGCGAAGTCTCTGTCGGACTGCTGACCGGAGAACGACTGCCGTACATCGAGAACCTCGTCAATCTGATGGTCATCGAAGATCGCAGCGGCATCTCGGATGCGGAGATTCTGCGAGCCCTGACCCCCAATGGAGTCGCCTTCGTCCGTGACGGAGACGCCTGGAAGAAAATCGTCAAGCCGCGACCGGGAAACATCGACGACTGGTCGCACTACCTGCACAGTGCCAGCAACAACGCCGTCGCTCAGGACACAGTGGTCGGTCCGCCTCGACACTTGCAGTGGCTGGGCAGTCCTCGCTGGTCGAGACACCACGACCGCATGGCGAGTATGAGTGCTCTGGTCTCCGCCGCGGGCCGTCTCTTCTACATCATGGACGAAGGCTCGCGGGTTTCGATTCAGCTTCCGCCAAGCTGGAAGCTCGTCGGTCGCGACGCCTTCAACGGAACGATTCTGTGGAAGCAGGACATTCCGAAATGGCACAGCCATCTGTGGCCGTTGAAGAGTGGTCCAACGCAGTTGGCGCGACGACTGGTCGCAAGTGAAGACGAAGTTTATGCGACGCTGGGCATCGATGCTCCGCTGTCCGTCATCGACGCGGCAACGGGAGAAATCCTTCGCACTTACGAAGACACCGCTTCCACCGAAGAGATTCTGCACGACAACGGAACGCTCTTTCTGACGGTTAACAAGGGCGAGTCAGACCTCGTCAAGTACGCACCAATTAACCCGGTCGTCGGTGATCAGGGAGACGTCGGTAAGAACTGGCGATGGAACGAAAAGCCTGTCATCGTCATGTCTGTTGATGCGAAGTCCGGCAAAACCAACTGGAGTCGCCAGACGCAGGTCGCGCCGCTGACACTCACTGCCGATGCCGAACGGGTTTACCTGCACGACGGTGAAAAAGTCGTGTGCCTGAACCGAACCAGCGGCGACCTGGAATGGAGTTCCGAACCAGCCACGCGACGCCGCACGATTACTTACAACTTCGGCCCGCGACTTGTCATTCACAAAGGCGTCCTGCTGTACGCTGGCGGCGAACGGACGATGAAAGCGTTCGAAGTCAAAACCGGAAAGATCCTATGGGAAGCTCCGCATGACCGATCGGGTTATCAGTCTCCGGAAGATTTGCTCATTGTGAAGGATCTCGTCTGGTCCGCTCCGACAACCAGCGGAGGCGACTCGGGCATTTTCACCGCTCGCGATTTCAAGACCGGCGAAGTGAAGATCTCGTTCCCGCCCGACGTCAGCGCGTACTGGTTTCACCATCGTTGTTACATCGCGAAGGCGACTGAGAATTTCATCATGCCGTCGCGAACCGGCATTGAATTTGTCGACACGGCCAACAAGAGCTGGGACATCAACCATTGGGTACGCGGCGGCTGTCTGTACGGGATCATGCCATGCAACGGGCTGGTCTACGCTCCGCCGCACAACTGTGCGTGTTACCCGGAAGCCAAACTTTACGGCTTTAACGCGCTGGCTCCGGCCAGTGTTTCCCGCGAACAACCAAAGGACGTGGCGGAAGACACTCGTCTCGTCAAAGGTCCGGCTTTTGGTGATGTGATTACCGCTTCGTCAGTCGCCGATGACTGGCCAACTTTCCGGCACGACGAAGCTCGCAGCGGAACATCATCTGCGGCTGTTCCAACCGAACTCTCGAAGAAGTGGACGACAAAACTGGGCGGACGATTGTCAGCCGTGACCGTGGCCGAAGGAAAACTGTTTGTCACGCAGATCGATGAGCACCGCGTTCACGCTCTCGACGCAGCGACCGGTAAGAAAGCCTGGACCTTTACCGCAGGCAGCCGAGTGGACTCGCCGCCCACCATCGAAGACGGGCGTGCTTACTTTGGAGCCAACGACGGCTGGATTTACTGCGTTCGCGCGACCGATGGCGAACTCGTCTGGCGCTACCTGGCCGCTCCGGAAGATCGTCGTCTGATGGCGTTCGAACAGCTTGAATCCGTCTGGCCGGTTCACGGCAGCGTACTCGTTCAGAACGGATTTGTGTTCGGAGTCGCTGGCCGATCCAACTTCCTGGATGGCGGTCTGAGATTTCTGAAACTTGATGCTCGAACCGGCAGCATGGTGGCGGAATCGATTATCGACGAGATCGATCCGGAAACCGGCAAGAACCTGCAGATGCGTCATGAGACGCTGCAGATGCCGGTCGGTCTGCCGGACATTCTGTCGAGCGACGGCGAAAACGTTTACATGAAATCGCAGAGACTCGATCAGGAAGGCAAGCGATACGACATTGGACCAAACTCGGGCGACTTCGCAGGACAGGCGTCAGTTCACGCTGGCAAGCACGCTCATCTGTTTGCGCCGATGGGTTTCCTCGACGACACCTGGTTCCACCGCTCCTACTGGGTTTACGGCAAGAGCTTTGCCGGTGGCCACGCCGGTTACTATCAGGCGGGCAAGTTCGCTCCGTCCGGCCGAATTCTCGTTTTCGACGAAGACAACGTGTACGGCTTCGGTCGCAAACCCGAACACCTGAAATGGACGACGGTTCTCGAACATCAAATCTTCTCCGCACCGCGCGAAGCTCCGGTTGTTCCCGAATCGGCCAAATCGATGCGCCGCGGCAAAGCCAGCAGTGCGGCGATGGTTCGAGTTCCTCTGTCGAAAAGAGTCGACCCGACGAACAAATCGATCTTCGTCGAAGCCTGGACAAACATCGAAAAGCCAGGAGGCGTTGTGGTGGCTCACGGCGGACCGCTGAATGGTTACTCGCTGTTTATTGAAAAAGGTCGGCCCCAGTTTGCGGCTCGCATCAACGAAAAACTGGTGCAAGTTTCCAGCAAGGAATCGGTTGTCGGTAAATGGGCAAAACTGGCCGGAGCGATCACCAGCGACGGCCAGGTGGTCCTGTACGTAAACGGGTCAATGGTCGCCTCTGCAAAAGTCGAAGGTCTGATCCCGAAAGCTCCGGCGCAGGGCATTGAAATCGGAGCGGACGACGGCAGCGCGGTCGCCAACTACCAGTCTCCCTTCGGCATCACTGGAGTCATCGACGACGTGAAAGTCATTCACGGATCGTTCACGGCGGCTGATGTCGAAAAACGCATTGAAGCTCCGGAAACCCTGACCGGAAAAGCGGTCTTTGTAACTTCATTCACTAGCGGAAAGGCCGAGGATGAATCCGGCCTGGGAAATGATGGATCAATCGTGGCTGCGACGGTGGTGCCTGGCCGTTTGGGGAAAGCGCTGCACTTCACCGGACAGACCAAAGGTGGCGGCAATGCGTCCGGTTCGTTCGTCGAACCTCACTGGACGAAGGACGCGCCGTTATTTGTGCGAGCGATGGTGAAAGCGGGACCGGCTCTGTTCATCGCCGGCCCTCCGGACATCGTCGACGAAGCCGAAACGTTCGAGAAACTGAAGAACCGCGACGTTTCGGTCAACGCCGTGCTCGCGAAACAGGATGCGCTGCTGAACGGCTCAGAAGGCTCACTGTTGCGAGCGGTCTCTGCCAAAGACGGCTCGACAATCTCCAGTATGACGCTTGAAGCGCTGCCCATCTGGGACGGCATGGCCGCCGCCCGAGGCCAGCTCTTTCTGTCCACCCAGGACGGCACGGTGATCTGCCTCGGCAAGTAGATGACCTGGTAAAGAATTGAACCACCAAATATGCGAATGACACGAAAAAGGCACGTCATCTTTCGTGTTTGTCGTGGTTGTTTTCCTCGCCACTCCTGAACAGCAGGACGCCGCAGAAAATTGGGGAAACTGCACACATCCTCGTCGCCCATGAGCGGCTACGACCCGTCGGCTAACAGCTCCGGAAGTGAGACGTCGGTCAGCCGAGCTTCCTGCGCGGCTGACTTCAGCTTCGACACGACGAAGTATTTGTGATTGGCGACGGTCTGTTCTGAGAGTCCCATGAATGTCGCGACATCTCGATTTGGCCAGCCGAGTACAAACAGCAACTCGACACACTGCAATCGCTCGAACTCGCCGTTTTGCAGCCACTGCTCAATCAATCCGGACAGGCAACGTCCAACGACCGTTTGTTCGGCGGTTCGATCTTCGCGGCTCCGCATCATGCTGGAAGCTCGTCGCGCGCTGCCGACTGGTTCAATCGACTTACCATCACCGTCGTCCGGAACGAACAATGGAACGGTCGGTCGTCGACCTTGACGCCGCAGGACATCGGTCAGCTTGTGAGCGGCGATGGCAAAGAGAAACGATTCCAACGGTGTCGACGGGTCGTAGTTGGGCAGGCTGATCAGGAAGCCGATGAAAGTCTCCTGGACGATGTCTTCACTCAGACTTCGATTGGCGAGGCGCGCGTTGGCGAACGCGAGCAGCCGACCTTCGTAGCGGGCAATGAATTGCTCCCACGCCGCCGCGTCTCCGTCTCGGACCTGCCGGATCAGTAACTGGTCAGCTTCATTCACGCCTGGAAATTTCCGTTGCGAGGTGTCGGATGTGTCAACTGATAAACAGCAAACCAGTCAGCCCAACTCCAGCAAAGAACAGAGCAGTCATGACGGATCGACCGCGACTTCCTTTCGCGGCGGACACGGCTCGCAACCCGGCAGAAACAACACCGAGCAGGGTAAGCAGAACACCAAACCCGATGCCATACTGTATGGCTCGGTTGCCGGCAAACGTACTCTTCCAGGCTTCGATAATCGGCTCCCTTGCTTCCGCCGAGTCAATGTATTGCAGATAGACGCGGTACATCGGCTCGTCATAGGCTCCGAAATGATGGATGCGAGTTTCCGTGTAGACCTGCTGAATCGACGCTTCGCGAAAGAGGTTTTCAGGCACGGGCTGCGTGGCAAGTTCACGATACGTCTCAGCAAGTCTCGACCGAAACCTGCTGACGGCTTTTTTCACGGCCTCGGACATGGCCTCCGCTTCTGACGAGTACAACCCGCTGGTTTCGACGAAAAGAACGGTCGGAACCTGTCCCTGCGCAACGATGGTTTGTTTCTTCTGCGTCCAGTCGGGTAACGGGTTCGTCTGACTTCTTTCAGCCACAACATCCTGTTGATTTGCCGCCGTGTCTGCAGTGGCTGCTTTCTTAGACTCAGCGTCTGCTGGCGAACCCACAGGCAGCGACGGGTCCGGTGTTTTCGGAAGAGCCGGTTCGGCCTGCGCAACGATTGTCCCTGACGAACTGGTGTTGTTGATTACGGTGACGGAATCATGGCTGCCTGGTGTCTTCATGCGAACCCAGAACAGTAACGGAACTGCCAGGAACAAACCGGCCACAACGAAGCACGCCATTACGATCATCGCAACGCGGTGTTGTCTCGGTCCTGATGCTGGAACTGTCGTGTGCCGTCGATGCGAGCGTCCTGTGAACGCTCGCAGAATCATCGCGAGTACGAACAGAAGCCCAAGTCCGACCGCGCCGAACAGGAGCAGCCCCACAAACGACATGTTTGCGGTGATTTCAACAGGGGGCGCTGCAGGCATGATCTACTCCAGTCGGAGTTGTGTTCTCAGAAGTTTGAAAAACTCAGAAGTTGAAATTGTTTCGGATTCAGAATGACACTGAGCGAGCATTCAGACTTTCTGTGCCGAGCGTTGATCGGGACGAACCCAGACAGCCGCAAGTTGTGCCGTCGTTGACATCGCGATTGCCCAGAGCACGGCCCATTCTGCCGGGAAGTGAGTGACGAGCGACAACAGCCATGCGGCGACTGCCGTCCAGAACACAGACATGACGCGAATCCGATGAGGTCGGTAGGAATCCACGTGAAACCACCAGCGGCGAACAAGCATGAGTACTGCAAAAAACACCACGTAACCAACCAGGCGGGAAGCGTCTCCGAAACTCATTGTGAACGGCAGGAAGTGCTGGTTGGAAATCTGAGTGGCCACCGGATCCATCACGCTTCGAACAGGCAGATCGACCAGCAGTGACTCATCGGTCGCGAATGCGGCGACTCCGACACAGACACCGAACAGACCGGTTACCAGACGACGAACTACGCCGTCGCCTCCACGACCTTCCCACATTTTGGCCGGGATGATAGCGGCCCAGGCACCCAGTGCGGTGACGATCGCAAACAAGGTGGCCTCGGTCGGTGTGTGCAAGGCTGTGTTTGTGGCAAACAGTGCGACCGCAATAAACGCCGCGCAAAATCCGGCAACGGCCATCGAGCCGGTCGACTCGGCAATGCGGTCGAGCATGCTCAGTTGCCGCTCACTTTCAGCCGACTCGAATCTCACATAACGACTGTTGAGTCGGACGCCCCGGTTGTGAGCATGCCGGGCATCGGTCCCGTCGCCAGCAAACGCATTGATCGCCCACTTCATCAGCCCGAAACCTCCCGCGACGACAGCCAGAAGAATCAGCAACGGAGTTGAGAGCACGACCAGTGGGATTCCCACACCAGCAATGATCGGAGACAGAAACACCAGCAGCACAGCACCGGCAGCCATCAACCACCAGTTGCCGGGATTTTGAATCCACGAGGTCGCTTCCTGCCAGTGGCGGTCTCGCGGCTCGTCACGTTGTGCTGGCCGAGCTTGCTCCGGACGATTGAGCCGTTCACCGCGAATCGGGCCGGCCTGATAGCTGGCATTGACCGCAACGGGAACGGGAGGAGGAACAGGTGCCGTTCCGCCATGTAACGCGGCTGAGAACTCCTGAGCCAGCTGTGCAGCACTCGGTGTTCGCTTTTCCGGATCTTTGGCAAGGGCTCTGGCGAGTACCGGACGAATGGCTGGAGGCAGCGTGCTGAGGTCCGGCTCTGCCGAAAGCTGCTTCATCAGGATCTCACCGGTTGATTCACCATCGAAGGGAACGTTGCCGGTCAGCATCTCATAAAGCATGACGCCGATGGCGTAGACATCGACTTCGCGACCGTAGCGACCATGAGCGATTTCCGGAGCCATGTAGTAAACGGTGCCGACGCTTTGTGTCTGAGCACTGCGGCGGCTCTCGGAAATAAACTTGGCAAGCCCCACGTCACCGATTTTGATCGTGCCATTTTCAAGATAGATATTGGCTGGCTTCAAATCGCGATGAACGATACCGCGTTCGTGCAGGTATTCGACTCCGGCGGCGATCTGAGTCAGCATTTCTTCGACGTATTCGTGATCGATGCCGGCAGGCTTCTCGGCAATCACTTCGCCCAGCGTTCGTCCGGCGACGTATTCCATGACGACAAACTGCTCACCGGCTGGTGACTGCTTGACATCAAAAATGCTCAGCAGATTTGCATGTTTCAGGTTCAAACATTGAGCGATCCCGCGCAACTCGACATCCGCGTTTGCCTGCAGCAACTTCAAAGCGACTTCTTTGCCGCCGTCGCTCAGCGCGTAGTAGACCTCGCCGAATCCACCGCGCTGGATTGCGCGTTTGATCGTATAACCATCGAGCGGCTTTGATTCCGGTTCATATTTGAAGTTCATCAAACCACCGCCCTTTCGCGGGCCCTGTCTGAGGTCGATTGTCGTATTCATGGTCTACCGGTTTGAGAAATTCAATCAGGTTTTGATGAGCCCGCCTGGCTTCGCCTGGACTGAGCTTCGACCGTTCGATCAACAACCAGGCTACGGCTCCTCAAACGCATTGTTTCGTACGCGGACTTCTTAGTTCAGCGGTTCGAGGCGAAAACGAAAGTCTTCACCACTGACGACCTGACCCCTGGAAACGCTCTCTGGGGCCCCTGCTCGTCGACCATCGATCTGTAGTTCCTGTTTTGACCGCGCGACGATGCCTGCTGGCGTCTGCACCAGCACCACCGACTGAGACCAGTTCGGGCAAAAAATGTGATCGTGGGGCGAAGGTCCCAGTAAACACGTCTCTGCCATCAGGATAACTCCGTCAATCGAAGTGCGAGGCCGATGCTCGCTCGCAAACGTCAGCTTCGCCGTGGCACTCAGTGGCGTCGGAATCGAATACGCAAGACGAACGGACTCGCCGAGAGTAATTTCGCAAAAGTCTGGCAGGACGGTCTCGTCAGAAATCGGACGTCCCTGAATTCGTACCGACGAGTTCGGCTGCAGGACGTAGTTCTCATCGACTCGTTTGATCGTGGCGTGATTCCGCGAAAGGTTGGCGACCAGAGCGATGTCTGCTTCCGGCTCAACTGCCGATGTTTTGATCAACGGGCTGACGTTTCCATTCACTCGTCCGAGAGAAACCGACGAACCAGTCAGAATCAACCACGCTCCCACGCCGTCGATCCAGGCCATGTATCGATCTGCTGCCGGCTGACTTCCCGTTGAAGCCACTTTGGATGCCAGACTGAAGAACGAACTGATCATGATGCGGTTTCTCTCGCGAAGGAACGCCCGAAGCGGACCGGCAGTCTGCCTCGTGCAGTCTGCCGATCCGGATGAGCAACACCGTCATTGGCCAGTTGGAGAATCAGGAGCCGCCTAGTTAGTTGTTCGAAGCGGTGTCTTCGAACGGTGCTTCGTTTCCGAAGTACGCGTCGACTGAATCGACAACACTCTTTGAGGATTCTTCCGTTCTAAGCGGGATCAGGTCGGTGTTTTTCGATTCGAGTGACAACTCTCGCTCTCGAACATCCACCTTTGCTTCAAGACCGTCCAACAGGTTTTTGACGTTCGACAGCTTCGAGTCGTCGAACTCAGATTCTGCGACAGTCTCAGCAGCGTCGAGAGCACTGACTCGTGCTTCCAGTTCTTCGATCTGAAGTTTCAGTTCTTCACGAGCACTGATCAGCTTTGCCACTTTTTCTTCGTTCGCCGTGACAGCTTTCTTCTTTGCTTCAAGAACCTTTGCCTGGGCCTTGAACGTGGTTTCGAACGTCTTGAACCGTTCAAACCGAGTACCAAGGTCTTCTTCGAATTCTGCTTTCGTGTAGCTGACATTGTTGATGTCAACAAACCTCGTTTTGTCCGAAGCCAACTGCGTTCTTTGGTCCATGATCGAACGACGTTGGTCGACAACCTCTTGCTGCCTGGTGTCGATTTTTGCCTGCAGATGCTCAACTTCAACCTGCGACTCGGCGACGGCGTGCTTCATCCTGCTGAGTTCAGGTTCGAGTTCATTCTTGAGCATGTCTTTGGCTCGTTTGAGCTGGAACTCGATCGGAATGGCGTCTTCGACGGCTGTTGTGACTTCGTTCTTTGCGGTGCGAACGTAGCTGAGCACTGACGTCCCCAGGACAAGAGTGCCCAGTGCCAACGCACTGACTCCGCCAACGATTGCGGTTTTGAGTGAAACCATGACTGTGTCTCCTTGATTCAATTCCCAATTCAAAAACTGGTCTCATTTGCCTGATGGCAGGTCTGGCTGAACGAGCATTGCTCGGTGCAGATCAACGTTCTGAAGAGTAGTTCGCCGGTCGCTGCAGAATATTGGCCGGGATTCTTCGGTTTCGCGAAAATATTTTAAGCACCAATCCGGGTGTGACTTATTCCTGACGCGGCCACATGTGAGATGCTTTACAAATATACTCCCGCGCCACAACGCCTTACTTCTGACCGAGCGCGGTATAAAACGTTCTGTGGCTGCCGGGCAGCGGCCATGAACGTTAAAAAAGACGACCAGTGTCGGTCGTCTCTTGTCACTCTTAAAGACGAGTTCAGGTTGCAGAGCCTTACTTCGGTGGAGCCAGGTAACCTGAAAGCTGGACGTCGATCTTTCCCAGGTTCTTGTTTCCAGCAGGAGCGTTCACCCCGATAAACAACAGTCCGCTGTCTTTGGGCGTGATTTCTTTGCCCTCGCCAAGTTCGACCGGTTGGCCGGGTTTACCCGCCTTTCCACGATCATTCAAAGGGACAATGATTGCCATCAGCGCGCCCGCTGGAATTCCCTTGATCATCTGACGGAGCGGATCGTCAGACGGGAATCCTGTCGGGCCTAAGGTATCCTGCACGACGAATTTGTAGGAACCCTTGGCGACCACTCGGAATGGTTTGCCCTGTTCGACACGAGCAATGGGCTCGCCCCAGCCTTTGGCTGTGTCGACCTGAAACTGGTACGGATTGGCGGTGAGGATGGTTTCTTCAATCGTCTCCAGCTTCTCTTTCACTCCGGCGATGCTGCCATCGACACGCTGAACGGTCTTGAGCAGCTCTTTGGCTTTTTCCAGCAGGCCAGCCTCTTCGTAGTCTTTCGCCAGCTGAGCAGTGTCTCGCAGAAACTGTTCGCGGGCTTTTACTTCCCGCAGTTCCAGAGCCCGAGTTGCCGCGACGCTCGGAGGCTTCTTAGTGGTTTTGCTGGACTGTCCGAAAAGATCGGAAACGGAAGCTGGTCCAACCAGCACGGCACTCATGACGAAGACTGAAGCAACGATTCCGCCAAAAACCAATGGACGATTCACCTGACTTCTCCGAAAAGCAAGAGCCTCGCATAAATCGCCGGCGCCGGATACGCGCGACTTCCAGACGAACTCTAACCCGGAGTCCTGGCTCCAGCAACGAGGGATCTGCAGCTCTGCCCACGACATGCAGGTCATGACAAGCGAAGCGCAGGCCTAACAAAGTCACTGTGCTGAAGCTACGTCCGGGCGCAGGCGTTTGGCTTCCCGCAGGTAGACATGAACAATCTCGCCCTGCGATTTTTCCGTGTTCCAGTTCAGCAAAACCCGAATGCAATGCGGCATTGAACCTGGTACAGCGATTTCTGACGCACACAGCAGCGGCACCTGGCTCATGCCAATGGCCCGTGCGGCCTCGGCGGGGAAGGTCGACGTCAGGTCGGGCGAAGTCGTGAAAATAATCGAACCGACTTCTTCAAAGTCACTGATCCCGTTGGCACGAAGCAGTTCTTCCAGCATTTCACGAGTCGCGGCGTGAATCTCTGCCGGGACGTCGTTCTCAACCGTCGTTGCTCCTCGGATTCCCCGAACGCCCATTTTCCGCACAATTCGCTGTTTATTTAGAGAGTCTTGCAGAGAAAGATGCTGCATCTGACAGGCCAAACGCCGTGCAAAAGACCACGTCGCCGATGAGTGCGAATGGTAAACACGTCTTGATCGATTTTGGAAGTATGGGCTACAAACACGCGCCTGTCGGTGAAAGACCCGTAATCGTGTCTGAATCTTCAGACGACAGGGTGAACTCAACATTGATTGACTGCAGTCAGGAAGGACCCGCGCATGGATGCGACAGTGGGGGCGCTGGCCGCCAGTTTAGGCGGCGAAGTCGTCGGCAATCCCGATCTTGCGATCACAAATGCGCTGGCATTGAGTAAGTCCGGGCCGGAATCCATCACTTTTCTGGGTGATGAAACCAAAACTCGTGAACTGATCAACGCCAGTGCGGCAGCGATATTTATCAGCCGATCCCGGGTCGAAGAACTGACCGACGAGCTCACAGCAAAGCATACATTCGTCATTGTGGAAGACGCTCTGGACGCATTTATTGCCACGTTGAAGCAGCATCGCTCCGAGCGGGCTCGACCTCAAATTGGTATCTCGCCTCAGGCTTTTGTGGCGGAATCGGCGACGATTGGCGAAGGCGTCAATGTTTTCCCTGGAGCGTACATCGGCGAACAGGCTGTCATCGGTTCCAACTGTGACATTCACCCTGGAGCGTACATCGGCGACGGCAGCACGCTTGCTAACGACGTCACGATCCACGCCAACGTGGTCATCTATTTCGATGTCACCATCGGAAACCGAGTGATCATTCACGCCGGAGCGGTCATCGGGGCGGATGGGTTCGGCTATCGATTCCGCGATGGTCGGTTTGAGAAGATTCCGCAACTGGGAACTGTTCAGATTCACGACGACGTCGAAATCGGAGCCAACACCACCATCGATCGCGGCATGATCGGCCCGACCATCATCGCGCAAGGGACCAAGATCGACAATCTGGTGATGATTGCTCACAACTGCGAAATCGGAAAACACAACGCGTTTGCTTCCCAGGTCGGAATTGCCGGTTCCTGCACGACCGGAGATTACGTCCGAGCGGGCGGGCAGGCCGGAATTGGCGATCACCTCAATATTGGCTCGGGAGCTTCTCTGGCGGCGAGTTCGGGGCATCATAAAGACGTTCCGGCTGGCGAAACCTGGGCAGGCGCTCCGGCTCGACGGCTCGACGAAACGATCAGGATTGTGATGGCTCAAGGCAAGCTGCCTGAAATGCGATCGACAGTCCGTTCTCTGGAGAAGCAAGTCGCAAAACTCACTGCGGAAATCAAACAGCTGACCGTTAATCAGTCGGAAGCCGCGTAAAACTCGTGTTGCCGGACGGGCAACACACCCTTTCAACTCGTGCTGCAACGGCACCTTCGCAATTCTGCATCATTCTGACGACTCCGCTGCAACGGCGGAGCAGACACTCCTGCAACCATGCACGTAATTTCCTCAGACAACCGATTGAATCCAGGCGAGCGGATCGGACTTATCGCCGGTGCCGGACGATTTCCGATTCTCTTCGCGGAGGCTGCGCGCGAGCAGGGACTGAGCGTCCACGGAGTCGGCATTCAGGGAATGGTCGACGAAGGGCTGGCTTCGCTGTGCGACTCGTGGGACTTGTTCCCGATCTGTAAAGTCGGACGAGCGATTCGCTCGTGTCTGCAAAATGACGTGAACCATGCGGTGATGGCCGGGAAGGTCGAGAAAGTCGAACTGTTTGCACCGGGACGTTTCTGGAATTTCGTGCCCGACTGGCGGGCGATTCACATGCTGTGGTCTTACGTTTTCACCAAAGATCGGCGAGACGATACGTTACTGCTTGCCGTGATTCGAGAGTTTGAACGGGACAACATTACATTCGGATCGGCCCTGGAATACTGCCCGGAGTTACTCGTGGAACATGGATTTTTGACACGAAGAAAGCCGACGCCAGTTCAATGGCGGGACATTCGGTTTGGATGGGACATCGCCAAGCAGATGGGTGGCCTGGATATCGGACAGTCGATTGTGGTTAACGACATGGCCGTCATCGCTGTGGAAGCCATCGAAGGCACTGACCGCTGCATCGAACGAGCCGGAAAACTGTGTCGGCGGGCCGCCTCGACCGTCGTCAAAGTTGCGAAACCACAACAGGACATGCGTTTCGACGTTCCGACAATCGGCCTGAAGACAATCCAGACCATGCACGACGCCGGCTGTCGCTGCCTCGCCGTCGAAAGTGGCATGACGATCATGCTCGACCAGGAAGACGTGCTCGCTCTGGCCGACAAACTGGGAATCGCCGTCGTTTCACTGAACGCCGATGAGTTGCAGCTGAAGGTCGCGTCGTAAGTGCGGAGCGGGCCGACCTGCTACGTTGGGCTCAGGCGAGCGATCATGATTGCCGCGGCAACGGACGCGTTGAGCGATGTTACGTCGCCCTGAGGCGGGATGCCGCAGACGACGTCGCAGTTGTCGAGTGTCAGACGCCGCAATCCTTTTTCTTCATTGCCAATGACCAGCAGCCACGGTCGGTCCGGCAGAATGTCGACATACGACGTCACTTCGTGCTCGGACGTACCCAGTAACCACAGCCCGGCCTTCTTTGCAATTTCAAGAGAACGTGCGAGGTTCGGGACGATGCAGAACGGCACGCTTTCAACGCCGCCCGCCGCAACGTCGTAAACCGTTGGTGTCATCGGGGCCGAGCGGTCTTTCGTCAGCAGAATTCCGCGAACACCGAAGAATGCCGCCGTTCGAAAGATCGCTCCCACGTTGTGAGGATCCTGCAGACAATCCAGCGCCAGCCACAGTCCCGAAGAGTTCGGGTCGGATTCGGTCGCAGGGTTGAGCAGTTTTCCCGGCGTTGGAATTCCCGGATGATCGCACACCATCGCTGTCGCGATACCGATGCGTTCGCTCTTGCCGTGCGTCTTCTGACCGCGTCGAGCTCCCGCGTCGAGTTGCTGAGCGACGACGGAAATCTTCTCGATCCTTGCCGCGGCAACCACGTCTGCCCATGCTCCAGGCGGTTGTCCTGCCGGAACTCGAATTTCGCGAACGTCCTCTGGACGATACTTGAGTGCTGCCAGGACGCTATGCGGGTTTCTGAGTTCGAGCACGTGAAGAGTCTTTCAAAAGAGACCAGACGACCGACGATGAAGGCAACACCAGCGTGTTTCGTCGCCTGCTTTCAGACAATGACGATTGACGACGGAAGCCATTCCGTACAAAGCACGACGCCCGGATCAACCTTGATGATGCGAGTGAGAGACGGATATTGTCCTCCGGTCCGGCAAGCGGCAATCGACACAGCATCCGCTCGCTTGAATTATCGGCAATTGGAACGGATGAGGCTGCACGATGTCGAATCAGGACGAGACGCTTTCAGGCGATCATGACGATCAGGACCAGACGGATCAGAACCAGACTGAGGGAACGCAGCACCCTCCGACGACCGATCGCGATGAAAACGCAGAAACGGTCATGGTGCCGTCAGCGCAGCAGCCACTGAGGACGCAGGCAACGCCGGACGAAACGATTGAACTTTCCGCCGGACAGGGGGAAGACGTCGACGCCGAAAATCCGGATGCTACGCTGGATCTGCCAGCCGAACAGACCATCGTGGAAGATACCTCATTCGGAGATGTAGCGACAATCGGCGATTCGCGAGCCGCCAATGCCCAGTCAGACGATGAGTCCGATGATCGGACGCTCGTCGCACCGCTTCCCGGGATGTTTCTGCCGCCACAGGAGAACGTCGCAGTCGACACCGTCGCAGCCATTCCGGATGACGACGACGGTGCGGAGTTCACGATCGACGGGCAGAATCCGGACGGAACGATCGCCGAGGGCTCAACCACGGGATCTTCTGCACCCGAGCAGACCATCGCTGAAGGAGCCACCGGGGCAGACAGTTCGACCGGTCCCGATGAGACGCTCGTTGATCGATCCCGCGCGAACAATCCGTCGAAAGGCAATTGGGACAAAACTCGCGACGCCGATCAGCAGAAGCAGTCACGACCCGGCAAAGCCGTTCACGAAACCGCCGATCGCTGGGATTCAGAACAGCGATATCAGCTGGTCAGCAACTTCGCTCGCGGCGGTCTGGGGCAGATCTGGATGGCCAACGATTCGCGGCTGCGTCGCGAAGTCGCCTTTAAGGAACTGCTGCCCACCGCGCTGAAGAATCGAAACGCGCTGGAACGGTTTCTCGAAGAAGCTCAGATCACCGGTCAGCTTGAGCATCCCGGCATCGTGCCAATTTACGATATCGGCTATCAGGAAAACGGCACGCCGTTCTACGCGATGAAACTCGTCCGCGGCGAGACGATGGAACAGGAGATCGAGGCCTTCCATCAACTGCCGAAAGGCAGCCCGGAATGGACGTTGACGTTCCGTCGGTTGCTCGCCAGCTTCATTGATATCTGTAACGCACTGGCGTTCGCTCACGATCGCGGCGTTCTGCATCGAGACCTCAAACCGCTCAACGTCATGATTGGCGCATTCGGCGAAACGCTGGTACTCGATTGGGGTCTGGCCAAGGTCGTCGATGTCCCGCCGCTCGACGATGAAAACCCGATCACAACCAGCACGAACGAACTCGGCGCGGACGAACGGACAATTCTCGAGTCGCAAATCGACGGAACTCAGCCCAGTGCGACTGCTGCTGAAATTTCCCGCAGCGGCATCTCACAAGAGGACGCGACGGTCAGCGGTCAGTCTCAGTTCAGCGGAAGTTTCGGCTCCACCCGAAAGATGGTGCAGACCAACGTTCGCACGGCGGGCAGTCAGACCATGATGGGCTCGGTGATGGGCACGCCGGCTTACATGCCTCCGGAACAGGCCGCCGGCAAGCTCGACGAACTCGACGCCCGCAGCGACATTTATTCGCTGGGCGGGATTCTCTACAAGCTGCTGACCAATCATCAGCCGATTGCGAGGGGTAAAATTCGCGACGTTCTCAGGAACGTCAAAGAGGGCAACATTATCCCTCCGCGCCAGCACGATCCGTCCATCGCCCGACCGATGGAAGCCATCTGCCTGCAGGCGTTGGCGACCGATCGAGAAGACCGCTACGACTCTGCGTTAAAGATTGCCGCTGATGTCGAAGCGTGGCTCGCGGACGAACCGGTGTCGTGCTTCGAAGATTCTTTGCTCACTAGAGCGAAACGCTGGGCGAAGAGAAATCGGTCCGTTGTGATTGGTTCTGGTGCCGCCGTCGGCGTCCTGTTGTTAGTGGGGGTCGGCTCTGTCGTGTCTCATGACAGAGAGATGACCGCCATTCGCAGCCTTGCACAAACGAAGTCCCAATTGTCGGCGCAGGCTGCTGAACAAGGCGATTACGTGCAGGCTCGCGAGTTGCTGAACGAAGCACTCGGTCGAACCGGCGAACACACGGATCTCGACGACTTGCGGAGTTTCCTCAGCACTCGACTACAGCTCGTCGAAACGGATCGACTGGCGAAGCTGAGACGCGAGGTTGAATCGAAACTTGCGAACTCGAAGTCACAGATTCTGAACGGCGACTATGAGAAAGCTCGAACCGTGCTCGCCGAACTGGCGACGCTGCTGAAGGACGAAACGAAACTGCCGGAGATTGCCGCGGAAGTGACTCGGCAGACGAAAACCGTCACCGACGCGATCGCTCAGCAGGAAGCCGTGGCCGAGACTCAGACACGGTTCGAAAAGTTTCTGGCCGAGCTTGATCAGGCTCGCGTCCGATCCAGCTTTCCTGACGAAGAAGACGTCAGCGAAGACGCTCGACTGGCGCTCGTACATTGCAGGAAGGCACTCGCCCTGTTTGATCTCGACAAACCGGAGCCGCTGGCCGAGAAACCTCAATACTTCTCCGAGCGACTTCCCTGGACGCGAGACTGGCAACGCGAAACGGGACAGTGGCCGCTTCAAACGCTGCGTGAAGGTACCTTCGAGCTACTGCTGACAGCGGCGGAAATGGAGTGGTGGCTCGCCCGGTACAACTCCGACGAAGACAAAGCCGCTGCGGCAGAGCAATCGCTGGAGTGGACCGCCAAAGCCAAGACGCTGGGGATTACGTCTCAGGCACTCCTGGCCCGCGAAGCCAACTATCTGCAGGAAGCCGGTCGCGACGAAGAAGCTCAACGTGTCTTTGCGGAAGCGAAAACGCTGAAACCGGAAACGGCATTGGACCACTATCTTCTCGCCGAAAACCTGCGTGTGCGCGGGCTCTTCACCGAAGCGTTACCATTTTATCTGAAGGCGCAGCAGCTCTCGCCGAACCATTACTGGGTGCAGCATTTTCTGGGACTCTGCTATCGCAATCTCGGCCAGCACGCGGCGGCAGCCAGCAGCTTTTCTTCGTGCATCGCTCGTCGGCCGGATTACCCGTGGGCATATGTGCTGCGAGGCATCAGCTCGGCGGAACTCGGGCAGTTCGACAACGCCGCGGCTGATTTTGATCAGGCTGAAAAACTGGATCCAAAATTGTTCAGCGTGTTTGTCAGCCGCGGAGTCGTATTGCTGACGCAACGGAAGTTCAACGACGCCTTGAAGAACCTGGAGAAAGCACGCGAGTTAAAACCCGACTCCGGCAAACCGCTCGTCAACATCGCCGCGGCGTATTGGGCACTCGCGGAAGAACTGCAGAAGTCACCAGCCAGCGGCGAGAAGCAGGAGGTGGCCGCCGCAGCGATGTCAGCTCTGGAACTCGAACAGAAAGTTCAGGACCTCTACGACAAGGCTTTGAACGCGCTGACGCAGGCGGCCAACAGTGGAGCGGGAAACCACCCCGGACTGCATCAGCTGCGAGGCCAGATATTCGAGCGACGAGGACAGACCGCCGCGGCACTGATCAGTTACCAGCGTCATCTGGAAGTTGATGGAAACGCCGACCGCAAAGCGTTCACTCTGAAACGCATTGCCCGAATTCACACGCTGCTCGGTCAGCATGATCAGGCGGTAAAGTCACTGGAAGAATCCTACCGGTTGCGACCATCGGATTCTGAGACGGTGCTGCTGCTGGCTGAAGCTCAGCTGCAGAGGCATGAAGACCAGAAGGCCATTGATCGGTACACGCAGTTTCTGGCGATGGTCAACGGCGAAGTCGAAAAGACGGTGCCTTCACCACACCTCGTTTACAACGGAATCGCGACCGCATTTCATGGCATGCGAAAGAAGTTTGAAGCAGTCGACTACTACACCTTGTCGCTGATGTTCGAGCATCGGCAACCTGTTCCGCTGACCAAGCGTGCGTGGGCGTTTCTCGAAGACGGTGTCGACCTGGCAATCCGCGACTTCGAATCAGCCAAAGAACTGTCGCCCGAAAATCCGGACACGCTGATCGGTCTGGCGGCGGCTTACGCAAAGAAAGGGAAATGGCAGGAAGCCATCCGGGAACTCGACACGGCGAGACCTCTGGCAAGAGCGCAGGCCGCCAAAGTCGGGCCGCAGTCGTTCGCCCTGTTTCACAATTCAGCCACCGTCTACGCGAGCTGCCTGGCCGCGATCGCCGCCGACGAACGAGTCACCGGCGAAGCGAAGTCAACACTCACCACAAAGTTATCAGACGCCGCCGTGGGACAACTGGTGGAAGCCTTCACCGTCGCGAAAGCTGATTCCAACGTGCTTCGAGCCATGCTGACCGCGATGCAGAACGACGCTGCGCTGAAGCCGATTCGCAGTTCGACAGCGTACCTGAAGTTCGTTGAGCAGTTGTCGGCAGGTGCGAAAAAGTAGGGTATGTCAAGCGCAGCGCAGGCGTACCATTGGAACCGTCAGCCTCAAAATGGTACGCCTGCGCTGCGCTTGACAT
>JABMPE010000697.1 GCA_013203845.1 Rhodopirellula sp. | reverse complement strand
GGCCAACGCGGTCATTGATGCCGAATGCGTTCTGAAATTCCACTCCGGTGACGCAGGAGTGCCTGCAGCCTCATCGTTGACGGCGGTGATTCAAGGCTCCGAGCTGGTCGCTCGTCTGCCGACGACTTCTCCGCTCGACGGAATTCGTGTGGTGTCCGAAGGCGGTGCGAATCTGGACCTGTCGATCATCAACTCCGAGTACCGCTTTGAAGGCACCGTTAATGGAACCACGCCTGCCAGAAGCTGGCTGAATGGCGACGTCGCCGATTCCGCAAATCTGACTCTGCTGATTGAAAACGGCATGGCCAGAAATCCGATGGCCGGATTCACCGACTTTATCAGCCTGACGACCGAGGATTCCGGAACAATCGCCGCAACGATTCGCAACACAATCATCGGAGACACGACCGGTGAGGGAATCGATCTCGAATCGCTGAACAATTCGCGAGTCACGCTCAACATCGAAGGCTCGACCCTCGCCAACACCGGTACCGGCCTTGTGAACGTTCGAGCGTACGATCAATCGACAATTTCGAGCACGCTGACATCCAACACGCTTGTCAACCCGACCAATCAGGCCATTTCGCTGCTGGCATCGGCTTCCGCAACGACAGACAACGCACGGGTGGGAGCAACTTTGACATCGAACCAGTTTCAGACTCCCGCGGGAGCGCTGCAGGCCACCAGCGAAGCAGACGACGGGAACACCGAGTTTCGTCTCAACCTGACCAGTAACATTTCCAACGGTTCGTATCTGCTGGAGCAACTTCAGACGGCTCCTGGAGTGTCTGCATTCACATTGTTTGATGGCGGCGGCAACTCGCCGGTTCAGACCACAACGGGAACGATCGATAACTCGGCAACGGTTCTGGATATCACGTTTCCGTGATCGCCGGTCGGCATTTTCTGTCGATGTTGCCTGAAAGCAGGTTCTGAATGCTGAAACCGCACTTTTCGATGAGTGGCTCGCTGGCTAACCTGATTGGAACGCCGCCGATTTTCGGCAGCCTCTGAATTTCGACCTGCCGACTATCGTTAGGAGACTGCTGCTGTGGAAATTGATGACGAGTTTGAACAGATTGCCGAATGGCTGAAGACCGAAAAGGGGCACTCGGATCTGGAAGTCGAAAAAATCATCCTGCACCTCCGCCATTACGAAGAACACACAAAATTGAATTCCGTGATGGATTCAATCGGATCCGGTTCGCTCAACCTGGTCGCCATTATCAACGAAGCTCTGGCGAGCGAAGATAACGACGCGACGAGGGATGATGCAGACGCTGGCGGCGATTCAGAATAACGTTGCAGCGTTGAGTCGTGCTGGAATCAACGAAAAAGAGCCAGTCGGGCATGCTGCCTGGCTGGCTCTTATTTCTGGTACAGGACTGATTCGCGAACCTGAAAGCCGCAAAAGTGGTGAGGAGACTGTTCAGGATTCGAGTTCGACGTTCCAGTAGACCTCGCTGACGAATTTCGACCAGCTGTCGATGCGGATTCCAATCGAGGCATAAATCGGCTTCCACTTTGGTTGAGCGGGTTCGCGTTTCAGAGGCATGTGAGCCTGATGCGGCGTTCGATTGGCCTTGCGGGAATTGCAATCCACGCAGGCCACAACGCAGTTTTCCCAGGTTGTCTCGCCACCGTGTGACCGCGGAGTCACGTGGTCGATCGTCAGTTCCTCACTGCCGGGACGCTGCTGGCAATACTGGCAGGTGAACTTGTCACGTTTAAACAGGTTTCGTCTGCTGAAGGCGACCGATCGGCTCGGAACCCGGTCGTACTTTGTCAGCGTGATGATCTCAGGAACCCGCAGCCGCACGCTGGTTGTCTGGATGAACGGCTCGTCGTCGTCCGGCTTGAGTGTTGACCAGTCAGTCCATGAATAGATTTGATAATCGTTGGGGTCGACGACACGAGCGGTGCCATTCCACAACTTGACGAGTGTGCGCGAGACGGTCGCAACTCCGATCGGTTGCCAGTTCCGATTCAGAACCAGCGTCGGACGACTAAGCAGTCCAGCGGTCATCAAGAGTCTCCAGGATACGGTGCATTGGTGGCAGTCCGTAGCAGAGTCAGCTCGCAGTCGCGACAAACGATCGTCCGGAAGTGGCCGACACGTTCATCGCGAAAATGCACAATAGCTGGCGGAAACGGATTTGTGGAGAGACTTTCTCTCGCTGGCTCTTCGGCTTCATCGTGAATTCATAAACGGTGGAATTCTAAAACCGAGTCGGCAGCATGAAATCGGCCAAATCCAGCATGAAATCAGTCAGATCCAGCGACGCCATCGGCAAGACACGACGCTCGACCGCTTCTGGCTAGTCGACGTTCCAGGCATGTCCAGGAACAATCTGACGGGCGATGTTGTGGGCTCGCGAAACCAGATCCCGTGCCGGCATGAGTTGACTGGGACGGTCCAGCATTCCGATGTGCTCGAGCGCGTCGAGGACGACTTCCCCCGTTGCTCGTGGCGACCAGGCAGAACCACGACTTCGCAGGCCAGCAACGATCTGCCCGGCAACGAGTTCGTCGAATTTGTCCAGCAAGTCAGCGTTACCGCCCGCTCGATCGGAATCGCCGTGTGGATTCGCTTCGGATACCAGCCACGCGTATCCGGAATCGATGATGGGTCGCTCTTGCTTGAGCAGGCTGGCGGCCACGGTTGTTCTCCTCGTGATGTTCGGTTCTGGATTCAGTTTGACAGTTGACTTCAGCGCCTTCGTAAGTGCCCGGTCGTTTCGGTGCCAGGGACGGTCAGACGCGACGTACCTCAGAAATGCTTTCGGAGACATTGCTGAGATTGACGCCAGCATGAGCCAATCTGGCCGCAAGAAGGCATTTTTCGAGATTTCTTTCACCATGCCGCGCTGCTGGCCAGTCGACAGCTTTCGGCGGTGGGTCCGTTCGTACGGTATTTTTACCCGACAGCCAGCTTTGCGATTTAACTGTCTGCTGAGACACGAAGGGTTACGCGGCGGTTCATATTTCCGGGTGTCGCTGAGGAAAATCTCATGAACAGACAACGGCCGTACGACTCCGGCAATCGGCATAATCCACACAATTTGTCGTTCAATGGTTCAATCGGAAAGAGTTCGCCAGGCCGCATAACCGATACATCAGACATCTTCCGGTACTGCCGGTGCGTCAAGATGTCGCGCGGTAGCCAATCCGGTTTACCCGTCCGACGAGCTGGCCTCAGGAATCCAGATATGACTGGCCGTTTCGTTTCATTCTACTCAGCTGTTTTACTCCTTGCCGGAGCGGTTTCCGCACAGGCGCAGGGACCTTCCATGTGGACAGATCCCGGGGCGTATCCCAGTCAGGTTCAGTCACCGGCCTGGTATTCGCCGGGAGAGACGCAGGGACCGACGACTGGTTGGCGACCCTGGACGCCCCCGTACCAGCCAGGGCCAGCCAACAGATCCTGGGATAATGTGAGCGGTAATCCCGACGCTGGCTGGGGCTATGAAAACAGTCCACTGGACGAATTCTTTGCCGACATGGCACGGAACTCGTATTTCCGTCTGGAGTATCTCAGCTACGCCTTCAAGAATCCGCGCGAACAGATACTTGGTTCGCCGCTGCTTTCGCAGGTTGATCCCTCGCGTCCGTTCCAGGTAACTGACGCGGGTGGCCAGTTGGCGGGTATGGCGAGGGTGGCGACGACAGGCGACCTTCAATACCCGGATGCTTCAGGTCTCCGAGGAACTCTGGGCATCCCTCTGATCGGCGGTGCTCTGGAAGCGAATGTCTTCTACTTTTCCCCGATCGGCGATCAAAGTTTTATCGATAAACTTGGGGATCAGACGACGAGGAATCCACTGAATCCGAACACGCCTCCGCAGTTTATTGCCACCAGTACGCTGACGAATGGCCAGGTTGGCAATAACCTGCTGTTGTACGATGACACATTCACGGCCAACATCAGGGCCAACATGTGGGGATCAGAACTCAACTTCGTCGTGGATGCGTACCTGCCGAAACCCATGTTTCAGTTGCGGCCAATCGTTGGCTTCCGGTACATGAGATTCAACGAAGAATTGAGACAGCTGGGCGTGTTCGACCAGCAGGATCTGTTGGCGACTCCACTAGTCAGTCATATTGATTCCTACTCGAAAAACAGCATCTACGCACCACAAATCGGATTGCGAGGCGAGATGGTCAGCCGTTGGTTGACGCTTGGGATTGAGCCAAAGCTTGGGGCAGGCGTGAACGTCTACGAAACATCGGTCGTCACGCAGTCACTCAGAAGTGACAAAGACCCGACGACAAGAACGACAGCGACAGGGGAAGCGTTTTCTGTCCTTGGCGAGTTGAACCTCTACGCAAAAATTCACATTCGACAGAACTTCACATTCACGGTCGGCTATCAGGCCACCTTTGTTGATCAGGTCGCGCGATCGTACTCGAGTATTCTGTACAACGACAACGGGCAGAGCGCTGATCCGGCGATCGTCACCAAGCCCTCTCTTGAATTGTTCGACTTCGGTGGGATCAACGTTTCCGGAGAGTTCCGATTCTGAGAGTTCTGATTCCGAACACGCAGGAGTGAATTCAGCGAGTGAATCTTCCACAGGCCGCCGTGCAAACCACACGGCGGCCTGTTTTGTTTTTGCGGCAGGATTGCTTCAGAAGACGCTGCCCCGCAGAATTCTGACGTCGCCTCCACTCGAATAAATCGTGCTGATTCGAGCAATGTCGTGGTCTTGTCTGCCGGACGGGAAGCCGCAGTTTCCGCGGCGGACGAGGTGCTTGCGAATTTATTCTGATAAAGCAGGAGCTGATCTTTCGATGTCCACTTTTGATCTCGCTGCCGGTGGTGATCCGGAACTTGTCTCGCGGCCACGTCGTAACCGCCGCACGTCGGCAATCCGATCAATGTGCCGTGAAACAAAGCTCGAAGTCAGTCAGCTTATCTATCCAATGTTTCTGCACGCCGATCCTGATGACGTGCCGATCGCCTCAATGCCCGGGCAGACTCGCTGGTCGCTCGCTGGTCTGGTGAAAGAAGTTAAACGCGTCTACGAACTTGGCGTCGACAAAGTCGTGATCTTTCCGAAGGTGGAGGAGTCACTGAAGACTCGCACCGGAGAAGAAGCCTTCAACATCGACGGGCTGATCCCCCAGGCCATTCGAAGAATCAAAGATGCCTCGCCCGACACGTGTGTCGTTACCGACGTCGCGCTTGACCCTTACAACAGCGACGGACATGACGGGATCGTTTCCGACACGGGCGAAGTGCTGAATGACGAGACGGTTGCCGTGTTGTGCGAGCAGGCCCTGGCTCATGCGCGCGCTGGTGCGGACATCGTCGCCCCGAGCGACATGATGGACGGTCGAGTGGGCAGCATCCGGGCCGTCCTCGATCAGGAAGGCTTCCCGCACACGTCAATCATGTCGTACACCGCCAAATACGCATCGGCATTTTACGGTCCGTTTCGAGGAGCACTGGACTCAGCCCCCAAGGCTTCCAGCGACCGACCGATTCCCAAAGACAAATCGACTTACCAGATGGACCCGGCCAACGTCCGCGAAGCATTGCGTGAACTGGAACTCGACGAAGGCGAAGGTGCTGACATCGTGATGGTCAAACCGGCCGGCCCTTACCTGGACGTCATTCGAGCGTTGCGGGAAGAAACGAACCTTCCGGTCGCGGCTTATCAGGTCAGCGGCGAATACCTGATGATCAAGTCCGCTGCGGAGGCGGGCTGGTTGGACGAGAAAGCAGTCGTCCTGGAATCGTTGCTGGGGATTCGCCTCGCGGGAGCTGACGTGATTCTGACGTACTTCGCTCCTCAGGTCGCCGAGTGGCTGTAGTGTGATCAGGCCGTAATCGAACCGCGATTGATTCAGCCTGCTCCGAACGATCGCCGCCGGAGCGTTTCAGCAACGTCTCGATCGCGTCAGGGAAGATCACCCAGTGGTGAGATCGCGCGTCGTACAGTCATTCGCATCTGGTCGAGCGGGCCGGGCTTCCCGGTAAACAATTCAAACTGCTGAGCAGCCTGCCGGACGAACATCTCAATGCCCGATACCGTCCGGCAGCCTTTCGCACGAGCGTCTTTAATCAGCAGAGTCGTCTCAGGATTATAAACCGTGTCGAACACGACCATGTTCTCGGTCAACCAGTGTTCGGCGTAAGGAGTCTCGTCCACATCCGGGTGCATTCCGACCGGGGTGCAGTTGATGAGAACGTCGGGTTCGCCGGCACCCCGGTTTTCCCAACTGCAATGCTGACATCCGACTTCGTCAGCCAGCGCGATTGCCCGTTTGTGAGTTCGTCCGGCAATCGTGACGACCGCTCCTGACCGAACCATCGCCAACGCAATGGCCCGAGCGGCTCCGCCCGCACCGAGCAGCATCACCTTCTGCCCGATCAGGCTCGCTTTGTTGGGATTTTCTTTATTGATGCCCAGCAGCACGGCAGCCAAGGCGGCGTCGTAATCCGTGTTCTCAGCGTGCCACTCATCCATTTCATTACGAATCAGCGTGTTCGCGGCGCCGATGGCTCTCACCGACTCCGACTTGTGATGGGCATATTCGGCGGCAGCCTGTTTGTGAGGAATCGTCACACTGAAGCCGCGCATCCCGATCCTGTTCAGGTCGTCCAGCGACTTCGCCAAGGTATCCTGAGGGACTCGCAGCGGAACATAAACGGCATCAATGCCCGCCGCCTGAAATGCGAAATTATGAACCAGCGGACTCAGACTGTGCCCGACCGGGTCGCCGATGACGCCGAAGATCTGGGTCTCCGGAGTAATCTCGTTGAATCGATAGATGTCTCGCATTTCTTCAAAGGAGAGCTGACCGGGTGCCAGTTCTCGATCGCGACTGAACGTGGCGTAGGTGATTGGTG
>JABMPE010000696.1 GCA_013203845.1 Rhodopirellula sp. | reverse complement strand
GGCATCATCATTGAGAAACGACATCGCCCAGTACCAGAATCTGCCCGCCGCAGATGCAGGTGCCCTGCCATCGTTGACGGCAAATTCGACAAACAACTTTGGGGAATTTCCGGCTGAACCTTTCGCGAGTCTTCCACGCCAGCCGGCTGCTGCCGTGATCGAGCCGCCCGGATACGCAATGTTGATTGGTTGACCGTTATGCAGCTTCGCCAGAACATTCATGGAGCACCGTCGATGTTCATTCTGGATAGAAAACCGAAATCGGAATTGTTCGGACAACGAGCTCGAATTCGATCTCAGCGTCGAACGTGACGAAGATCAGAAAAGTCCAACCATTGGATTGTATCGACAGCTCCTGAATACCATACCAGTGTCGAAAGAACTCATGCTCACTCTCGAATGAACTAACAGGAACGACTCATGCTCAAATCGATTCAGGCGACTCTGGTGCTGGCCAGTGTCCTTGCTGGAGTTGTCGTCTCTCCAGACATCGCGTCCGCAGCTCAGCAGCCACCGGCTGCAATTCGTGCCGGAGCGGCGGCTGTGGATATTACGCCGACACAGTTTCCGCTCAACATGCCGGGCGGCTTTTCGGCGAACCTCGCTCAAAGTGCTCACGATCCTTTTCACGCCCGAGCACTGGTTCTCAGCGACGGCAAAACGACACTGGCAATGGTCGTGGTGGACAGTCTGGGGGCTTCGCCGGAAGTTCTGGACGAGGCGAAAGCAATCGCGGCGAAGAAGACAGGTCTGGGAACCGATCACATGTTGATCTGTTCCACGCATACGCACAGCGGACCACCTTCGAATACGAAAGAAGGATCGCCGCCGGCAGTGGCTTATCGACAGGTACTGGTCGACGGACTGGCGGAGTCCATCGTCCAAGCTCATGCCGCATTGCAACCCGCTTCTGTGGGCGCGGCGAGTCACCCGCTGCCGGATGAAGTTTTCAATCGCCGGTGGTTTCTGAAGCCGGGCAAGATGCCGCCCAACCCGTTCGGGAAACTGGACATCGTCAAGATGAACCCGCCACGTGGCCCCGATTTTCTGGATCGACCAGCGGGGCCGACTGATCCTGACATCACCGTCCTCTCGGTGCAGGACGCTCGACGGAAGCCGCTCGCCCTGTTTGCCAATTACTCGTTGCATTATGTCGGTGCGGCGCCTCGCGGTCAGCTTTCAGCCGATTACTTCGGAGAGTTCTCCCGGCTGATGCCATCACGTCTGCGAGCAGGGGATGACTTCGTTTCAATGATGTCAAATGGAACGTCGGGGGACATCAACAACATTCCGTTTACAACCACGCGACCGCCACGTGAACCGTTCGAGCAGATTCAGATTGTGGCACGCAAAGCAGCGGATACTGCGTGGTTCGCTCATCGCAAGATCGAGTCGCATCGATCCGACGCGAAACTGGGAATGTTGCAGCGTGAAGTTGTTCTGAAATATCGACGGCCCAGTGAAGAAGATGTCGCCGCCGCGCGTGAAGTGCTAGCCGTTAAAGACAAGGATGCCATCGAACGCCTGCCGCGACTCGCTCAAAACTACGCCCGGCAAGTCGTGCGTGCAGCGGAGCGTGAAGAGGACTCGCTGACGGTCATTGTTCAGGCCATTCGCATCGGCGATCTGGCCGTGTGTGCAATTCCTTTCGAAACCTTCGTCGAGATCGGTCTGGAACTGAAAGACCGCAGCCCCTTTCCACAAACGATGGTCATCGGTCTGGCGAATGGTCGATATGGTTACCTGCCGACTCCGGAGCAGCACAGGCTGGGCGGCTACGAAACGTGGCTCGGAACGAATCAGGTTCAGAAAGACACATCGGTAATTCTCGTTGATCACCTGGTCGAAATGCTGACAGAGCTGAATGACGGCCAGTCCAAAAAGTGATTCAGGCACAAACGTTGAACGAAGTACCAAAGCCTGAAGTTCGACATTGAAGGACGGTGACAGTTGAGCATCAACGGCGGTGGAGCAGAGTTCGGCTCAGCGCAAAACCGTGTGTCTGGACCGCACGCATGTTGACGACTCTCATCGAGGGAGGGGCGTTACACCAGTCGCAGCCCTGTTGGCAGGGTCTCTCCAAACACCAGGTGAGATTCGACGCCGTCCAGCGTGCCGCCGTCGCGAACCAGATCCACAAAATGCGTTCGAGCGCCGCCAGCTTCCAGCCACGAGATCACTTGAGATCGCAACGACTCAGAGGCGTCGCGGTATCGGTCGTCCGTTCGGCGGGCCAACTGCATGAGAGCCAGTTGGACGATTGGGTCGTCGAGATTTGCTGTCTCGCCGATCTTTGTGATCCATCGGTCGACAATGTCGGATGAAATGACCACGTTCAACGGGCCGTAAACGGGAACTCGCGCGCCGATGCGGCCAAGAGCCCACAGCAGTGCCGGACGAATCGCTTCGAATTTTCGACGAGGCACGAAGTCGATAATCATTTCGCCGATCTCGATTCGTGTTGAGTGAGGCAGCAGCTCCATCGAGCCGAGCATGCGCCAGACTTCGGAAGCGGCGTGATTCCCTGAGGCGTACTTTCCTCCCTTCCCGCGGCCAGTCAGTGTCTGTTTTTGTTCTTTGCGAATGATCGGCAGGATTGACGAGGTCAGTTCGATCTGCCGGCCGGAACTCAACCCGCCTCCAATGCGACGCCACAGAATCCACCACTCGGCTTCGGTGGTTGATCCGGAGTGCATCGCCTGGCCACGAAGCAGCTTCCAGGTTTCTTCGACGCGCCAGTCGTCGGCAGCCATCCCGAAACCGGGACGCAACGCAAAGCCGAGCATGTTGAGCCAGCGGGCTTCGTGATTTTCAGAGAGCCTGCGTCCCTCGTGATGCTCCAGCAGGCTCGACCAGATTTCCCGCAGCAGCGAAGGCGGCCAGTCATTTCGATTGACCTCAAGAGCTGTCGCCAATCGCTTCGGGAGTCCGTCGGGAGACTCGGTGGCTCCCGGTCCAAAGACTGCGCTAATTGCTGTTGCTGCCGTTTGTGCAAGTTCTGAGTCGACAATTCCTGACTGCTCGGCGATCCCGACGTGTCCATCGCGTTCGGTTTCGACGGCAGATCGAACGTCGAACTGCAACTGCCAGCGTCGAGGTGAATCAACCTGCTGGCACCAGAGTTCCAGCGTGCCGATTTCGGTCAGTCGAGCTGAAAGCCGAGCTGCGACTGACTCGCTGCAGTCCTTCTTCCTGGTCCTGAGCAGCGTTCGAATCGGCGGAAGAGCGATCATCTGCTCTTCATCAATCGGCACAAGGCTGCCCGGTTTATCGGTCAGCCGCGTGCTTGATACGAAGATCGGAAACTGCACGGGCTCGGAAGTGCGAACATCAAAGTGTCGATCGATCGAGTGCGTTTCGGCGCTCGGTTCAGTTCCGGCGGCGATCAGACACAGAGCCGCCTGCTCGCCGGACGCGTCCTCGACACCGACGTAATAAGTCCGCGCCAGTCCAGCTGCGATACGGATTCCGACTCCGCGTCGCACCATGCCGAAGTAAGCAGCTCCGCGGGCGACTGCCAGGTCCAGACGATCGTTATCCAGAAGACGCGGCGACCAGTCCGGAGCGGTCGAGCGAAACCACGATTCCAGAACATCCAGCCACCGTCGACGCAGCGTTTTCGATGCAAAGAATCCGCCATTAAAGAGAATGATGTCGGGCCGCGCCGACGCTGCAGATGGCGATTCTGAATCGTTGGATTCCGATTCGTGTGCCGTCAGAAACGCCGCGAGGTATCGGGTGATCGCTGAATCGGTCGCGTAAGGAAGTCCGAACTCCTGGAACCCGGATTGTCGACGTTGAGGTCGGTCATCCAGCCTCACCATCGGCAGAAAACCGTCGACCAGCAACTGCAGGACTTCGTCACGCGAGACTTCAACCTGCAGGCTCCCACCAATCACCTTCGAACCGGAACCCGGCAGCGTGACAACGAACGTCTCCGGCGACGACTCACTCAGCAGCGTTTCCTTGACATGCCGACATGTTGGGACCAGCACGCTCCACTGACGTGGTTCGAGTTTCCCGTTATCTCCCACCAGTTTCTTTTCAATGTGGTGAGCCAGGGTCAGGTCGAGGTTGTCGCCACCGAGGATCAGATGATCGCCCACAGCCACTCGATGAAACCTGATCCTGTCATTCGCATCACGCCGCACGTGAATCAGCGTGAAGTCAGAAGTGCCGCCTCCGATGTCGCAGACGAGAATTTTCTGCCCAGGTTCGACGTGTTCTTCCCAGTCGTCCCGGTGAGAGTTTACCCACGAATAGAATGCGGCCTGCGGTTCTTCAATCAGCACGACGCGAGATAGTCCGGCGGCTTTCGCGGCGGCAACGGTCAGTTCGCGAGCGACCTCATCGAACGAAGCAGGAATTGTCAGCACAACGTCCTGCTGTTCGAGTGGTGCGTCAGGATGTTCCGCGTTCCAGGCATTCCTGATGTGGCGAATGTACCGAGAGCTGACTTCTACCGGCGAGAGTGACTGCACATCAGCCGCCCCGTGCCAGGGCAGCAATGCCGCTCGACGATCGACACCTGGGTGACACAGCCACGACTTCGCTGACGAGATCAGCCGTCCCGGCACTGCACGTCCATGGTCGCGCGCGAAGACTCCCACGCCAAACGTCGGATCGGCATCCTCGCTCCACGGCAATCGCATTGCTGCTTCGGGAAGCTCTCCTTCAGCAGGTTCGTAATGAAACGATGGCAGAGTCTCGCGACGTTCAACCTGTCCGACAGCGACCGATTGAGCGATCGAAAAAATGTCGATCGTCCAGTTATCGTTGCCGGTTTCCGGGTCGTTGCTGTCTTTCAGGCCGTTGCGGGTATCTACAAAGCAGACAGCGCAGTTGGTCGTTCCCAGGTCAATCCCAACGACGAACCGGGATCCCTCGGGAGTCTCTGACATCGATCCTTCACTCATCAGTAATCAGCCAATTCGGAATTCGCAGGCTGGGTCTCGACCCAGCGATTGCGTACGGCGTGCATGAAGCTGGCTCGAGACCCAGTCTGCGAAGTGCTGGTTACCTGTCCGCGTCATCGCGGACGCTGAATTCCAGTTTCCAGCGTCGATCCATCGCCGTGTGAACGCACCAGAGTTCGAAGACACCAAGCTCGGTGATTTGAGAATGGAACTGGACCGGGACGTAGTCGTCTTCGATGTCTTCTTCTTTGTCGAGCGTTGCTTCGAGTGAATCCGTTTCGACAATTTCGTCAGCGGACCAGCGGTTGACAACGCTGCCTGGCTGATCGTCTTTGCGGACCGACGAACTGAAGAATCGGAATCGAGCGGCCTCGCCGACGACCAGTCCGATGTCTTCAGACGGAACATCGACTTCGGTGCCTTCTTCCATTCCAGCGGGAACGACACATAGCGCTTTCAGTGGGCGAGGTGCGCCAGGAATGGCGAGACCTGCCGTTTCGATACCGACGTAGTAAGACCTGGCCGCACCGCCGCGAATGCGAATGCCGCCACGCTGTTTCGCCCAGCCGTAAGAGGCCGCTCCGCGCGAAACGGCAAAATCGAGATCGTGAGTTCCGTCGAGCAATTGCGGCGGCGAGTCAGAAAACCAGGCAGCCAGACGCTGCATCACAGCCTGCTGGAGCGAAGTCGCTTTGAAGACTCCCCCGTTAAACAGAACGTGCGTCGGCTTGGCGGCAACGTCGCCTTCGCCGTGCCTTTTTAGAAACGCGGCAAGGTGCCGAGTAACGGCCGTGTCTGCTTCGAACGGAAGTCCGATCTCCTGAAAACCCGAAACCCGCTGCTTGACCGGCGCGTCGTCGAGAGAGCACTCAGCAAAGAATCCGTGACTCAGCAGTTCGAGCACTTTCTGCCGCTCGACATCCACCGACACCGTTCCACCGATCAGACGACTGCCTCGACCAAGGACAGCCACCGGATGAGTCTCCGGTCCGTCCTCGCTCAGCAGAGCTTCCTTCGCAGCACGACACGAGTGCCACAACGAAACCGACTGCCACGGATCAAGATCGACGCCCTGTTCGCGGAACAGTTCCGAAACATGCCAGGCAATTGCGAGGTCCATGTTGTCGCCGCCAACCAGCAGGTGGTTGCCGACGGCTTTTCGTTCGAGCTGCAGGGCACCGGCCTCTTCGGTGACTTCGACCAGCGTCAGGTCGGTCGTTCCCCCGCCGACATCGCAGACGAGCAGTCGATCGTTCACGCCGAGACACTTCCGCCAGCCGTCTCCGCGATCAGCCAGCCATGCGTAAGTCGCTGCCTGCGGCTCTTCCAGGAGGACCAGCGAATCCGGCAAACCTGCCGCCAGCGCTGCTTCGCGCGTCAGCTCGCGAGCACTGGCGTCGAACGAGGCTGGAACAGTCAGCACGACCTGTTGCTCAGTGATCGGCGCATCCGGAAACGATTTGTGCCAGGCATCAACGAGATGTTCAAGATACATGCGTGAAGCCGTCACCGGCGAAATCTTTGGCACGTCCTGTGGTGCCTTCCATGGCAGGATGGCCTGATGCCGGTCGACCTTGCTGTGCGACAGCCACGACTTGGCCGCCCCCACCGTTCGATCAGGCATCTCCGCCGACTGCTTTCGCGCGACCTCGCCGACGGCAAAGCTGCGACCGTGAGTGTCGGACAGATCGTACAGTCCGCCCTCTGTCTCTGACGGATTGGCGAGATAAGTAAACGATGGCAACGAGTTACGAGACTCAACGGTCGAGGGGGCAACAAGCTGAGGAATCTGCAGCAGCTTCACCTCGGGTTCTTCGGAATCCAGAGGCGTAAATGCCAGCACGCAATTCGTCGTGCCGAGGTCAATTCCGATAACAAACTGAGCAGCCATGAATCTGTATCCAAAGTAGTGTCCGCGGTGAGCGGCCGAAACAATTTCCAAACACGTCATGCCCGCAAAGTTTCCCGCCCGCACCTTCGTGAGGGACAGGACTCTTCGCGGGAAAGACGAGTGTTGAGGGTGTTCTAACCTGTCAGCGAGTCACCGTCGCATTTCGTCAAGGGAAACGTGACCGGCACGCGGTTCCCGTCAAACTTCAACTTCCGCCGGAGCCAGCACGTTGGCGGCTTCGTCGGAACCAGTCCACTCCGGCAACTTACAGTTCTGGGCTTCCCAGCCATGATGCGTGAGCTTCCCATGAGACGGTCGCTCACCCGTCACATTACCAGTCAGTCGAATTCGGCCAGCGTCAGAATCAGCGGCGATTTCAACCTGAGCACCCTCGGTCTCAAGCAGGATCGGTCTGATGGCAAACAGGCGTTCGAGAACCGTTCCGCAGTCACGATGAATTTCCCGGACAGCGGCCCCGACCTGAGCATCCGAGTACGCATCAATCGGTTCCTTGACGAAATCCACGAGTCTGGCTTCCCGTTGCAGAGTTTCCAGCAACGCAACCGCCTCACTGCGAGCTGGCTTCGGTGGCGTTACGGGTACTTCGATTTTGGCTGGTGCTTCCGGACTCTCTTCTGATGTTCCCAGATTCTGCACAGTTTCGGCGAACGATCCGTCAAACAGCACCCGCAGCGCAAGTTTCAGGCGATTCATAACAGCAAACTTTCTTATCGATGAGTCAGGCCATGCCTGATTGAAGTTTCATTCGCGAATTCTGCTCCGAAAGCAAACGTGGCCTTCTGCAGTTTCGTCAATACCGCGAATGGTAGCGGCCAGACGCGATGATGCACTCGTTTCGAAAGCACTGATCGGTGGCATTCGTTTTGACTGATTCGTTCCGGTCAGGTGCATGAGACAGGATCGGCGCGAACAGTATGGACCTCACAGAGATCGAACCATGCTACCTCGGGGATACTGGCAAAACGTCCCTGACTTCCTCGTGAAAGACAGCACGAATCCGTCTCAGACGAGTTAGAGTTTCACGAATTGAAGGGCGATACAGCGTTTGTGTCGAATGACGACGGTAAAACCAGGACCGGCGTCTGCTACTCGACGAACGCAGCGGTGTCTCGTACCCGGACGGTCCACAGAAGGACAATGGCACGATCCGAGTGATCTTCGACTTCAGTCTCATGGACACGCGTCAGTTTCTGATGGTCACTTTCCGCGAAAACGACGTCTCTGCCGGAGAGCCTGTGAGTAACACTGTGTTGTTTCGACAAGTTGTCAGCAAAGTATCCGGCGGCCAGGATTCCCTTCCGACGCCAGGATGACCTGACTCTCATTCTGAAATTGGCACATCCATTTAGTAATGAATTCTGCGGTCGCCAAAATGGAAGATGATTTTAACGAACAGCAATTTTCCATGTTTCAAAAATGGTCCATCCACCCAGCCAAAGCTTCACTCATTGGTGCAGGCGTCGGAGCGTTGGCACTTTCAGCGGGAATCCTCTTTTTCGTCTGGAATGATGGACGCGTGCATTCAACAACGCAGGACCAGAAATGGTACGGTCATCTTTCATTATTCCCGGCGATCCACGGCATCTGGGCTGGCGGGATCATGGGGGCTTTCATCGGATTCTCCGTGTGGATCGTCTTGACGCGTCGGCCCCTTCACCCACTCTACATGGCTTTCGCCTGGGGAATCCTTGCTCCGGTTCTGTGTGCTCCACTTCATTTCTGGTACTGGAGTGTTGACGCGCCGACCAACGGCGGTAGCAGTGGTCTGGGGCCTGCCATGCGCGCGGTGGCAATTGATCAAACGTACATACTGATCGTTATGGCATGCTCTGCAATTTGCGGGACGATGCTGGGCGGTGTTGCTGGAATAAGGAAGCGATCACGAAGATAAATCACAACATAGAGAGAGCCTTTCGAATGACTTCACTGAGAAACACTTCTGTGCTGTTGACAGTCATTTTGATCGGTTGTTCTGCTGACATTGATAAGGAGCAATTAGTCAAAGACTACACAGCTGTGAATGCACACTTCGCGCGACTTTGCCGCCGATGTCCTGAGCTTAAGACGACTGTTTTCCGGATTCCTAAAATGATGTCGTTCACCAAAGGGATTGGGATCCGTGGCACAGGCGTTTTGTCTGCCGACTATACGGTGTCGTATTCCGCCGAGCTGAATTTTGACGAGAACGGAACAGTATCAGGCTCCCCATCCGGGGCGGCGTATTCCGTTCGAAACAGCTCCGGAGTGGTTGTTGGCCTGAGTGGGGACGAATTTGACCGCCTGCTGGAAGCGGAAGACATTGATGCTGCATTGGCAGAAACGAGCGTAACGTTCGACCTTCCCACGTTGGATGAAAAGCAAACGCTGGCGTTGCTGCGTCAAGAGATTCCCCGACTGGAGCAACTGCATGAGAAATTTCCCGATCCATACGCACGATTCTGGGCGCTGAAGCCTTACCGCCGCGATGGAGAAATCATCATCTCGGCTTCGCTCGGCACAGAGTTCAAGGTCGGCGCGAGATGGGATTTTAAAATGGATCCGCAGGGCACGACTGTGGAATGGAACTCACAGGGCCGGTTTGATTTGTCCGAAACAAAAATGCGGATCGACTCGGCTGTGAACCATTCCACATCGTTGACGAGAGAAGAATTCGACTCCATTCTGGAATCAGCATCTCCGGAAATTGTTACGCAAAAAATCTGGAGCCAGCATCCGCATAGTGACGCTCCATTTGAAAACGAAGGAAACCAAAATGACTGAACCTTCCGATCAAAGTCAGCCGAATCCAAAAGGGTGAACGCAGTACCGCTGGCTGCATTGGTGGCGTTGACGGGGCACCGGCGCGCAAGTCCGGCAGCCGAAGTACGAAGCCTGTGCCGCCGACGCAATCGATGGCAATTGCCGGAATGTTGCTGGCAACGCTCGGCTGCCTTTTCGGGATTACCCTGACGAAACCTTTCGGTCTAATGTCTTCGGGTTCGCTAAGATAAATCGGCCAATCCTGGGATGATCAGTTGAATATTGCTCGCTGGCTGTTGTTGACGGGTAGCGTTTTCGGTGTCGTTCTGACCGTTCAGGTTCCGCGACTGGCCGGTCAGACACTGCGATTCGTCACCGGGATAACGTGGTTGCTTGTCGGCAATGCCTTATTCATTCTGCTGAGTGCCGAAATCACCGTCAGCCTGTATTTGGCAGCTGTCTGGAACATTGCCTGTTTCGGATTACTGCTTTGGCAGACAAATCCACGGCGATCGTGGAGTCGGTGGGAACGCGTCATACTGTGGTTCCCGTATCTAACAGTTGGCGTGCTGCTGCTTGTGATGGGGAGTTCGGCGACCTGATCTTCGCAGCCGGACCACCCGTGGTAGCGATGGCGACCGGTTACATGGTTTGCCAATCTTCGAAATGGGCTGATTCAGCTATCTTTGCGGCCATGATATTGCTGGGCATACCGGCCGGGATCATGGCATTGGGAGACGTGCCCAATGAATACCTGGCCCCCCCGCGGCTTGTCGTCATCCGAGGGGCGGGTGCTGTTGCTCACATTGGTTAGTGTACTCGCCAGGGCGATCTTCCCTTTTTTTTTGCACAACACCGACAGATACACTTGTTGGAGAAGGTGGCACTACTTTACGACGCCCCGACTAACTCGAATTGGACAGCAATGCCGTATCATGAAAACAACATCACCGCTGGGCCAACGTTCGACGGGGGCAAAAACCGAAAACAGGATGAGAAGACAGTGGCACCTCAGCCTGAACGGCCATTGGAAAAAAACGCATGACTGAACACAGTTCGAAGAACTCCGCAGAAACCAGGCCAGGTAATCGTTCCGATGCCGTCCCGGGCGGCCTGATCGGTGCCATCGTGATTCATCTGATCGTCTTCGCTCTCGCCTTTGCCGAAGGATTCCTTTTTGGTGCAAGTCTCCCCTTGGGCCACGGACCGGCGCCGGCAGACGGACTTACAGGATCAGAATATGCCATCAAGACTGTACTGCTCTTCTATTTCGTTAGCGTTGGAATCATTCCTCTTGTGCTTTCGGTGATCGGATACCTGCTCGGTAGTCGCCTTGTTCGTCGCATTGAACGTCGTCGTTCCCCACAGCAAACGCTCGCACAGCAAAACGCACGTGTAAACCATTCAATCGCATGGACTGTCACCCTGTGGGCTGCGGGGTTGCAGATATGTACTTTCCTCGTGGCGCGTGGATACATGACGCTGCTGAAACTTAGTGAAACAGGATTCACTGCGGAGAATTTGCGATGGATCGAGCCACTGGTGGTCGTCGTCTGGTTGATCGGAGCCTTGGCGGCGTACATCCGCTGTCAATGTCTTCAGGTTTCAGCATGGCTGATTGCGATCGTCGTACTCCTTCGGTTGCTGGCAGTATTCCGACCATTGCCACCCTACCTTCTGCCGTCTGTCGCTGGTCTGGCCATTGCCTATATCATTGGCGCGACCTCAATCGTCAGGCGAAACGACACAGCGACGGCCTTTGACAGCAAACCGGACAGCGGCGAAATGGGTGTCGGCAAGTGGCCAGTCTTTGTTCTGGGCGGAATGACGTTCTATGCAGTTGTTTGTCTGTATTGTCTGATCTGGATGATGATTCTTCCGCCAAACTCGGAAGATTGGGGCCCCGCGATTGTTCTGATTCTTGGTGCCTGGGGAATTCCGGTCGTGGGATGCATTGCGGGCATCGTTAGTGCGAGCACTGGCTCATGGTTCTGCTTGACTCCGCGTGCGGCGTGGATTGCCGTCTGTATTGAACTGTTAGTTTGCGCGAGCGTCTGGCTGGCGATGCTGACCCGATGATTTGGTGTGGTCAATGATTGAGGAATTACTGAGAAAAGGGATCCTGAGTTTGGTTGGGGTGTCGGTGCTTGCTGGGATCTATCTGGTGCAACGGTTCCTCTTGTTTCTGGCCAGACGTGTGTTGCCGGTCCGGGAAGCTGAGATACAGTCGGCCTGCGAGTTAAAGAGCAAGAAACATCGGACGTTTGGGCTGCGAATTAAGAGAGTGCTGATTTGTTCTCTGGCCGGCATGTTCCTGGGAGCGGTCGTGGGCCTTGCTGTCTTCTGGATCGGAATTGAATGCTGGGACTATGTTGCTCAACGTTCTTCGCCAAACGTAGCCGCCCGGACCGGTGGCGACCCAATTGATCAATGGGCGAAGGGCATTGTGCGACTGATGTCGTTGCTGATTGTAATGGCCCCCTTTGTGATCGCCGGGCTTCGAACAGGTATTCGGCTTGCCACTTCAGATGTTTATGTTACTGCGCGAAGTACGCAGAATGCGGAATGACGCGGAAATCGGATTTATGAACACCAAATGCTCAATCACAAACCAGCCGGAGAATTATCCCGGCGTTCGTTTTGCGGTTGGATGGCATTTCGCGATCGGCCTGTTGCTGATGTGGCTTGATCCGTTGGCGTCAATGTTTGGCGAGCAGGCCGGGCAGATCATCGGGCTGCGGGACACGCACCCGTTGCTGCCGTGTCTTGGATTGTTCTGGATGCTGGTCGCCGCGGCCTTGGTCCGCGGGCGGCGTTTCGTGATCAAAGCTGCCATGGTCGTTCACTGTGCATCGCTGTTGCTGCCCCTCGCTGGGATCGTGCTGGCAGTCATTCTGCTGTTGCCGCCCGAGCCTCGCGGGCACATGGCACTCAGTCCAGCTCCAGTCGCGATTTTGCTGATGGTCTGCAGCACCGTCGTCGCCTTGTTTGCGGGCGTGAGTCTCTTTTCCTTGTGGCGATTGCTGAAAAATCCAAGTCCTAGCAAACCATTATGGTCGAATCAGACTCGTGGCTTTGTCACAGCCACTCTGATTCTCTTCGTGCTGAGACTACTTATATGAAAACAGTCATATAAAACAGTCACTATCCTGTGGTTTTTCGAAGACTTGAAGACATGAAAAACTGTATGGCCAAAAACTGTGCCACCAATGAAATTCAATCACCGGCGAGAGGCCAAAGACGGCGTTACGGTTGCGTTTCCGGGTGATAGCATCACCGCGGCCAGGACTTACGGCGAGATCATTGAGCATGACACGCTGCTGAGATTTCCGGAGCGGCGTGTGAGGTTCTTCATTGCCGGTTGGGACGGCGGCACGGCGGCAGGCGGAGCGGCTCGGCTGGAGCGTGATGTCTTTGGTCGCGGCGTGATAGTCTTCACCGTGGTGTTTGGCACCAACAACATCGGCTGGGGAACGTAAGCGGTCCGGCGGCTCTGCCAGGTTCTGACACGTTGATTCCGAAGCCAGCGCGTTGTCGGCTTGCTGTGACTCAGTGGGCTGCCAGTGAAACGCAGACGATTTCCTGATCGTTGCGGGCGAACACGCACTTGTCTGCATACGCGGGGTGACTCCACACGACGCTGCGGCCCAGACCGACACCGATCGGATCCAGCAGCTTTGTCCGGCTGATTTCTTCGTAGCGTTCCGGCGAAAGCCTCGCGATCACCAGGTCGCCGTTCTCGCCGAAGATGAAGAAACGGTTCCCGTTCCTGGTCACGAATGTGGCCCCTTCATTTGGACCGCGTCTGTCGCCGTCCTGGCCATTCACTGGCTTTGAGGTGCCCCAGAGGCGTTCGCCGGTGGCGACGCGCATGGCCCGGAAGAGTCCGTTGCCATCGATACCGTAGGCGATGCCGTTTTCGACAAACGGCGTACCACTCACCGGAGCCAGCCCGATCGTTCGTGATCCCTGCCAGACTTTTGTGGCCGCTGGCTGAGTAGCATCGAGTTTCAGACCCACCGACCTGCCGTTGTGGCCTCCGGCAAACAGGAAGTCGTCCGCTTTTCGCGGAGCCATGATTGCCATGGAAAACGACGTCGCCAGCGGCTCCGACCAGTAGAGGCTTCCCGTCTCGGGATTCAGACTGTTGAGGCTCTTGCCGTGAAAAATGAGCAGTTGCGTAACGCCGCCCGCTTCAATCAGAGTCGGAGGGCTGTAGCCAATTTCCGGCGTGCTGAGTGCCGTCCACACTACGTTGCCGGTCTCTTTATTGAACGCCACGACCGCACTGTCCTCGCCACCCGCCATGCAGATGAGCAGATTCTTGTAGACGAGCGGATGGCCCGCGTAACCCCACAACGGCAGCGGAGCGTCACAGGTGTGCGGCAGATTCTTCGACCAGATGACGCTGCCTGTCGCGGCGCCGAGGCAGAACAGGTCACCCATCGCGCCGAGCGTATACACTCGGTCGCCATCTACGGTGGGAGTGCATCGCGGGCCGGCCGGGTAACTGATCGTGTAGTTGCAGTCGTATTCGTGCTTCCAGATTTCCTCGCCCGTCTTTGCATCAAGACAAATCACGCGCTCTTTGCCTTGCAGATCATTTCGTTTTGTCGGCGCCGGTCTGTCATCGCCGGACGATCGCCTGTAGTCCGTCACATAGACTCTGCCACTGGCGACCGCTGGTCCGGCAAACCCGCCACTGACCGGCTTCCGCCACAGGAACTCCAGCCCGCTCTCGGGAAACGTCTCGATGATGCCGGTTTCGGTCCAGTCATCATCACGATTCGGTCCCATCCATTGCGGCCAGTCAGCCGCGGAAACGAAATTCGTGGCGAAAATCATTCCAAAGTAGAAAAAGCAGAAACAGATGCGAGACATGATGTACTTTCAATTCAAAGCAATAGCCCTGGCGTTGCTGCTGCCCGCTGTTCATGGCATGGGCTTGTGTGTTGCAGCAGAACTCGACAAAGTCGATGTGCCCCTGTCCGGGCAGAATGGGTATCAGTTTTACCGCATCCCGGCAATTGTCACGGCACCGGACGCACGCTGCTCGCCTTCTGTGAAGGCCGGAAGTCGAGCCGTTCCGACGATGGCGACATCGACCTGCTGCTGCGACGCAGCCGTGACGGTGGCAAAACATGGCTGTCAATTAAGATGCCAGCTGCTTGAAGACAATCGTCACCTTAACGACCTGTACGCGCTGATGTGCCCAGGCCCGGTTCTGCTGGCCACGCCCGGTTTTACTGGCCGGCCAGAACCGAAGCCCCACCGGAGAACTGAAGGACTTGGAACAACCCAGGGTGGTTGGGATTTTGTAGAGTTTCAGGTCAGGAATGTTACCTGGCCGAGGGGCGCGATCCATTGACAGCGTCGGAGACGGCTCCGCCGACTCGGCAGAGTGATTCGATCGTTTTGGGGCTGAGTCTCAGTAGTCGCAGAAAGGCCTTCCATGAATGTCTCCCGGTAACGTACAGGGACGCGATACTTCGCCCTTTGATGCTTCCGTGCTTGCGTCGGAAGTAGGCTTCAGATCGACCGAAATGGAAATCTCTCCGCAGAGTCACCTTCCATGACGGTTCGGTGGACTGACCCCTCAGATGCCGAACCTTCGCTGCCGGAAGTTGCAGTAGATCGTAACCTGCGAGAGTAGTTCTTCTGCACAAATCGGTGTCTTCATAAAACAGAAACAGGTTCGGATCGAAAAAGCCAATTCGCTCGAAAACCGACATCCGCAACATGATGCAGTGCCCGCATAGCATCGTTGTTCGATCTGGTTCCATCTCTGTTCTGTCAGTCAGACGATCGTACTCATCCACTTCGTCGGAAAGACAAGCCGGGCCGGTCATTGCCACGTTCGGGTATAAAGCAAAGGCGTCCAGCATCGCCTGCACGGACCCCTCTTCGAGAAAGCAGTCGGGATTCAGAATGAGCGTGAAAGCAGTCCTGGATGATTCGAGGTTGCCATTATGACCGCGCCCGTAGCCGACATTGACGGAGCTGATCGTCAGCTCGACATTCGGGAAATTCTCACGAATCAACTGCGCAGTGCCGTCTGTACTGGCATTGTCGAAGACCTTCACGTTGAAGATCGATGGAATCAGTTCCAGACAGCTGCGGATTACGCTACGACTATTGAAGGTCACAATGCTGACCGTCAGCGGCGGTGTCGTTGTACTGCTCATGAGTCACGGCCTGTCTGGCTGCTGAAAGTCACTTGGTATTATTGAGTATCTTTGCTCGGGCCTCATAAAACCAGACATCATCATGATCAGGCATTTGTTATGGCTCGAAGTGACGCGGCCACTTGGTCATCTCGGAACGACAAGGGTTTCGGTGAGCGTTCAGCCTGCCTTCCTGAACCAGGACAGCGCGGGGGTCTCCGTTACCTTCGATGCAGTCTGAAGAGCGTGTTTCCTGATAGATCGCAGAAATCGGCGCGTTGCTGAATGGCGGCGGAGCTCGCAGGGACGCAGCGTTTCGGCAATTTCCGTCCATGCGTGGTTACTCAACGAGGGGCGGCTCGGTTCGAAGAGATCGAGCCAGTAAGTCCGCTCTTTAACCGTGAGTTCCTGCTTCCTGTTGAGAATTTCGAGTTCATTGGCGACGGTAATTTCCAGGAGATCGCTGATTCGCTGTGACTCCGGAATTGAAACAGTCCCGGTGAACCGGTCCCGAAACTCAAGTGGTCGACCCTCAATGATGCGGGAATAGAGATACCCTCGGTCGCATGATCCATAGAGATAAACCAGCTCTTCAGCCTCTTCTCCAATCACGTTCTGAAGTTCCGAGCGGACATTTGGAGAAACGAGATCAGATGCGAATCCTTCCGTTCCATAAAGCGCGTGGCAAAGGCCCGCTATCGATACGGCTGGTCGGTTTCCCCAGGATTCCAGCAGGTCACAGGTCCCCTCAAGATGCGGCAGGAGTGTCCCATCAATGTGCCTGACGTCGGCGACAGATAAACAAGATAAGAACTGCCGAGTTTGATTCTTTGATGGCAACAACATGGT
>JABMPE010000695.1 GCA_013203845.1 Rhodopirellula sp. | reverse complement strand
GTTCGGGCATAGCCATCGCAGATCGACGGAGCGTCATAGGTCAGCACGTAGCGATCGCAATCTTCACCTTCACAGCGATTGATGGATTGTTCGCAGGTCACTCCGTTCAGGTCTTTCAACAGCGGCTTCTGATAAGCAATCAATTTCTCAATCAGCGTTAGCATGCCAGCCTCGGTAATCGGATACCGCGAATCTTTCATCGCCGTATCGCCTGCGGGGTCCAGCACAAGGGTTCCGACCAACGAGGCAAGTCCGCCAGGCTTGATGACAAGCTTGTTGTTGTTTTTTCCTTCAACATAGACGGCCTCGCGACCTTTTCCGATCCATGTCATGTGGACACTGAACGGCTTGTGGCGAATCCGCAAACCCACCGGTTGTTTCTCTGTCATTTCTCCAGCAACCCACTCCCGCAACGTGAACGTTGCCGAGTAGTCCGACATCTGACTCAGCTTCTTCTGGGCCTTCTGAAGCGATGCGTAGCACTCTGGCAACCTGTTGGGCTTCGGAGTCTGGGAGTCACGTGAGTTCTGGCGTCGCTCCCCCGTCGACTCGTTGGATGCCGACTCACTGCCTGCGTTCCCGTCTTCTGCCGAGACGGTGCTGGCTTTGGCACCAGCGGCTTTGGTCGCAGCATTCATCTCATAAACAGTCACGCTGGCGCCGGCGAATACTGCCAACCCAGTGATGACCACCTTCTGCCACGTCAGCATTATGTTCAGTCGTTTCATGACTGCTCTCCGTTGTGTTTCCTGTGCATGTCCAGCCACCCCTGAATCAACTGAGCTGATCCTGCGACTCGTGATTTCGAAGTAAGGCACGTGGTGTGCCAGGGCGTCGCAGCCCAATTCGAGTTTGCATCGAAACAGTCCAAATTCGTTTTTTTTCGCTGTTCACCTTCGTTCTTCCGACGCCGCCGATTTCATTTAATCACGTAGCCCGACCGCCAGGCGACCGCATCGGTCGACCAGCGACCCCAGGGGCGTCAACGCGGCACTCAAACACGTCGCTTTGCCTGCGTATGAACTCCAAAGGCATGTTGGCGCGCGATTCGCGTTCAGTCAGGTAAGACGCTGACGAATCAGTTGAGTCGGCAATTACTCAGGTCCCGAACCGAGAGGTGGAGACATGATTCACGAACTCATTCACAACGCTCTTAATAAGCAGATCAACGCGGAATTCACCGCGTGGTACGGTTATCTCGGGATGGCAGCGTGGTGTTCCGGCAAGCAGCTTCACGGTTGCGCGAAGTGGCTCAGAGGCCAGGCTCAGGAAGAACACTCACACGCCATGAAGCTGTACGAGTTCCTCGTGGCACGAAATCTCAACGTTCAGCTGCTGCCACTCGACGAGCCACGCACAGAATTCGACTCTGTCGTCGACATCTTTCAGGAAGCGTTGAAGTCTGAAGAAAAGAACACCAAACGCATCCATAAGATCTTCGAGTTGGCAATGGAGCAGAAGGCGTTCGCATCGCTGGTCGAACTGCAGTGGTTTATCACGGAGCAGGTCGAAGAGGAGGCCACGGCGCGAGACAACCTGGCTAAAGCGGAACTCGTCGCTGATGATCCGGCAGCCGTGCTGGACCTCGACGAAATTCTGGGCAGCCGGAAGTTGAAGCTTCAGCCCGCGTCTTAGTGTGGGCGGTCAGCGACTCACGGACACCACAACGGCACTCCGTGAGTTCACGCGGGCAGCGTGGGTCGCCCTGGTTAAGCGTGAGCCGTCGCGACTAGCAGGAAACGTCCTGAATTTCAGCCGGCAACAAAGCAAAAGACGGCGCCTCCACAAATTGTTGCGTGCTGAGTGCTCCTCAGCGGGCTGCTTCCGGCAAACTGATCACACGACGCCCAAAGCTCACTGAACGGCTGTGCTGGTTAGTGAAAGACACGGCGGACAGCCCTGCAGAATTCGGTCGTAGTCAGCGGCGACTCCCGGCAACGCCTCCGCCAGCATTTTTCAACAGGATCCCGCTTGCGCCGAACGCCACACTCTGCAGAGCTGACACCATGCGGAATTCAACGATAGATCGATCATCCGTGCTCGATAGAGGTGGCCGAAACAGGAGAGCGGCGTGTCGCTGGCATCAAGGATTCCGTTAATACCCGCGATCGGCAGTTCCCTTCATGTAGAGTCGCTGGACCTCTCTCACACAGCATCGACCGTCAGCCGCGAGTGTCAGGCATCGAGCGTCGCTGGACTTCGATTTTTCCAGCAGTTCGCGGATTCGTACTGGTGTCCCCTGCTCCACGTCAGCTTCAACGTCTTCCAGTGAAAAGCCGAAACACGCACAGATTGGAGCTGCCGGATCTTTCGGGTACACCGATGACTGCAGCTCGTTGACTGTCACGGTCCGGTCGAACTGGTCAAAGTAAACGACGTCACATCGGGCAAAATCGCAGAACGACGCTGAGTCTCCAAGACCCGACCGCGACTGCTCATGCACGTGCCAATCGAGCGTAGTCTTACTGACTGCAGTACCGACTGATCCGCATCGCGGACAGTGCTCGCGGCCATCGGGGTCTGGTTCGCGAGTGAAGGCCTTATTCATGACAACTCCCGACTTTCATGGAATTCAATTCGCTCAGACTCTCAACGCTCAATGACTCCACGGTCCGCTAAGAGTACGGCTTTATCGGAAACAAGAAATCGTAATCCAGCCAACCGAAGTCAACACATTCCCGTTTGACAGACCACTGCTGACCGACCAATGCAGGATTCCGTTCGTTGCCATCCTGGTTGCCCGAACTGGTCACTTTCCGATCGCTCGTCGCAACAGGTTGTGAGTGATCTGCTGCACGCGGTCGTCGGGACCGTGCGGACGGGACCAGTGTGACCAGGGAAGCCAGTGGCCGGGCGGACTCGCCAGATCCTGACACCACCAGATTGTCGACGCGTTGAAGACGAAGTTGTCTTTCGGACCCGGGTAGATTGTCGATGTCCATTGCTGCGGATTCACTCCACCCTGCAGCGCCGTTCCTTCAGCAACGATCTCCAGGCCAGGGATGTCAGTCGGCGGATCGCCATGATACTCCCAGCCGATCAGGCCGGGGATCGCTTCGCCTTTCTGCATACCAGTCCCGGCGAAGATCCAGTGATCGGGTTTTGCACATACCCAGTCGCCACCGCCGTTCACGGGATCGACGTTTCGCGAACCCATCAGATAGCCCTCGTCCGGTCCACGGAATGGAAACGGGCCGTTGTCCTTTTCGCGGGCCACGGCATATTTGTAATCGCCACCGTATGGCCCGCCTCGAAAGATGATGCGATTGGGAACGCCGTCTGAACTCGCGCGGAACGGAGTCACCCAGCACACCGAATTGCCCGACAGAAAGAGCAGGTTGACACCCTCGTCACGCATCTTGACAGCGCTGTTGTACTGTCGGATATCCCAGTATTCGTCATGCCCGCTGCTGATAAATGCCTTGCACTGTAAGCCGCGATCCGGCGTCAGCATGTCGCTGTTCGAGCAGTAAGTGACGTCGTAGCCGTGCTTCTCCAGCCAGTAGGCCAGAGGAAATTCAAAGCACAACCATTCGCCCGAACCGATCGTCTGCGGGTTCTCGAAAATCTGCGGATACTTTCCATACGGTCGATCGAAACTGACATCGGCCCACGGTCCCTGATTCCCTTTCGGGTGCGTGTAGACCGAATAGCCGTCGGGCCACTGGTTGTAAGCCTGCCAGGTGTTGTCGGAACATTGCAGCAGGATGTCGGCGGGTCGGTCGTCTCGCACAATGAAGACAACGTAGTTCTGCCAGTAGCCGAAGCCGGAAGCGTCCGACTCGGTGGTGAGTCGTCCCAGATAAACGCCGCTCGGCCAGTCATTCGGTATCGTCAAGGTCGTGGTCGGCTGCCAGTGACATTCCCGGATGCGTTTTTCACCGACTTCCGGCAGCGGTTGAGCCATTCCGTTGAACGGTCCCAGCGTCGTCATCAACCGAGCACCACGGCCTCCGTAATAACCCGTGCGGAAGATCTCGATGCGGAATTTCTGTGGCGGATCCGTCGCCACCATGATGTCGATCGACTCGCCCGCCGAAACGCTCTGCTTCGAGCAGTATCCTTCGATTTCCGAACAGCGCAGTCCGCCACGTTTGTCGAGCCGGACTCGCGTCAGTTGCCAGTCGCGCGAACCCTGCTGCTTATTCTCGCGCCGGATGAGCGTGGGATCACGTGCGGTTTTGGATGCCTGCCGATCAGCTGCCGCTTCCTGAGCACCGAAACTGGTAGCCGGACTCGCAGACATCACCGCTCCACTGAGCGTGACTGCCGCCGCATTTTTCAGGAGCTCACGCCGGTTGATCTCGATCGAGTGTTCTTCGTTCATCGCGTCCCTTCCTTCCTGACTGAGAGTCACTCACTTGATTGAACATTGTATGAGGCAGAGCAGACGCGTCTGTCATCTCTATTTGTTGGCGGCGTCCAGAGGTGGGATTCCTGCTCCGACACGTCTGGCCCAGCGATCGTATTGACCGGCGAGTTCTCGGACCTTGTCCGGGAAAGCACCGGCCAGGTCACGCATCTCACTTCGATCCGTCTTGAGGTTATACAGTTCCCAGCGGCGGTGCTTCGCGACGAGCTTCCAGTCACCACTGCGGACCGCGCGGTGCCCGAAGTTTTCCCAGTACAGCGTCCGCGGAGCGAGCTTTGCTTCACCAGCCAGCAGCGGCGCCAGACTGCGTCCTTCCAGTGGCGTGGTTTCTTTCCCGTTCCACATGTCGGGGTAACTGCCGCCGGCAAGGTCCAGCATGGTCGGGAGAATGTCCATGACGTGCGTCACGTCGTGCCGGACGGCGTTCTTTGACTTCACTCCAGCCGGCCAACGGACGATCAAGGGGGCTGCTATACCTCCCTCGTGCAACCACGTCTTGTACAACCGAAATGGAGTGCTCCCGAGATTTGCCCAGCCGCGTCCGTAGGACTCGTAGGAGTTCTCACCACCGGGCGGAAGCGTGCTGTCCAGATCGCCCAGGTCCGAGTCCAACTCGCCGCCGTAGGCACCGTTGTCGGATAGAAAGATGACGACCGTGTTGTCCTCAACATTCAGAGCTTTCAGTCGAGAGAGAATCTTTCCGATGCCGGCATCCATCGACGCGACCTGAGCCGCGTAGACTTCCATCCTGCGTTCCAGCTTGTCCGTCTGATGCAGAAGTTCTGCCAATCGCCACGCATTGACGGCGTCATCCCGCGGCGACAAGGCGCAGGTCCGACTGATGATCCCCTCATCCATGAGCTGCTGGTACCGCTTCCGCCGCAGCACATCCCAACCTTCGGAGAATCGTCCTTTGAATTTCTGAATGTCTTCCGGCCGCGCCTGCAGCGGAGCGTGCGGAGCCGTGTAGGGGACATACAGAAAGAACGGCCGCTCGTCGCGTGCGGAATCGTCGAGGAACTGCACCGCGTAGTCGCTGATGCCATCGGTCATGTAGAACGACTTGTCCTGAATCCGGTAGACCTCACGATCGAGCATCAGCGTCCGAGGGCGCAGGTAGTCCTTCGCCGGATTGAAGTAATTAGCCGCGCCTTCCAGCAGCCCGAAGTACCGGTCGAAACCCCGATTGACCGGCCAGTATTCCGTGGCCTCTCCGCAGTGCCACTTCCCGGACATCAGCGTTCGGTAACCAGCCTTGCTCAGCAGATCAGCCAGCGTGACACACTGGAGTCTCAACCCACCGGGCACGCCTGGCTCGCTACGTCCATACGCTTCCGGCCTGTAATGGCCCTCGTGTGGTGGAAGGTCATCGCCAGCGACATCAATCCCGGCATCGGTCCAGCCGGGTTCGGCGGCGAGTGCTCGACCGGCCTGATGCGGATAGAGACCAGTAAGGAGCGAAGCCCGAGTCGGTACACAGACGGCACAGTCATAAAACTGTGAGAACCGAATTCCTTCACGGGCCAGACTGTCAATATGCGGAGTCGGAATCTCCGAGCCGTAGCAACCAACATCTGAGTAGCCCAGATCATCGGCCACGATCAGCACGATATTCGGACGCGTGTCCGTCGATTTGTCTGAACTCGTGGCGTCCTGGCCGGCTAGACCTAACCGACATGCCAGTAACACGCACGTCGCCGACAGAATCACCTTGGCCACCTGCCATAGTCGATAGCGTCCACGCATCATCGGATTCTCATCTGGTTGGGGAATGAGGGGACCGTCAAAGCCCCTGCGGTCGCGTTCCGCGATGGAAGTTCATCGTGGCCTGTTCATCCGGTAGATGACCGCCGAGTATACCGCGCGGCCGGTGAGTCTGAGAGCGACACGTGATGCGATCACGCGCATCGGCTTCAACTCCAGAACGTGAGTACGCAATGAAGGCACCGCGTTACATCCTGACCTTCTGTTTCGTCGCCGCCGCAAGCGAAGTCAGCGAGGGTGCGGAACAACTCACCCGACGGAAAACGCCCTCACATGACGGCGTTCGTGTCGGACAACGACGGAGCGACGTGGAAAGGCGGGCTGCTACTGGATGAACGCGAGTCATCGTATCCCGACGGAATTCAGGCGGAAGACGGCACGCTGTTCATCATCTGCGACCACCAGCGTTACACACTCAACCGCGCCGGCAAGCGGGGAGTGGGCTCCGTACAGCTTGCCGTGTTTAGCGAAGAAGACGCTCGCGCCGGCAAGCCAGTCACGGACGAGCTGCGTCTTCATCAGGGCGTGACACAACTTCAGGACACGGACGATACGTCGGGAGCACCGGGGAAATGAAGATCCAACTGATAACCCCGGTTGCCGCACTGTGGCGTTGTCGAGAAAGAGACCTGCCACTTTGGTCCTTCCAGGATTTGGATACACGACGACTTATCGTTAGACGAACTGACGGTCGACGATGTTCTTCAAATGCCGGTCCGCTTCTTCGTCGGGCAGTTCTGCGCCAACAAGGAGCACAACGAAGTCCTTCGCCGCCCCCACGTTCTCTCGCAGGTCTTGAGGGGTTCCGTCTGCGTCCATTGCGAGGGAAAGGTCACGGCTTAATCCGCAAAGCCGCCGCAGCGACAACCGAAGCACGCGTTTCTCGTCGTTACAAGCGTTTCGCTTCCAGTTCGCCTCATCTGCAGCTTGGTGCTCTTCAACAAACGTTGCCAGAAAGTACAAGCCGGATAAAAACTGATCAATGTACCGGCGAATCAGGAAGCTCGCCTGAAAGCGATCAGCTCGAGCAAGCGATCCACCGATGGCTCGGGCGATCCCATCGAGTACTTCTCGTTTTTCGTCCATGTCTTATTGACTTTCACATCTGATTCAGAGGTTGAATTCTACGTCGTGCGATTCAACGTTGATACCATTGTCGACCTGATCCATGGCAAAACTCCACTGACGCTCCGCCAGTCGACCCGTTCCAAGAAACTCGCTATCGCGTTCATATTTGACTGACATTGAAGGTGGAATGACTCACAATTCTAATTCCAAGACTTGGGTTGCGGCCTTCCGAAAGCAGTTAGAACAGGCGTCAAACCGCTTTTTCAACTCGTTGGACTTTTCCGCTGAGCTTCTGCCTCGAAACTCCTCTTCGACGTATTCGGTTGGCCGGAAGGAAGGGACCATGTTGAACAGTGTTTCTGATTGTTTACGGACCGTAATCTCTTCGATGCGCCGGATTTCCCTCAAGACCGGATTTTCGATAACGTCAGCCTCCGGGGTCTGACCAATCAGAATAGCGGTCACCTCGTCGTGTAACCGCCCCAGCAGCACATCAACCGGTACCAGAGCGTTGCATGGATCACCCAGCAACTCTCGCAAGAACTCCCAAAGACACGCAAATGCCGTGCCCTCCCTATCTAGCCATTTTTCAACATCTTGGACGCCGATCTCGTCCAGATCATTCTCACGACCAGCCTCATCCGCGAGTTTTCCCAGCCTGCGTGCATGTAGATCGCGAACGACGCGGAAGCCATTCGACGCGAGCTCGTCACTGGAAAATGATTCAGACATTCAACTTCGCTTTGCAATGCAGTAATCGCTGAAATGCGGATGGGCACGATCAGGGAACTATGCCAAATTGACACGTTTCTTCAAGTCAGGCGGAAGAGTCCCTCAAAAGCCGACAGAATACTTCATAAAAGTCGTTTGCCTCGCTCAGATGCTGTCGAAGTCTGGGAAGGCACTCCTCGACCGCGTGCTTGAGCAACTCCAAGCTGTCTTCCTGTGGATCAGCCTCCAAAAGAGAAAGCTGCGCTCCCCATTTTACGGCGTATTTTTCTCTGGCCTTTGCGTACTGCTCAGCAGACAGGCCTTCCTCGTCGGCACTGGGTGCTACTTTCAGTCGCCGCAACGCTCTGATCTGGCCGAGGATGGTATCAACGGTCTTATGGACACGCTCAACGATGTCGAGGTACTCAGGCCAGAAGTCAAAGGATTCCTGGCGAACTCGTAGCGTTCTCTCTGCTGCCACCGTCCTGTCTGTAAGATTGTAGTACGTTTCGATTGTGTCCTCGGGCTTCGGATGTACAAGTCGGTCATTGATATACCTCAACTCCTCGATGACGCTTGCGATCAGTCGCCGAAGTTCGACGCTCCACAACTTCGCACAGACAAATCCAACCACGTCATGGACCTCGTGATTGCCGCGCACCCGATTGGGCAAATCTTGACGAGTGACATCCAGTGACCAGCGAACAATTTTGTCAAAGTTCAACGGCTTTGCCGGTAACTCGATACTTTCGTCCGTCCGAACAGAGCCGTTCTCCGGAATCTTTGAGTCACCTGAACGGAGCGAGTCGGCCTTCTTCCTCACGGCCTTTGATAACTGTCCTGCAGTGATGCTGTCTTCACCAACTGTGCTGCGCAACGTCTCAAGCAACAGTCCTGTGAAAAATGTGTTCTGAGCATTCTGCGGGGCGTAACTCTGCTCATCTGCGGCACACGAATAGAGGATCGCAGTGCCTTCTGTGCTGTAGTGCTGGCGAATCTTCGTGAATTGAAAAGCAGCCTCGCCTGAGTGGCAGCAGTCAAGGATGAGAAGTTTTTTCGCGGCCTTCGAACTCGCGACGATCAGCCCAAGCTCCTGAATGCTGATTCCGTCCTTGTATCGATCGTCGTGATACCTTGACTTTCGAACGCACAGGACGAGTTCAGAAGGGCCGCCTGGTACGGCAGGCGTGTTCAACTTTGCATGTCCAGCGAAGTAAACAACGAGCGTATCGGAGACGCCCTTGACGTAATCCTCAAGCCCCTCGTTCTTTTTAGTTTTAGGGCCCTTTTTAATCGAATCAGCAGACCATCGCGGACTGAGATCCTTGACGTCCCAGTCTGACGTGAAGTGAGCTTTGAGATCTGCAATGTTCTTAGCAACAGACGCCAATGAGCCAAAGCAGCCTTCGGCGTACGTTGGGACTCCAATCAGTATCAAGCGTTTTGTAGCACTCATCATTCATTCCGTTTTGATCGCGCTACTTGGAGGTCCACGTGACTTCAACGACAAAGTCAGGCCCTTCAATTCTCAGCGTCGTTCCTTTCGCACGCCGTTGTTGGAGCTTCTCAGCCACCCATTTGACTACGTCGAACGCGAAGGTTGCAGCCGCGAGGGACACGGTGATGATTTCGATCGGCCCCATTGCCTCGGGGTCATCAGCAACCGGAGCAGGTGGCGGCGAACTGCCCTTATTCTCTTTATGAAGCATTTCGTCGAGATATTGACTGAGTTCTCGCATCAGCAGGTCTGAATCAGTTGCAAGTGGCTTAATCGTCAGTTGCATCGTGAGTTCCTTGCGGCAGTGAACAGACAAGAGTGCCGAACAGTAACGGTCTGTACGTCTGCGTTCAAGCTGCCGAAAATCGACGAAACCGTAAATCCGGATTTCGAGGTTCGGCAGTTCAGCGTGCGGTTCGCAGCACCGTAGGGCCGGTTCCTACCGGCCGATTTCCTGGTAGCGCGTGGCCGGTGGGAACCGGCCCCTACTCGCCGACTGTTTCTTTGATGTCGTCGAAGTTCAGCGGGGTCTGGCGGTCGCCGCAGCCCCAGTGTTCGGGATAGACGCCGGCTCGGCCCCAGCGATGGAAACTCGACCACGCCCAGTCTTCCGGGCAGCGGACGTGGCCGTGTTTGACCGGGTTCCAGTGGATGTAGTCGAAGTGGCGTTCGAAATCGTCTTCGTCCCGGATCGTGTGCTCCCAGAACTTTGGCTGCCAGACTCCGCGGCGACCGTCGTTCTTTCGGCCTTGTGTGATGGTGACTTCAGTCCCGCCGGATTCGAGCCAACGCTGGGTGAACTGCGTCTTGATCCACTGCCAACGACCGGAGTAGTCGGTGTCGCCTTCGGGCATGCACCAGATTGTGTGGAGGTGCTCGGGCAGAAGAACGATCGCGCGAAGGTCGAACGGGGGTGTCGATCTACATTCGCGGATCACGTTGCCGAGAATTGTTCGGCCGTCTTCCGAGTTGAAGATTGGCCGGCGCTGGTCGGTGACGAGCGTGAAGAAAAATGTCCCGCCCGGAACGTGTGCTCGTCTCCAGTTTGGCATGTTTGCAAGAATACGGTTGGCGTTACGGTGTTTCGAGGGCAGGACCGTTCCTACAGGCCGGTTATTTGATCTCTATGACTCGGCCGGTGGGAACCGGCCCTACGAGCTCCACCTCATAAATCGCTCTTGGAAACCAACCAGGAGTCTGGTGTCTTTTACATTATCCCCTGACGTTCTGGTGGAGTTGAAGGACGGAACAGTAAGCCTGTGCCCCGAGATATCACCATGAAACCGCTTCGAATTTTGACCGCCGTCTGCGCATTCAGTCTTTCCATCGCGCAGGTGAAAGCCGAGGACCGGTTTCTCGTTGATGATGGAAAGCGTTACGCTGAAATCATCATCAGCGAAGCTTCGACGCGGTTGGCAGCAACTGAGCTGCAAGCCTACGTTGCGAAGATCTCCGGCGCGCGGCTTCACCGCTGATCGTATCGAGCGTGTCAGGAACCCAGTCTCTTTCCTGGCGTGACAGGAAAGTTACGAATCGATTTCGTCGGGCTCATCGTACAGGACCGACGTCAGACCGCCGGTGAGGTGAAAGCGGACGCCGTGCCGTTTGAAGATTGCGACCGCTTTGGTCAGCGTATTTCGGAAGGCGTCAATGGGAAACATCGGCCAGCTTTCGGTCGATCAGAATTTGCGCGGTTGCATCAGCAACATAAAGCCGTCTGGCGACTTCCCATTTCAGTCGCTCCGGTGAAACCGAACCGATCTCTGTTTCGATCTGGCGCGCCAGCATTTCGCGCGTCCACTGCAGCATTGCGGCACAGCGTTCAAGACGTGCCTTCGGGCTGAGTGCCGCGATATGCTGCTGATTCAGGTGCTCGACCGTGGATTTCATAAAGGCAGTTCACCTGGCAGCGACTGGCGTTGAAAGAACGGCCATTTCGTCAAGAAAACGGGACGAATCCTGCCGGCTGGCGATGCCATGAAGATTCAACCGTCTGGCCGAGCGGACTGGTGAGCATTCACTTCACGCCGCTAGCGCGGATTATTCAGAGTTTCGGGATCTGAATGGCCTTCGGGTGCGTCTAAG
>JABMPE010000694.1 GCA_013203845.1 Rhodopirellula sp. | reverse complement strand
TACGGAATGGAACTGGTCAAGGTCCGTATCAAACGAGTCAATTATGTTGCCTCGGTCCGCACGACCGTCTACGAGCGTATGATCTCGGAGCGATTGCGGATCGCGAAGTTGTATGAGTCGGAGGCCCACGAGGAGGAGAACCGCATCCTCGGCCAAACGCAGAAGGAGCTCGATCAGATCGAAGGCGAGATGGAGCAGAAGTCTGCGGAGATTCGCGGCAAGGCAGACGCACAGGTCATCCAGATGACTGCAGAAGCCTATGGCCAGTCCCCCGATTTTTACGAGTTCCTGCGGCGGCTGGAGGTGTTGAAGGCGACACTCAATCAGGACACTCGACTGATCCTGTCAACAGAAAGCGATTTGTTTCAGATGCTCAAGCAACCGGGTAGTCCGGAATCCGCACCATTGCTTCCCGCGACTTTCAATCCGTGATGAGCGAGCGTTCTGGACGGACCTCGCTGCGAAATGGACCAGGACAGCATCCGCTGCGGTCTTAAACGAGTAGCCGTGCTGGACCACAAGATCAACTGCGGTAGCCCAGCAGTGGTGAACACCGGAATGTGTCATATTGAGCCCTGACGAGCTGTTCGACGATGCCACCCCTTCGCCCCTGTCCTCAGAAGATGATAGGCCATCGCGTTTCCCTGGATGCACCCCACGCTGGAGCATAAATTGCATGGAAAACTCGGTTGTGGGCAGGAAAACCGACCAGGTTTCGAGGCGGGGTGCGTGAAGTCACGCGTCTGAGATTTCGAAATTCGTAGTTAATGACTCAAGTTCATGTTGACTTGCATTTGACTCGGTCCACGAGTTGGGTCAACTGCCGGGCGTTGGTGTTTGTGGGCCGAGCCAGAACCACAGGCCGATGGTCACCGACGCCAGCCCGACACCGACGCCGAAGGCACTCCAGAAGTTGAGCCCCAGTCGTTGCGAGAACGCCAGCGGGACGAAGAACGGCAGGCCGAGCGGAACGAGCACGAGCGTCTCGCGGGCAAGTCGCGAGATCGTGCTGGCGTCCTGCTCTTTCTGCCAAACAGCAATGAAAGCCACGATGCTGACAACGGGTAACGTCAGCAACAGGGCTCCGAGTCGCGGAAAGCGATCTGCCAATTCTGAAACGCCCGCCACAACGAGGCCGGCTATGACTGCTCTCCACCACATGGCGAATTACTCCAGGGAAACAGGGACATCGAATGTCTTTGGTTCTTCGCCCGCCAGAACGACTCGGAAGCGGATAGCGACTTTCTTGACGTCCTTCGGAATCGCCAGTGCTCCCTGCGCGTAGTGGGCAGGTTCGTCTTTCGTCGTGGGCTCGAAGATGGTTGGAACTTCTTTCGCCAGCACCGTTGCGCCATCCGCACTGACGAGCGAGTTAAAGACTTTGGCATCGGTAACTGGTTTGCCGTCACGAGTGATGGAAACGGCCGGTTCAACTTCTTTGCCGGCGTGCAGAGTTTTGCCGTGATGGCCGAGCAGAAGCTGCGTGCCGACATGGTCGACGGGTGCGCCTTCCCAGACCAGTGCGTCGTCCACTCCGTGGGAATGGCCGTGCGAGTGACCGCCAGCGCCGTGGGCTGCTTCACTGAACTCGCCCACGTACGGCGTGCCGTCAATGTCTCCACTGATTGTGCCGGCAAACTCCTGCACGATCCCCAGACTGTCGTGCGTTCCCACAAATCGTGAACACAGGCCATCCGCTTCCCCTTCCAGCGGACTGGCTGTCAGTTCAACCTGAAATTCTGGCTTGGTAATGCTCAGCAGGACCATAGTGGCCTTGATTGGTTCGGCAGTTTTTTCATCACTGCCCAGAATGTAGACCACGGATTCTTTCTTGTCGTGATCGACCGTGAATTCGACGTGGTAAGCACCGCCGCCCCAGTCGGCCAGTGTGCCATCATGCGGGCCGGCGCCGTGGCCGCCGTGCGGATGACCGTGATCACCTTCTTCGGTCTGCGCCGCTGGCTGAACCGCCGGAGTGGACGGAGCTGGTTCCTCCGATCCGCCGCAGCCGGACAGGAACGTCAGGGCGGAAGTCGCCACAAATGCAGTCAGTAGATTGAGAGAAGTCTTCATCAGGGATACTCCAGAAAGGTGTGATGCCACTGCGACGTTGCAGCGACCGGTTGTGAACGTCCGCAAAACGACACGTCATCACGGAATGGAATCTGAGTTCGATCAGAGTTTCGTCACGGGATCAGCTCCTCATTTGAGTCATCGAGCTGGGCGAGTCTGGCGGCGTCTTTGCCGCTGTACTTCCAGAAGATGCCGGGGTGAATCAGGAATTCGCAGAACGTCGAGGTGAACAGACCACCGAGGATCACCGTTGCAACCGGGTACAGAATTTCGCGTCCAGGTTCCTGACCGCCAACTACCAGCGGGATCAGACCGATACCGGCTGTGAGCGCGGTCATCAGCACCGGCGCGAGTCGTTCGAGGCTGCCACGCATGATCATGTCGCGTGAGAATTCTTCGCCTTCTTCCTGCATCAGATGGAAGTAGTGCGTGACCAGCAGAATGCCGTTTCTCACCGCGATGCCACCGAGCGAAATGAAGCCGACCAGACTGGCGACCGTCAGCGATTGATTTGTGATGACCAGTGCCAGCACGCCGCCGATGAACGCGGTCGGAAGTGCGTTGAGGATTTGCAGCACGACTCGCACCGACGGGAACAGGATCGTCAGCACCACAAACATGCCAATGACCGAGACGCCAGCCAGTACAAGAATCGTGCGAGTGGCTCGCTGCTGGCTCTCGAACTGTCCGCCGTACTCAATGAAGTAACCTTCCGGCAATTCGACCTGACTCTGTATTCGCTTCTCGATTTCAGCAACGGTGCTGGCCAGATCGCGGTCCTGCGTGTTGCAGCGAATGACCATTCGGCGGCGTGCGTTCTCGCGGTTCACGGCGTTGGGGCCGGAACCGCGACCGATGTCCGCCAGTTCGCTCAACTCGATTTGTCCCCGTCCGTTTGGCAGGTCGATCCGCAACCGTCCCAGATTGGCGTAGTCCGTCCGATACTCTTCTTCCAGTCGAACCAGCAGGTCGAACTTTCGCTGTCCTTCAAGC
>JABMPE010000693.1 GCA_013203845.1 Rhodopirellula sp. | reverse complement strand
GGATTTAACTCCCACTAGGCCCTCAACCTAGCGCGTCTGCCAATTTCGCCACTTGCGCTTCGCATTCAATTCTTCGAGGGGCGACGATTATATCTCTCCATCGACGTTCGACAATTCGCTGAGTCTCCGGATTGAAACCTCTTTTCGACAGAAGGTTCGCTGAACCCCGCAAAAGCTGTCACAGGACTCGGCAGATGAGGCATTTCAGATAGGCGTTCTCCGGACAATTCGGAGAAACCGGATGATCGGCTGCATGACCGCGCGATTCCAGAATCTGTATCCGCCGTCCCGATGCGGTGGCGACTCCGGACAGCATCCGGTTGAAATCGTCAGGACTGATGTGTCCTGAGCAGCAACACGTCACCAGAATTCCGCCGGGACGCAGCACGGAAACAGCCAGGTCGTTGAGGCTGTGGTACGCTCGCAACGCCGTTTTCGCTCCACCCTGAGTACGAGTCATCTTGGGCGGATCGAGGATAATCGTGTCGAACTGCGCCGACTCTTCGCGAGCCGTTTCCAGGTACTTGAACGCGTCTGACTTGAGGCATTCGACCCGTTCCGAGACTCCATTGGCTTCCGCGTTCTGCCGGGCGGAGTCGAGAGCCGGCTGCGAAGAATCGACGCAAATCACCGACGCCGCGCTGCCCAGTTTGGCCGCCGTAATTCCGAAGCCGCCTGAGTAGCAGAACAGGTCCAGAACCCGCTGCCCGGCGGTGTACTGAGCAAGAGCTCGACGATTGTCCCGCTGGTCCAGAAAGAACCCGGTCTTTTGTCCTTCGGCGACGTCCACGACAAACGTCAGGCCGTTTTCTTTGATCGAAATCGCTCGTTCCGGCTCCTCGCCACGAACCAGACCATCCTGGATCTCAAGCCCCTCCAGTTGCCGAATGCCTTTCTCGGTTCGCAGCCAGATGCCGCGAGGCGAACAGTGTTCAACGAGCAAATCGAACAGGATTTCTTTGCGTTCGGCCAGAGCCAGGCTGGTCAGTTGGACCAGCAGCCAGTCTCCGTATCGATCGACGGTCAAGCCGGATAATCCGTCAGCTTCGCTGTTGATCAGCCGAAAGGCCGTGGTGGATTCGTTCTGGACATAGTCAGCCCGCAGCGCGACAGCGTCCTTGATTCGCTGATCCCAGAATGCACGATCCAGCGGCGTGTTTTCGTCCCACGAGTACAATCGCACTCGGATGTTGCTGTTCGAGTTGAACAGGCCTCGCGCGACGAACTTTCTGCTGTCGTCACGGACGATGACCTCTTCGCCGGGATCGGGATTTCCGGAAACGCTCAGCACCGCTCCGGTAAACACCCAGGGATGCTGGTTGAAAAACGGCAGGGCGCGCTTCTTCTTGAGAGCGACGGTGGGCAATGATTTAACGGGCAGCGAATCTGAATTTGAGTCCATAACAATCAACTGGTACTTTTTCTTAACCGGCGGAAACCTGCTGCAGCGCATCGATGACGGCATCGATTTCGTTCTGAGTCGTCTGAAATCCGACGCTCAACCTGACGGTTCCCTGCCGCTGGATTGTTCCCAATCGACGATGGATTCCCGGGGCGCAGTGAAGTCCGGATCGAGTATCGATTCCGAAATGCTGGCTCAACAGCAGAGCCAGCTCATCCGACGTATACAGCTCCGAGGTGAAACTCACAACTCCCGTGTGCCGGTTGCGATCCGCGCTCGTATAAAGCGTGAGCGATGGGATGCAACTCAGCCGTTCGCAAAGTTGCTCAGCGAGCGCCACTTCATGTCGTCGCAGTTCGTCGATTCCGTTTTCCAGCAGATAGCCCAGAGCGGCATCCAGACCGACCAGCCCCGGAGCATTATGGTTACCCGATTCATAGCGATCCGGCATCGATTCCGGTTGAGTATCGAGTTCGCTGCGTGAGCCAGTTCCCCCCTGACGAATGGGAATCAGATCCTGTTGCCGACCAGGAGCGACATAGAGCAGCCCGGTTCCCAGCGGTCCCAGCAGCCCTTTGTGTCCGGAACACGCCAAAAAGTCAGCTCCCAACTGTTCAACGTTCAGCGGAATATGCCCTGCCGTCTGAGCTGCATCGATCGCGAACGAAACCGAATGTTTGTCGGCGATGGTGGCGACGTCCTCGATGGGTTGAATTGCCCCCGTCACGTTCGAAGCGTGCTGCAGCATGATGAGCTGCGTTTCCGGGCGAATCGCCTTCTCAACATCGGCAGCGTCAAAGAAACCGGCTTCATCAACGTCGATCAGCGTGAGAGTCACATCGCGAGTCGCTTCCAGATGCCGCAGCGGACGCAGCACCGAGTTGTGTTCGGCCACGGAGGTCACGACGTGATCGCCGGGCGTCAGCAACCCGTGCAGAATCATGTTCAGGCTGTCGGTGCAGTTGAGCGTGAAAACGATCTGCTCTTTCGCCGCTGCTCCCAGAATCTGCGCAGCGCGAAACCGACACCGGTCAACGGTTTGCTGCAGTTCCAGACCGAGGTCTGACGAACCTCGGCCGACAGCCCGGCCATTGGTGCGGTTGTATTTGTCGACAGCGTCATAAACACACTCGGGCTTCGGAAAGCTCGTCGCGGCATTGTCGAGGTAAATCGCTGTTTGAATCGAAGAGTCGATCTGACTGACCTTTCCGTTTGAGTAAAGCTAGCCCGAAAAGCGCACGTTGTGAGACGAACAGAGAGCCTCTTGCACCGGTAAGTGATTATTGGAACAACACTTACTTTGGCACAGGAGGCTCTCATGTCGAACACGGACTGTACGGCGC
>JABMPE010000692.1 GCA_013203845.1 Rhodopirellula sp. | reverse complement strand
TCCAGGCTAACGCCCGGCTGTTAAAAAGTTGGGGTTGACGACCAATGTGGATGATGCCGTTTTTGTTCCGCTCCGCGTGTCATTGAGGCCCGTGGCGACAACACAGAGGACTGGAGAGCGCAGAGACGCGGATAGGAACCCCATGAATAACGCTTCACGCCATACTCTCTGGACACTGGACTCTCGTCTCTGGACTCCTTCATGAACTGGCTCATTTCAACAGCTCTACGATTTCGCACGCTCGTCGTCGCTGCGGCGATCGCGCTGATCGTTGTCGGTGTTCGGACGGCGGACGACGTACCGCTCGATGTGTTTCCCGAGTTCGCTCCGCCCAAGGTTGAAATTCAAACCGAGGCTCCGGGACTCGCGACCGAAGAGGTCGAGAAGCTCGTCACCGTGCCGATTGAAAACTCGCTGAACGGGATTCCGTTCCTCGATCACGTGCATTCGAAGTCGGTGCTCGGGCTGTCGTCGGTCAAGCTCTTTTTTCACCGTGGGACCGACCTGATCACGGCTCGAAATCTCGTCAACGAACGGCTGTCACAGGCCGCCACGCGACTGCCGCAGGTCGTCAATCCACCGGTGATACTTCCGCCGCTGTCGTCGCTCAGCCGGGCAATGAAGATCGGTTTGTCATCGAAGACAGTTTCGCAGATGGACCTGACCGTGCTGTCGAAGTGGACGATCCGACCGCAGCTGATGGCCGTTCCCGGCGTCGCCAATGTCGCGATCTGGGGCGACTACGACAAACAGTTTCAGGTACTCGTTGATCCCGACCGGCTGCGTGCTCACAACGTGACGCTGAACGCCGTGATGCTGGCCGTGGGAAATTCCGTCGCGCCGACTTCTGGCGGGTTTATCGACACTCCCAATCAGCGACTGGCGATTCGGCACACAGCCACTGTCAACGATCCCGAAGAACTGCGTAATACTGTGGTGGCGTACCGCAACGGCGCTCCGCTGCTGCTCGGCGATGTAGCGGAAGTGAAGATCGGATCTCCGCCACCGATTGGTGATGCCATCATCAATGACGTGCCTGGCATTCTGCTGATCGTTGAAAAGCAGCCGTGGGCCAACACGCTGGACGTGACGCATGGTGTTGAAGAGGCGATGGCGCAACTCGCTCCCGCGCTGCCGGACGTGGACGTCGATACAAAAATCTTCCGACCAGCTACGTTCATTGAACGGGCTCTCGATAATCTGACGCACTCACTGGTCATCGGCTGTGTGCTGGTGATCGTCGTGCTGGCACTGTTTCTGTTCGACTGGCGAGCTGCCGTGATCAGTTCGCTGGCCATTCCCCTGTCGCTGGTGGCGGCGGTGCTGGTGCTGTACCACCGAGGCGGCACGGTCAACACGATGGTACTCGCTGGGCTGATCATTGCACTGGGCGAGGTCGTCGATGACGCGATCATCGACGTCGAAAACATCCTGCGGCGGTTGCGGCTCAATCACGGCGCCGGCAATCCGAAGTCGGCGTTTCGAGTCGTGCTGGACGCGTCACTCGAAGTCCGCAGTGCCGTCGTTTACGCAACACTGATCGTGGTCCTGACGCTCGTGCCGGTGTTCTTTCTGGAAGGACTGGCCGGCTCTTTCTTTCGGCCGCTGGCCGCGTCGTACATTCTCGCCATCCTGGCATCGCTGGTCGTTGCGCTGACCGTGACGCCGGCTTTGTCGCTGATCCTGTTACCGCGAACGGCCGATCGCAAACACCGGGATGCACCACTGACCAGAATCCTCAAACGCTGGTACTCGGCAGTTCTTCCACCGCTGATTCGGCGTCCAAAAACGATTGTCGCATTCGTGCTGCTGGTGTTTGTCGGTGCCGGCGCTGCGGTCCCTCAACTCGGCGAAGAGTTGATGCCGAAGTTCAAAGAGACGGACTTCCTGATGCACTGGGTCGAGAAGCCCGGCATTGGTATCGAAGCCATGAATCGGATCACGATTGCGGCAAGCAAGGAGCTGCGTGCGATCGAAGGTGTCAACAATTTCGGATCGCACATTGGCCGGGCGGAAGTCGCTGACGAAGTGTACGGTCCGAACTTCACCGAACTGTGGATCAGCATTGATGAGGACGTCGATTACGACGAGACCGTCGCGAAAGTCCAGGAAGCCGTGGATGGTTACCCCGGTCTGTATCGCGACCTGCTGACGTACTTGACTGAGCGGATCAAGGAAGTTTTGACGGGCGCGAGTGGTTCAATAGTGGTCCGTATTTACGGTCCGAATCTGGAAGAACTGCGAGCGACCGCACAGAACGTGGCCGACACCATGAAGAACGTTGATGGCGTGACCAGTTTGAAGGTCGAACCGCAGGTGCTGATTCCTCAGATCGTGGTCCGTCTGAAACTCGATGTGGCCGCCCAGTTCGGCCTGAGTCCCGGCGACGTTCGCCGCGCGACGACAACGCTGATTCGAGGTACCCAGGTCGGTGAGATCTTTGAAGACCAGAAGATCTTCCGCGTCGTCGTCTGGGGCGTCGAATCAGTCCGCCGGGACGTCGACGTGCTGCGTGGTTTGATGATCGACACGCCGCAGGGCGGTCAGGTGCCACTGGGCGACGTTGCTGAGATCACGATCGAACCTGCGGCAAATGCGATTCAACGCATCGGCACGTCGCGCAAGCTGGATGTGACCTGCAACGTGTCCGGTCGCGATCTCGGCAGCGTCGCGCAGGAAATCGAGCAGCGAGTCCTCGCCGACGTGAAATTCAAAGAGGGGCATCACCCCGAGTTTCTCGGAGAGTACGCCGAAGCTCAGGCCTCACGTCGGCGACTGCTGGGATTATCGGCGTTTTCGCTGCTGGGGATTCTGCTGCTGCTGCAGTCAGACTTCGGCTCAATGCGACTGGTGCTGCTGATCTTCCTGACGCTGCCGTTCGCACTCGTCGGCGGCATCGCCGGAGCATTTGCCTGCGGCGGAGTGATCTCGCTGGGATCCCTGATCGGCTTCGTAACGGTGCTGGGAGTGGCCGCGCGCAACGGCATTATGCTGGTCGACCATTACCGCCACCTGCAGAACGAAGAAGGCGTCGAGTTCGGTCCCGAGCTGATCATCCGCGGAGCCGCTGAACGCCTCGCGCCGATCCTGATGACCGCCCTGACGACCGGTCTTGCTCTGGTCCCGCTCATTGTCACGGGCAACCAACCTGGCCAGGAAATTGAATACCCCATGGCCTTCGTGATTCTCGGCGGTCTGGTCACATCGACCTTGTTGAACCTGCTCGTCCTGCCGCCGCTGTTTGCCCGCTTCGGTCGAGTTGCTAAACAGTAATTCCTGTTGGCAACAACCTGAATACGCTCACCGGAAGAATCAACGACGCAGCTTCGCGATCACTCTGGATCCGTCCCGTGATAGCTTTCCGAATGTGTTGAGAGCGGCGATGTTTGACATTCTCGCGATGGTGAGACGGTGAGTGCGGCAGTTTGACATTGGTGAGGCCCATCTCGTCGTGAACCTTCTTCATGCCACTGCATTCGAGTGCAAATCCGACGCATACGGTCACGCTGAATAAGGCTATAGCTGACGCGGCTACATGCGAGATGCTTTGCAGATATGCTCCCGCGCCAAAACGCCTCACTTCTGACCGAGTGTGGAATCATCATCAGAACTCGTTTTTCTGAGGGCCGGTATGCCGGACTTCCGTTCATCGAGATCGATCACGTCTTTCTTCGAATCGAAGACGTTGTCCATCTGAATGCTCATTGGACGTTCTTTGGCGTTGCGATAGACGGCCGCTTCAGCACCGAACCTCAGGATGCCGAGCCTGCGCAACAAATCAAGTAGTTTCATGGTCACTCCTTCGAGCTTCATTGGTCGTTCATTGCCGGCACGACTTGTTCCAGTTGGCGTCCCGGTCCGTTGATGAACTCCACAAGTTGTTCGTATTGCTGTTGATGAATGGGAAGGAAGACGGGGCTTGGAGGTTCGTACCGATCCCACCGTGCAACCCAGCGGCCTACTCGAATTGCAAAGCCACGTGCCCACGGAACGACATCGTGCTCAGGGTCGTGATCGAATATCTGCTTTTGAATGCCGGTCGATTCAGCGATCTGCCGACGGGCACGGTCCTGGCTCGGGTAAAGCATCACCGACAGCTTAGTGGTCGGTGCTTTTTGGGGAATGCGACGGAGGTCTTCAGGAACACTCACCAATAAAAAGTCCGTCGCTTCGACTTCCCAATCGCCGCTGTGGAGTTTATTGAACTCGAAGCGCCCGCGTGTCGCGCCGAGGTACCCAGAGCGCCAGTCGAGTTCGCCGGTCAAGACTCCAGCCCAGCGGAGACTCCCCGGGTCGATACCGCAGCGGCGATGACCATCAGCGATGGTGTACTTGTCTTGCTTCACTCCACCACCAAGCGACCAGACGCCGACTTCTTGCCGCCAGGTGATCGCCGGGATTGGTAGCTCGATGCGTTTGCTGCGCGGATCGAGTAACCCTTCATTCTGCCACGAGTCGATTTCGACACGGTAAAATGGATAGCCAGCACCTCCGGGTTGCTCGAAGTAGAAGCTGCGGAAGACGCGGCCCATCACGACGGTGACTCGCTCAGTGTCGGGTTCGATCGTGAAATAGAGGTTCGAACCGGCACCAACGTCCTTCAGGATAGGCGTGCCTTGTTTGTCGTAGTCGAATCGCAACTTTGCGATGATGACAATCTTCGGCACTTTGGAATTCGATGGCGGCAGCGTTTTCACCACCATCGGCGGTGTCGATTCGGTCGAGCCGATGGTGACGATCGCGGTTGCGTGGCCAATCTCTTGAGACATCGTCGCAGTCTCTTCCCAGACGGTGACGCTCGTTTCATAGCGCCCATCGCGAGTATACTCGTGTTTGCGAACGCGTTCGTTGGATGTGTCGATGACTTCGTCGCCGAAATTCCAACTGAAGACGAACTTCTTCTTTCCCGGCGGCAGACGGAGCGGAGTGAACTCGAACTGAATCGTTTTTGGCCCGAGCGACTTCGTCGCCAAATCGAACGCGGGAGACTCGCCTGGAGCGGAATCTCGCAGCCGACGCATTCGGTCGCGAGCTTCGCCGACGGCAGTTTCCATTTCTCCCGCTGCAGCGAGGACTCGCGACCAATCGGCCGCTGACTCTAACTCTGCTGGCGTCGCGGCCCCAGCGGCTCCCAGTTCCGCCATCGCCGTTTGGACTTGCTCAACGAACACTCGTAACCGATCCCGTTGTAGTTGCATCTCGCGTGTTCGCACGACATGCGCGTCCATCGTGTTCTGCGGAAGGCGAAACGGCAGGGCTTGCGCGCGAATGAACCGCAGAGTTTCTTGGATTGGGGCGCTCGCCAACCGATAGAGCGGCCCTTCGCACATCGCTTTTAATCGCTGCTTCTGATCGTCGAAGCAGCGTTTGATGTCGGCGGAGCGTTTTTGAATCGTCTCCATGCGTTTGGCAAGATCGTTCAGCGTCGCGACGGTTGCCCTCGCCGTTTGCAGGTCGAGCATTAACGACTGCCGCCACGATACGAGACCGCCAGCCGCGGTCAGTCGAGCGGCCTCACCGCGTGCGGTGTCGAGTCGCGACGTCGCGTTGATGTAATCGACGTCGATCGCCTGCATCCGTCGCATGAAGGCTCCCCGCTGCTCGGCGAGGTCTTCCTGAGAGATCTCGTCCGCCGCAAACTGTCTGAGCAACGCATCGGCATCACGAACAAAGCCTTGAGCAAGTTTGGTGACGCTCTGCAAGTACGGAGTGATTTCCGAAAGTTTGTTTGCGGCGACTGGAGATGGGGGCGCAGTAGCGGTCTTCGCCGTCTCTTCGACCTGCAATCGAGTCTCGCGGATTCGGGATTCCAACGCCTCGACAAAGGTCGCGCTTTTTGCCCGAGCCGTAGCGAGTGCCTCGGCCAACCGCATGTCGGCTTGAGCCAGCTCGATCTGTTTCCGAAGCGCGTCACGCATTTCCTCGGCCAGCGCGACAGTACGCTCGTGCTGAGCTTTTTGCTCGATGTGGTTCTCCTGCTGAATCTGCCGGCTCTTCCACGCGTCGTAAGCCAGCCCAACTGAGGACTCAGTGAGGTTGAATGTATCTTCGATGCCCGACACCACGTCGCCGATCAACGGCACGCCTTTCACTCCTTGCCATGTCGCGCGACCGGTCGCCCGCAAGATTGCTCGGCGGTGGATCACCGCTTGCAGCCCTGGACTATTTGCGACGTCGTAGCCTTCCGCCCGGTATCGTTCGACCTCGGACTGCACATACTCTTGCAGTCCCTTACCCGTCTCGTGCTGAAAGCCTTCGACCGAAGCAATCACTCCTGACACGCCAGAGAGATTCTTTGCCATGTGGACCGCCATCTGCGCCTGCGAAAACTTGCGGTCTTCCCGAGCCGCGTCGCTCAGTTCCGTTTCATACGCCTGATAAATGCCCAACCCCTTGCCGACGATCGACAGGCCATAGGTTTTGAGGATCGTCAACCCGCCAGTCTTCGATGTGTGAGGCAGATCCACTTCGGCGACGGGATGCTCCGGGTGGAGCACCTTTTCGCGGACGCGAGGGTTTTTCTTTTCGACGACACGCAGCGTCAGAT
>JABMPE010000691.1 GCA_013203845.1 Rhodopirellula sp. | reverse complement strand
GTTCACGGCATCGGAGACTGTACTTAATGCGTTCTCGGTGGCTCCCAGCAAAGAACGATCGGTCTGGACGTTGGCTTTGTATTGCTGCTGCCGTTCAAGTCGGGTCTGCAGGATGATCGTGTTCAAAGCGGACGAGGGATTTTCGCTCGGCACAAGGTACTGTTGGCCGGTCGTCAGCTGATCCTGAAGTCGCTGAAGTTCAAGCTGTCCATTCTGAAGCTGTTGATTCAGTCGACCGAACGAAAACGAATTCGGCAATCTGCCGGGTGAAATTGGACCGAGACTCATGGCAATTCGTCAATGGTTTGAGGCTGAAGGTTGAGGATTTAACTCACGGTAACGGTGCTGCTGCTACAGATTGACGAGTACATTAAAGAGTTCGTCGACGGTCCGAATAACTCTTGCTGACGCTGCGTACGCCTGTTGAAACTCGATCATTCGTACCGCTTCTTCGTCGAGGCTGACGCCCGAAAATTGCGCACGTTGACTTTGCAGCGACTGGCTGTACTGATCCAGTCCGGCGGCTTTCGCTTTTTCTGCCGCACTTCCCTGAGCAATGCCGGAAATAATCGTGCGATAGAAATCGTCGATGCCTGAGCCGCCCAGTGAATCAATCGGCTGCCCAAGAACGTTAGCCAGCTGCAACGCGTTGCTGTTATCCGACGGGCCTCCACCCTGACCCGTGGCAAGCAGATTGTGATTCTCTTTGATCAGCGAGTTGATACCGATGTCCGAGGAATCGGAGCCGGTAAAAAAAGTGTTGATGCCAAGCGCGGCCAAAGCGCCGCTGGTGTCGTTACCAAAGCGAAGTTCGAAATTGGGGTCAGCGTCGAGCCGCAGTTGGCCGGTCGTGGTGATTGTCGCCGTGACATTTGCCGCAGAATCAATGGCCGCCCGGACGTCTTCCAGTGATGAGTCGTTACCACCGATTCCGTCCAGGTCGATGCGAATCGTCTGATACTGAGTGATCCCCGTCTGTCTGTTGGTCACTTTCAGCTCGAAGCTGCCATGTGTGATCGAACTCGGAAGATTAAGGTCGCTCAACACGCTGTTCGGATTGTCAACCTGGGTGGTTGAAGTCACCGTCGAGTAGCCTTCCAGGCCTTCACCCGACGAATGAATCTGGTTGAAGGCTGAAATCAAGCTGCCGGCAAGCTGGTCGAGGTCGTCAACGAAGCCACCAAGGATTTCGTCCCGTCCCTCAATAATGCCGCGAATCTGGCCGCCTGACTGCGGAACCTGAGAATGCGTCTGGTCGAACTGCACGGTGTCGACATTAACACCCCGGTCCGATGTGGTCACTGTTTCAATGTGCTGAATCAGACCGGAGGACACCACGTATTCGTTGCCGCTGTAAACGTCAACGTTGCCGTTTGGTCGTTCTGTGAACTGGACGGGGATGATCTCTGACAGACGATTCAAGGCGTCGTATCGGCGACTTCGCAGCCCGCCAGCCTCACTCTTCGATAGCCCGTTGGTCTCCTGCCTGGTGATCTTCACGTTCAGGTCAGCAATTTCATCAATGAGATTGTTGGCCTCACCGACGAGATTGTCGATCTGCGAAGTTTGATCCGTCCTTAACTGGTCAATATGGTCTCGCAGGCCGGTTATGTCGGAAGCGAGCGATTGGCCTTCCATGATGATGCCGCTTCTCAGCGGGTCCTGCTCCGGTTGGTTCGCCCCTTCGTTGATTGACGCAAGGAATGAACTGAACCGACTCGACAGATCCTGATCACCCAGTTCCCGCAGTTGCCCTTCGAGTTGGGTGTAGATGGATTCCCGGGCGTTGGCCGCATTGGCCTCGGAGTTCGTATTGTGGATCCGGGATTCCAGAAACTGGTCAATGGCCTGTCGAACAGCCGTTGTTTTAACGCCAGCTCCAATGATGAGGTCGCCACGCGAAGTCGGATTTTCCGGCGCCAGCGATAACTCTTCGCGGATAAAACCTGGCGTGTTGGCGTTCGCGATATTGTTCGACGAAACCTGCACCGCCGTGCTGAACACATCGAGCGCGCGGCTCGCCGTTGCCAGTGCTGCGTTGAGTGACATGGTTCGGTCCGTCGAATGGTTTGGCTGTCTGACGCGATGTCGTCTGACACGATGTCAGAAATGCAATGTCGTAAGTTTCTGTTTCTGAATGTCACAGCCGGTGAGCGTTGATCGAAGGTCTCGATGTTTCGTTTCACACAACCGTATCGATGAGTGCTCCGCCGGTAACCTTGCTGCCCGGTCCGCCCTTGTGGTCGACTGGTCGCTGACCACAGTTCGCAATCAGGTTGCGGATCTCAGTGAACTCGCGACATCCTCTGCGTACGACGTGCCAGTTGGTCCAGCTTGTCTGACGGAGAGTCCAACTGCGTTGTTCGATGCGCTTCATCCATTCGACAGCCTGACGGTATTGGTCCGCATCGATGTCACCGTGAGGCGCAACGAATCTCGACAGTTCGAGCAGAAGCTTTCTGAGATTGGTAGCGACCAGTTTCTCGCGACGAGCATCTCCCAGAATCTTCGTTCGTTGCTGAAGTTGTCTGCGAAGTTGCTGCTGAATGACCTGTTCTGTTTCGACAAGTCGCATCAGAACCGCTGGTTCAACCGACGCCAGCGCCGCAAACCGCTGCTCGTAAAGCTGTTCGAGTTCGAGCTGGATTGGTTCCAGTCCGGCCAGAAACTTCACGGTATCATGAAACAGTGCGGATGACATGAGACACACAATTCTGTGATTTTGAGAGAGTGGGATTCGCGAGTTCCAGCATCCGTAACGACGTCCGCCTCCACATCGACGTGACAGGCCACTGATCATGTTCGACACCGGACAGTCGTTCGATTCCGGATTTCCCCGTCGATGACTTCATTCGACCGAGCTTACGCAGACTGACAGTCAAATCTGGCACCATATCAGGGAGATCCCTCCCGGCGGCACGACGTCGCGGCATGACGGCTTCTTCACAAACGGAAACGGCGACGTAATACTCAGCCGCGCGGAAACACCTCGGATTCAACACAGCGATTGCAGGTAAACAGTGGGCAGCAACAAACTGATTGATCTGGCGAAGAGTGGCCGAACGGCAATCGCCAAATGGAGGCGAGCGAATCCGGATGTGCTGCTCCTGCTGACCGACGCTGACCTGCAGGACGCCGACCTTCGCGGCGCGAATCTGAAACGCGCGGACCTGACAGGGGCCGATCTGCGCGGTGCCAACTTGATCGGCGCACAGTTATCGGAAGCCGACCTGACGCGTGCCGATCTTCGAGGATCGCGATTGACGAAGGCAGATTTCTACGCCGCTCGCCTGTTCAAAGCGACGCTGGATAATGCGGAAGCTGGCGGTGCCTACTTTCGCCGCGCGGACATGACCGAGGCTGATTGCTCGGGCACGGATCTGACGAAAGCCGACCTTCGCGAAGTCAATTTCCACAATGGATCGCTGGCCGGTGCCAGCCTTGTGGGTGCCGATCTGAGTTTTGCGAATCTGGCCGGAGTCGATATTCGCGATGCGATTTTCGGATGGTCCACACTGGGACACGTTGACTTGTCGCAGGTCATCGGACTTGACCAGGTGCAACACGCTGGCCCGAGTTCGGTGGGACTGGATACCGCCCGGCTTTCACACTCAAAGATGTCCGAAACGTTTCTGCAGGGATGCGGCATTGCGGAAGGAGTGATTCAGAACTGGAAGTCGCTGTTCGGCCATCCCACCGAAGAGTTCTCGTGCTTCATCCGATTCGCTCCGGATGACGAGTCCTTTGCGAAGCACCTGGCTGAACGTGCTCAGACGCGAGGGCTGCGCTGCTGGCTCGATGAAATGCCGAATTCCCCAAAAGACCGGCGAGCACGATCGGCTCCGACAACCTACGAAACGACAGAGCGAGTATTGCTGTGTGCTTCGAAGGCATCCTTGTCGAGCTGGTGGGTGAACGATGAAATCTCGCGACTGGCCGCTCGTGAGAAGCAGTACAAGGTGGATACCGGTCGGGATATCCGATTCTTTTTCCCGCTCAACCTCGACGGCTTCATGTTCAGCGGCGACTGGAAACACGCCCAGGAAAAACAGATCGCAAGGCAGGCCATCGATTTTGTTGGCTGGCGACGCAACAAAGACAAATTCGATCTGGAACTCACAAAGCTCGTTCAGTTCATGGTCAGCGAAAACCGTTGAACGTTCCGAAAACCTGAATCAGCCCGAATTGAATACATATTTACGGCTGTGTGTGATACACCACCGATGGGTAGCGGTCCTCTGAAGACAATCCGTACTCGATCGGATGCCGTGACCTGACAGGCCTTCGTCCGCAGGGCGACTGATTTGCTGTTTTAACATGAAGGACAAAGAGATGAAGAAGACTGACCTGAGTCGACGGGACTTCAATCGCCTTTCTATGGCGGCATTCGGTGGCGTCGTGGCTGGAACATTTGCTGGCTGCGCCAAAGAAGGCGGCGGCGAAGCTTCCTCAACGCCATCAGCGCCAGACGCGTCTCACGACGCGACGATGCCTGAAGGCGAAAGCGGTGCCGCTCCAGCGGGTGAAGAAACCGCCAGTCTGTTGATGGGCGAAAAAAACGTTTGTCGTGGACTCAACATCTGCAAAGGCCACGGAGCTGGCGGCGAGAATGCCTGTGCCGGGACGGGTGCCTGCGCCACGATTGCCGCCCACGAATGTGCTGGTAACAACGAATGCAAAGGCCAGGGTGGCTGTGGTACGAAGCCGGGCGAAAATGCCTGCAAAGGCATGGGGAGCTGTGCTGTCCCGCTGAAAGAACACTCCTGGGGCAAAGCGCGAGCTAACTTTGAAGCAGCGATGAAGGCTGCTGGCAAAGAGGTGGGCGCCGCTCCCGCCGTAGCTGGCTAACCTCAAAGCAGGTCAGCATCCCGAATTGAAGCAACCGACGACCGAACTGAACCAACGACGAACCGAGTGGACTGATCGATCAGTTCACTCGGTTTTCTTTGCGCCTCAACCAGGCCCCGTGATCGATCAACACTCCCACCGTGTTCGATCAGCCAGCCTGGTTCGGCAGAGCCCAGCCTACTCGGGGTCGTATCCCAGATTCGGAGCGAGCCAGCGTTCGACTTCTTCGACGCTGATGCCCTTGCGAGCGGCATAATTCTCGACCTGGTCTTTGCTGATTCGATCTACGGAAAAATACCGGGATTCCGGGTGAGCGAAGTACAGTCCGCTGACTGACGCCGCGGGGAACATCGCAAACGACTCGGTCAGTGAAATGCCGGTTCGAGACTCGGCTTCCAGCAGTTTGAACAGCGTGCTCTTTTCTGTGTGGTCCGGGCAGGCCGGATAACCGAACGCTGGTCTGATACCGCGATACTTTTCCTTGATCAGATCGTCCGTCGAAAGCGTTTCGGACTTGCCGTAGCCCCACTCATCGCGGGCGATTTTGTGCAGACGCTCCGTAAACGCCTCGGCCAGTCGATCAGCCAGTGCCTTCACCATGATTGACTGGTAGTCGTCGTGTTCTTTCTGGAATCGAGCAACCAGTTCGTCGCAGCCGATGCCGGTCGTCACCGCGAAGGCTCCGAGATAGTCGGTTCGGCCTGAATCAACCGGTGCGATGAAGTCTGCCAGCGAGCGAAAATCTTTCTGCCCCTGCCGCTCCCATTGCTGACGCAGAGCCGGGAATCGGCAACGCTCTTCTCGACCGTCATCTTTCCAGACAATGATGTCGTCGCCTTCAGAGTTGGCGGGCCAGAATCCCAATACGGCTTTCGCCTTCAGCAGTTTTTTCTCGACGATCAGGTCCAGCAGCTTGCGAGCATCGTCGAAAAGCCGCGTCGCTTCCTCACCGACAACGTCGTCCTGCAGAATCGCCGGATACTTGCCGCGCAGCTCCCACGTCTGAAAAAACGGCGACCAGTCGATGTAGTTGACGAGGTCTTCCAGCGGGTGATCTTCAATCGTCCTCAAGCCGGTAAACGACGGCTGCGGAATATCGACCGTGGACCAGTCGGTGGCAAAACGTCGAGCCAGCGTTTCGGCATACGGGGTCAGAGCTTTCTGTTGACGGTCGCCGAACGCCTTCCGAGCGATTTCCTGTTCGGCGAGATTCTTTTCAACAAAAGCCGGCTTGCTGTCAGGATCGAGCAGGCTCTCAACGACCGGCACCGACAGCGATGCGTCCACGACGTGGACGACAGGCTGGTCATAATGTTGAGCAATCTTCACAGCAGTGTGCTTGGCGCTGGTTGTCGCACCACCAATCAACAGTGGCAAGGTGAAGCCGCGCCTTTTGAGTTCTCTGGCACAATGAACCATCTCATCCAGCGACGGCGTGATCAGGCCACTGAGTCCGATCATGTCGGCTTTCTCATCGATCGCCGTCTGCAGAATTTTGTCTGCCGCAACCATGACGCCGAGGTCGATTACGTCGAAGTTGTTGCAGCGCAACACGACTCCAACAATGTTCTTGCCGATGTCGTGAACGTCGCCCTTGACGGTTGCCAGCACGATCGTGCCGCGTGACGTTGAACCGCCTTGCTCTTCTTTTTCCGCTTCCATGAATGGTGTGAGCCAGGCGACTGACTTTTTCATCACGCGAGCGCTTTTGACAACCTGCGGCAGGAACATTTTGCCCGTACCGAACAGCACACCCACAACAGCCATGCCGTCCATGAGCGGTCCCTGGATGACGTTCAGCGGTCGACCATATTTCAGGCGAGCTTCTTCTGTGTCTTCATCAATGTAGTCGGTAATGCCTTTCAGAATGGCGTGAGCAAGCCGTTCTTCGACGGTGCCATTTCGCCACTCGGCAATTTTCGCTTCGCTTTTTCCTTCCGACTGATCTTTGACCTTCTCTGCATAGTCGACAAGTCGTTCCGTCGCGTCGGAGCGACGGTTCAACAGGACGTCTTCGACATACTCCAGCAGCTCTTTGTCGATCTCGTCGTAGACTTCCAGTTGCCCGGCGTTGACGATGCCCATGTCCAGACCGGCTTTAATCGCGTGGTACAGAAACGCCGCGTTGACCGCTTCACGCACCACATCGTTGCCGCGGAACGAGAACGAAACATTGCTGACGCCGCCCGACGTTTTTGCTCCCGGACATTCTTTTTTGATCTGCCGCACCGCTTCGATAAATTCAACCGCGTAGTTGGCGTGTTCTTCCAGTCCGGTTCCGACTGTCAGGATGTTCGGATCGAAGATGATGTCTTCGGGTGGAAACCCGGCTTTTTCTGTCAGCAGTTTGTAGGCTCGTTTGCAGATCCTGACTTTGTTTTTGCAGTCGACGGCCTGGCCTTCTTCGTCAAAGGCCATCACGACGACGGCCGCTCCGTATTTACGGATCGTCCTCGCCTGACGCAGGAACTGTTCTTCGCCTTCCTTCATGCTGATCGAGTTGACAATCCCCTTGCCCTGCAGACATTTCAGGCCGGCTTCGATGACACTCCATTTGGAACTGTCGACCATGATGGGCACGGAGACGTCTGGTTCGTCATTGTCGCTGAGCAGGTACAGAAATTTCTGCATGCAGGCTTCACTGTCGAGCAGACCTTCGTCCATGTTGACGTCGACGATGTTCGCGCCGCCTTCGACCTGACCGCGTGCGATGCTGAGTGCTTCGTCGTAATTCTCTTCGCGGATCAGGCGTGCAAACTTTCTCGAACCAGTCACGTTGGTCCGCTCACCGATCATGACGAACGTGGTTTCCGGACGGATTTCCAATCGGTTCAGACCGCTGTAAGTCGAGTAGCCCGGCGTTGTCGGAATCCGTCGCGGTTTCAGACCAGTAACAGCTGCACCGATCTGATGGATGTATTCGGGCGTTGTGCCGCAGCATCCACCCACGATGCTGACCCAGCCGTTTTCTGCAAAGTCGCGAATGTTCGCGGCGACTTCCGCGGGCGAGGAATCAAAACCACCCATCCCGTCAGGCATGCCGGCGTTCGGGTAACAGCTGATGTGGCAGTCAGCCAGTTGCGACAGACTCTCGACGTAAGGTCTCATCTGAGCCGGACCGAGCGCACAATTCAGACCGATGCTGAGCATCGGAAAGTGTGACAGTGACGTGTAAAACGCCTCGATACTCTGAGCCGTCAGCGAGCGTCCGCCGTCGAAGATGGTTCCGGAAACCATGACCGGCACTTCGACGTTCTGCTGCTCGAAGTAGGTCGCGATGGCGAACAGACAGGCCTTCATGTTGAGCGTGTCGAAGGAAGTTTCCGGCAGCAGCAAATCCACGCCACCGTCGATCAGTCCGCGAATCTGCTCCGTGTAAGAAGCAACCATGTCGTCGAAATTCGTGGGCCGCACGCCCGGTTGGTCCGGATTCAGCGAAAGCTGCACCTTGGTCGGTCCGATGCTGCCCGCGACGAATCGTGGCTTATCCGGCGTCGAGAAAACTTCCGTCGCGCGTTTGGCGAGTTCGGCAGCGGCTTTGTTGATTGCGTAGGTGTGCTCGGCC
>JABMPE010000690.1 GCA_013203845.1 Rhodopirellula sp. | reverse complement strand
TTTTGCCAAGTGGCGTGCGGTGATTGCCATCGGCAATCGCCTTCCCAGCCGAGGTTGCATCGAGGCCAACGCTCACGCGCTGGCACGCTATGCCGCATTGTGCCAGGAAGCCGGACTGGTCCCCATTGTCGAGCCGGAAGTTCTCATGGATGGCGAGCATACTCTGCAGCGGTGCCTTGAGGTGACTGAAGAAGTCCTGCGAACGGTTTTTCATCAGCTGTATGTTCAACGAGTGCTGCTCGAAGGGATGCTGCTGAAGCCGAACATGGTGCTGCCGGGATTGACCTGTCTTGAGCAGGTCAGCGTGGACGAGATCGCCGACGCCACGGTGAATTGTCTCTTGCACGCCGTTCCCGCCGTAGTTGCCGGAGTGGCATTCCTGTCGGGCGGCCAGTCCGCTGAACTCGCTTCGGCGCGTCTGAATGCCATGAATGTGCAATTCCATTCGCGAGCGCCCTGGGCGTTGGCCTTTTCATTTGCACGCGCCATCCAGCAACCCGCTCTGGAAATCTGGCAGGGCGACGAGACCAATGTGAAAGCGGCGCAGCAAGCTCTGCTTCATCGAGCCAGATGTAACCGGGCTGCGCGCCGCGGCGAATACAGTTCCGCGATGGAAGAAACGGGAGCCTGATGATGTCACTGCGCCTTTACCTTGTTCGACACGGCGAAACCGAGTGGTCGCTCTCTGGCCAATACACCGGTCGCACGGACATTCCTCTGACCGCGCACGGCGAGGACGAAGCGCGGGAACTTGGACTGCGTCTTCGAGACATTCCGTTTGCTCGTGTGCTGACCAGCCCGCTCAATCGCGCTCAACAAACCTGTGCACTGGCCGGGCTGATTCCGACAGTCGAAATCGAACCGGACTTGGCGGAGTGGGACAACGGCGACGACGAAGGCCGTACTCCTGCCGACATTCTCACATCGCGACCGAATTGGAATGTCTTTCGTGACGGTTCTCCAAACGGAGAAACTCCCGCGCAGATTTCAGATCGTGCCGACCGCTTGATTGTCCGCCTCCGCGAGCTGGATGGGAATATCGCCCTCTTTTCCCACAGCCATTTTGGACGCGTGCTGGCCGCCCGATGGATTGGGCTTTCCGTCGCACAGGCGGAGCATTTTCTACTCGATACCGCGTCGCTCAGCATGCTCTGTTATGAACACGATCGCATCGACCAGCCAGCGATCGCTTTGTGGAACTCTGCCGCACACGAAACCTTCACCCCGACACCCAACCGAGGCGATGGAGAAACAAGACCCATAAAACAACAGGTTATTGAACGATGGGAAAACGAGGGAGGAGAGATTCCTCCGCCCACACGGAGGGCAAGGTCAACGTGAACGCTGCTCAGCAGAACTTGAATCTTCAAAGTGATTACAGTCCTGCTGCGTCGTGTTATGAACTTTGCCCGTGATGGAAAGGTTAGAAGTATGACAACTGACATCTGTATCGAGGACTTCCGTGTGCCGCCGGGAGAAAACGTGAAACTGAAAAAGTGGCCGACGAAGGTGAAGCCATTCTTTAAGTCGAAGAAACACTATCACAAACGGCTCGATGAGGGTGTTGAGGAGTTGAGCGAGCTGCAACGCATGCACTACGCGTCGAATCGCCATGCGATCCTGCTGATTTTTCAGGCAATGGATGCAGCTGGCAAGGACGGCGCCATTCGGCACGTCATGTCCGGGATCAATCCGCAAGGCTGCCAGGTTTTCAGCTTCCAACAGCCCAGCTCAGAGGAGTTGGAACATGATTTTCTTTGGCGCACGACGCGACATCTGCCGGAGCGAGGGCGAATCGGCATTTTCAATCGTTCCTACTATGAGGAGGTGCTTATCGTCCGTGTGCATCCAGAGATCCTCAAAAGCCAAAGGCTTCCGCATGAGTTGCCGGACGCGAAGACGATTTGGATAGACCGGTACCGTTCCATCGTGGACCTGGAGGAACATCTCCATCGCAACGGCACTCGGATCATCAAGTTCTTCCTCCACTTGTCGAAGGACGAACAGCGAGAGCGCTTCCTGGATCGCATTGATGAACCGGAGAAAAACTGGAAATTCAGTCTCGCGGACGTTCGTGAGAGGAAAAGCTGGCCTCTCTATATGCAGGCCTATGAAGCCTGCCTGAGCGCGACGAGCACCGCAAACGCCCCCTGGTATGTCGTCCCCGCTGACGACAAGAAGAATGCCCGGTTGATTGTTTCACAAATTCTCCTGGATACGTTCCATGACATTGAAATGGCCTATCCCAAAACCACCGCAAAGCGTCGCCGTGAATTAAAAGCGATCCGCAAAGAGCTCTGAAAACGATGACTCATAAGAAATTATCGCGACAGGCAACGATTGGCGTGATCGGCCGACCGCGAATGATGCTGGTGCCCACTTAACCGGAAGCAACCAAATTCAATGAGAAAACTTATTGTCTTCGACCTGGACGGCACTCTTGCAGAGAGCAAATCATCGCTTGATGCCGAGATGGCGACACTGCTCAGTGCGCTCTTAAGTATTGTGAAGGTGGCTGTTATATCCGGCGGCAACTGGCAGCAGTTCAAAGAGCAATTGCTTGCGAATCTTCCCCATGACAAGTATCTGAAGGACCTGTCACTTCTCCCGACATGTGGCACAAAGTTCTACCAATACGAGTCTGAGTGGAAACTGCTTTATGCGGAGGATTTCACAGATGAGGAAAAAGTGATAATTGTGCGATCACTGGAGCAGGTGATTGACTCATCGGCTTTCCCTGCTCACGAGACCTGGGGCGAGGTAATTGAAGATCGGGGAAGTCAGATCACATTTTCCGCATTAGGGCAGCAAGCGCCGATCGAAGAAAAGGAGAAGTGGGATCCGGATTTCACCAAACGGAAGAAGATGAAGGCAGCTCTCGATCAACTGATTCCCGAGTTCTCCGTGCGTTTGGGAGGTACGACGTCGGTTGATATCACTAAACCTGGCATCGACAAAGCGTACGGGATCAGAAAACTCCGAGACACGCTTGGCATTGCCATTGAGGAGATGATCTTCATCGGGGATGCCTTGTTCCCTGGCGGGAATGACTATCCGGCCAAGGAAGCTGGGGTGCTATCGATACAGGTCAGGGATCCAAACGAGTCGAAGCGGGTGATTGAAGCGATCATCGCTTGCCTGGATGACGCTCAACCGGCCAAACCACCCGAGGAGACACGCTCATGAGCTGCTTTCAATTGCAGCGTCTGGGGGTGATCATGGAGCCGGAATCAGGCAATCCGCTGGAGGTCGAAGGCACGCTGAATCCCGCTGTCGTGCGTGGCCCGGATGGTGAGCTTTACCTTTTTCCACGGTTGGTTGCCAAGGGTAACTATTCGCGGATCGGCATCGCTCGCGTGAAATTCAATCAGGCAGGCGACCCGTGTGGAGTCGAGCGACTCGGCATCGCGCTCGAGCCGGAAACGGATTACGAGCTACTCCCTGACGGACGTGGCGGCTGTGAGGATCCTCGCATTACTTTCGTCGAGAGATTCCAGCGCTATGTCATGACTTACGCAGCGTATACCCCGATCGGCCCGCGAATCGCCCTGGCGGAATCGGAGGATTTGTTTCATTGGAAACGGCTGGGACTGGCGACGTTCGAACCGTATGGTGGCATTGACTTTGTCCATGTGGATAACAAAGACGCCAGTCTCTTCCCCGTCGCCATTCCCAATCATGCCGGAAAAATGCAACTGGCCATCCTGCACCGGCCGCTCTTCCCCGGCACGCTTCCCGAGGAAACCGTCCGCCAGGCCGAGTCTCGCGTGGTGGATCTCGATCATGAAAGTATTTGGATTTCGTACTGCCCGACGACTTTGGAGGGCATCGAACCGGATCACCTCGGCCTGTTTAACTCGCATCACCGACTGGCAACTCCGGTGTCGCCGTGGGAGCGGCTCAAAATCGGCGGCGGAACTCCACCCATTCTCACCGGACATGGCTGGCTGATCGTTTACCACGGCGTGAGCGTTTTGGCGGAGTCTGACAACGACGGACGGCATCTTTGTTACTCGGCTGGCGTAATGGTGCTCTCAAAGCAGCATCCGCGCGTGCTCCGTTATCGGTCGCCGGAACCAGTGCTGACGCCCGAATCTCCGGAAGAACTTCAAGGGACCGTCGCGAATGTGGTTTTCCCGACCGGCATCGACCGGCGCGACGATCTCGGTCGGCCCGATCGCTTCGACGTGTATTACGGAATGGCTGACAGCCGGATCGGCGTCGCGAGACTTGACATGCCGGACGTCCTGCCGCCGGGAGAAGCCGCCGACCCGCCGGAAGCCAAGGTGTAACGAGACAGTTTCGAGAAATCTGGCGCAACCGGATTGCGATCGCGGCGCTGGCCGTGCCTGGCGTGGCCGCTGCGGTGGCGTGGACGATGGTGATTCTGATACCCGTCGCGATGCGGCAACGTTCAGACGAACTGGTTACAGCCGGGCCACACGTCGCATTGCCAGAAATTGACGGATTGGTGACAGTGCCTTTTCCGGCTTTCACAGTGACCTCGCTCTCCTGCGTGAATTTTCTATCGCCCAACATTTGAAGGATGCTGCGGTGGCGATTCTCTATACCGATCCAATTTTTCTGCAGCACGAAACCGGAAGGCATCCGGAGTCTGCCGAAAGATTGCGGTCCGTGACCGCGCATCTGGAAGCAACGAAACTCCTGAAGAGATTCGAGCCGGGGAAAATCGAGCCGGCGACAATCAAGCAGCTCGCTCGTGTGCATTCGATGGGGCATATCGATCGAGTGCGGGAGTTCGCTCAAAGCGGTGGCGGTAGAATCGAAGCCGATACGGTTGTCAGCCCGAAGTCTTTCGACGTTGCATTACGAGCTGCGGGAACTGCCTGCAACGCGGTCGATCGGGTTCTGAAAGGCGATCACTCGCGAGCCTGTTGTCTGACTCGCCCGCCAGACATCACGCGCTCGCTGACGATCCCATGGGATTCTGCCTGTTCAACAACGCGGCCATCGCGGCTCGACAGGCGACAGCCGAGCACCGGCTTACTCGCGTCCTGATCGTCGACTGGGACGTGCATCACGGAAACGGAACTCAGGACATCTTCTACAACGATGCTGAGATCTACTTTCTCTCGGCACATCGATTTCCCTTTTATCCGGGCAGTGGTACGCGGGAAGAAACCGGCACCGGCCAGGGACTCGGGACTGTTTTCAACTTACCCGTCGAATACGGTACGGCTCGACATCGGTATCTCGCGGAGTTCGAACAGCTGCTCGCCGACTGCGCCAAACGATGTCACCCGGAACTGGTAGTGATCAGCGCAGGATTTGATGCACACCGGCTGGACCCGATCGGCTCGCTGGATCTGGAAACTGAAGACTTCGCCCAACTGACCAGACTCGTGCTGGACGTCGCCGATGAATATTGCAACGGTCGATGCGTCAGCCTGCTGGAAGGCGGTTACAACGTGCAGGCGCTGGCCGAATCTGTTGAGCAGCATCTGACCGTCATCGCCGATCGCGATTCAAAGCTCTGAGTTGTATTGGTGCTGAAATCAGGGACGGCACCGCGAACATTCAGACGATGGTGGATCGTGGTCGACCGCTGTGATTCCGGGCATCACACGAACACCGACCACCCAGTGATTTCAACCAGCGATTCCAGCGTCAGGCTGCCGATCACCGACGACCGAGTCCAACACGTCCCCGGTGAACAGCAGCCGAAATGCGGCTAACCCCACCGCACTCGCCGCGGCGTGCATTCTCCGCTGTTCGTTCAGAAAACTGGACACGGTCATGCACGGAGCCATGTTGATTTCCAGGACGCCGGGATCAGGTGTCACGGTCGTCCACGCGACCGAATCGTCCACTGGCGGCTGAAATCCGGTCAGTACCAGGTCGTTCAACCCGACAGTGATCGCCGCGCGTTCGAGTACCTGGAGAAAACGCAGCCACTGATCCACCTGAGCGAATTCCGGAAGTTCAACCTGGACGCAGCCAAGGTTCCTCATCGAAACCACTGTCACACAGGCCGATGGCTACAAGATAAACGCCGGGGACCGCAAGATTGTCCCGTTGCCCTTCCGCCGGAATCGGTTGCGTCTGAACTGGCGGTCGTGCGGCATCCGCATCGTTCAGCCAGTCGGCGAGCAAAAGTTCTGACCGTTCCGCAAAAGCAGCCGAGCTCCCCACGAATCTGCGGGCAGCTTTGTCGAAACAGACAACCCGGCCATTCGAAGTTCCGTTTCCAGAGCGTCTCGCAATTTCGCTGGTACTGGTTGAGTGTCCGCGCTTCCGAGGGCTCTCTGTTCAGTCGGCGGATCCGTCGGTGACGACGAGCGTGTGACGGGGTCGAGCGGCCCGTTCCAGACGGGCTGTCCATCACGTCGTGAGTAGATGCCGAAACTCCAGCGCGGTGTTGCTTCACCTGGATACTGTCGCCCCAGCGTCCTCAGAATCGCTCCGCCGGAATTCCCCGTTGCCAGTCGGGCGACGAATTGTCGTGCCCGCTGCTCTTTGTCCAGACCCAGCGCGGCGGTCTGCCATTCAGCTGCTGCCGAATCTCGATCCGTAAAGGTCGGTTCGGCACCCAGCCACATTTCAACACCAGAATCAGAGATTCGGCTGTCGTGAGCGGTGATGGCATCGTCAATCGACGTCACCGCAACTGCTGACCGCTCCGACCGCGAACATCCCTGTGGATGCTGGCTCATGCTCTCGACTCGACCGCATCCGTCTGCTGATGCTGCGCCGCTCCGCGCAGCAGGTTATGCACGAATTGCATTTTCTCGACAATCGGCGGAGCAAAGATTTCCGGCACCAGGTCGATCAGACCCATCGCCCGGTTCATCTCATTCAGGACGACACCCAGCCGGATGTACGTCTCGACCATTCTGGGAAGTTTCGCCTGAGTCGGATCACAGCTATCGGAGATGCCCATATTCAAAGCAGTGTCGAGCACGCTGACCATGTCGAGGTAGGTCGCAAAAGTTTCCGCAAAGTCTTCCCAGGGATGCATCGTTGCATAGGCACTGACGAAACGTGCCCGCCAGTGACTCGGCGGCCCGTTCGTGTAATATTTCTGCTGAGCTTCGGCATAGCTGGGATTCTCGTGGTCACCGAACGCGGCCTTGCATTCTGGTTCGCATTGCCCCTGGACGAGCATCTGCCAGTAGTAGTGAGCGATCTCGTGACGGAAGTGCCCAACCACCGTGCGATGAGCTTCCTCAAAATGAACTCGCGACTTTTCGAGTTCGACCGTGTCCGCCTCTCGAACATTGATAGTGATCTTGCCGCCAGCGTGGCCGGTGTAGACCCGCTCTTCCTTCCCCATCGCCCACCACCACCGGCCCGGTTTCACGACATCGGCTTTGAAGTCGAACGACAGAGGTGGATCAAAGCCGTCGCGCTGACTGCCATAGGGCAGATGCAACAGGTCGAGGGTGTAAAGCAGTCGGCGTTTGGCGGCTTCCAGACGGCTCCACTTTTCGCGGTGGCTCGGCAGCGAGAGATTCGGAATTGTGTCGTTGAAGCGGCAGTAATCACAGAAGGGATCCGCTTTTGCCGAATTGTCAGCAACGAGACAGCAGCGATTGCAGACTCGTTCGACGGCGTAGTTCTGGCACTTCTTCAGCAACGCGCCGCAGCCTGGTTTTCCGCAACGGAACTTTCGCGCAGTCGCCGGATCACTTTTGATCGGATTGCTTTCAGATGGATCGGAATCCACTGAGTCGCTTTCAGACAGATCTTCTGTGCCGGCACCGGGCGTGACCGGATCAAGTGTCGTGACTGGCTCAAGTGAGGTCATGCTGTGGCAGGCCGGGCACCAGCCCAGTTCCCGCCGGCAGCTTAAACACTGAGTATTCTCAAAAAAAATCGTGTTGGAGCAGACGCATTCAAAACTTTTCATCGTGTCAGTTCTTAGCGAGTGAATGGAGCGTTCACGCTGTTCACCTGGAAATCGCGATGTCAACTCTGCCTCACCATCGTTTTCTGTACGATGTTGTCGTCATTAACCAGGTCGCGAAAAGGCGGAGCGTATCGCAATGGCTTCGTAACCGCAGCACTCACAGAACGACCGATTGAGTAGCACCGAGAGACGTCGCAGGATTCCGTTTCGGCAGCCGGTTTCCACGACAGGCTGAAGAAGCAGAGATTTCCGCAGGTCAACCGTCGTACGGGATCAGGCGGAACCGACCGCCGTGGCGTTTGGCCATGTGTTTCATGAACTGGTGAGAGCTAAAAGCTTCGACCAGTTTGCGGTAGTCGCTGCGTGAACCTGCCGTTTCACGTGCTCCCGTTCGGTCGTCATCGAGCAATCGGTTGTAAGCGCGGCGCATGTTGTCGGTGAACGGGGCGTCAAAGGCGAAGGTATGAATTTCGGTCCGGCCCGATTGAAGGCTCAACAGGTCCTGCTGAACGCGATACGTGAAACTGCCATCGGTCAGGAAGTAGACAATGTCCGGCTGCAGTCGCAATGCGTGTTGCAGAGCAATTCGTGGTTCGGTGTTCCCGTCCGCCTTCATCTCGCTCATCCAGTAGAGATACTTCATCTTTGGTTGTTCGGCTGCCTGAACGGGCACTGGCGACGGCATCGGAATCGCAAAGTCGTTAAAGAAGATGAGGTAGAACTCGGACTCTGGGCCCATACCCTGAATCGACTTGATCAGTTCGAGCTTCATCCGTTTGAAACGAGTCTTCGCTTCGGTGTTGTGTGGGTGGTTCATGCTGCGGGAGCAGTCCAGCACAAAAACGACGCGGCGACCGATGGGCCTGAGCCCGAAAAATGAATCCGCAGCGTCGCTGCCTTCTCCGTTGCCCTTGCCGTCTCCGGATCCGAGATCATCAACGGCACCGGATGCGGAACCCACTGGTGTTGTGGCACCACCAACGTTCGCATTCAGCCAGGGAGTCCCGATGGCACTGACGCTCAGAATGGACTGTTCGCCTGTCGGCATCAGCGAGTCTTCAGGATTTGTCAGCGGGCTTTGAAAGTCGGCCATCGACTGACCACCCGTCGCCAGCGGCGGAGTGACCGAGGTCAGTTGGAGGGCCTCTTCAAACTGTAATTCGCCGTCGGCAGCAATTTCTGTTTCGGAAACGGTCATCAGCGCGTCGATGACGGGGATGCTGGCGTTCTGCTCGGGAATGAGATGCCAGATCAGGCTGCATGCTGCGAGCAGGCAAGCATGAAGTACCAGCGAAACGGTACAGGCCGACAGCAATGCCCGGAAACTCTGGTCGCGGATTGTGGCCTCAGAAGTATCAGGTGCCTGAACAGACACCATTACCCTGGCGTGAGGTCGCAGATTTGTTGCGATCGCGCTCACTATGAGAATCCCTGGAACCAGTCACTCGTCCGGTCAATACGCAACGCCCGGAACGTCAAACATTACCGACAGCCTACCCGCCGGACAGGCGACTCGCAAAACGGATTGCTCATTCCGTGGCAGTTTTGAGCCGTCAGAAAACTACCGGTTCGAGTTCCGGCGAGTGTACCGGCTTTTCGATCCGAAAAATCGGTTAAGTCGGCGGGAAGAAAGCGGTACTGTACCGCGAGTCCTCACTTGGAATGCAAACATGACGACCGCCACGGATTCCAAACCCATTCTGTTTTTCGACGGCGTCTGCGGTCTGTGCAACCGGTTCGTCGACTTTGTCCTGAAATATGACCGCCACGGACGTGTCTATTTGGCCCCGCTACAGGGATCGACGGCGGCGGCGGTGCTGCCGCAAAATCTCGCACAGGGACTCGACACGGTCGTCTTTCTTGAAGGCGGACAGTGGCAATGTCGGTCGAGCGCCATCGTGCGCATCTTCTGGCAGCTGGGGGGAGCGTGGTCCATTCTCGGCACGCTGCTGTGGCTCATCCCTGAGCCGCTGCGGGATCTTGGTTACAAGGTCGTCGCCAGCAATCGATATCGCCTGTTCGGAAAAAAAGAGACCTGCCGTCTGCCGACACCAGCCGAACGCGCACGCTTCCTCGACTGAGTTGCAAGCGAATTTCAAGCTTTGTGTACAGCCTGTTGAGGCACTCGGTCATTCTTCGTTGTTAACCTGGTTCTGAATTCCTGACGGTTGCACAGTGATCACCGATTCCTGACCGGGAATTCCGACAAACTGAACACGTCGAATCAGCGTGTCGTTTACTCAGGCGTGTGGCTTCCCCATCATTTCTGAGCGAGCGAATTGTTCGAGTATTGTGAGGAGAGGGGTTCTGATGACCATGCGAATGAATCCTGTCCGACGTTTCGCGGTCATTGCTGGTTTGATGATGTGTGTGGCTGTGGCGAGTTCGCCTGATGGGATGGCACAGCGGACAAAGGCGACGGACGATCAAACTCAACCCGCCAGCGTCGCGCCTCGAGACGTACGTTCCCGGAATTTCCTGCTGCATACTGACCTGAACGACAACGATGCGCAGGATTTGCTGGAGCGGCTGGAGACGATGCTGCGGCTGATCTCAACTTATTGGGGACAGCCGAATCGAAAAACGATCGAATGCTATGTCGTTAAAGATTTGAAAAACTGGTCGCCGAACGCGTTTGAGCCCGTCGGTCTGGCGAGCCTCCAGAACAAGGTCGGAGTTACCAGAACGAACGTGCGGGTACTGGGCAACCAGTTCGACGCCAACTCGATTGTGTACGCCTACGCCAATCGCGGAACTCCTCAGCATGAAGCCGTGCATGCTTACTGCGGTCAAACGTTCGGTCGAACCGGTCCTCTCTGGTATTCCGAGGGGATGGCGGAGATGGGCAACTACTGGAAAGAAGGTGACGCCAGCGTTAACTGTTCGAAGGGCGTTGTACGCTACATCCACTCGTCGTCCCCGAAGACGCTGAACGCGATCGTGAATTCGGACGAGGTCACTGGCGATTCGTGGCAGAACTATGCGTGGCGATGGGCGCTGTGCCACCTGTTGGCCAACAATCCCAATTACCGCCAACGGTTTCGACCGCTGGGACTCGCGATGCTGACTGGTCAGCGAGCTTCATTTAACGGCACCTACGGCAGCATGGCCGAAGAGATTTCGTTCGAGTACCTCTTCTTCCTGGAACACTTCGACATCGGCTACCGCGCGGACCTGGTGTTCTGGGACTGGAAGACGAAATCCAGCGAGCCGCGCAGTTCCAGAAAAATCACTTGTTCCATTCAGTCAAAAGCCGGCTGGCAGGCATCCCGCTGCCGCGTCAAAGCCGGCACGAAGTACGAATACTCAGCCGCGGGAAAATGGCAGGTCGATGAAAGCGCCGAACTGGTCGATGCCGACGGAGCGGAAGACGGCAATGGCCGCCTGCTCGGAGCCATCTTCGACCGTGGAGAATACAAACTCGGCGAGCCCTTTGAACTGGGAGCCTACGGCACCTTCACCGCGGAATCCGACGGAGACCTCGTCCTCCGCTGCCGCGACGACTGGCACAGAATCAACGACGGCAACGCGGGAAAAATGTCCGTCCAGATCAAACTCGAAGGTAGCGGCGATCCATTGCCCGATCCTCGCGATAACGTTCGTGGCTGAATGAAAGCAAATGACGTCCCGCGCGATGCCATCGAGTTCTCGGCTTGTCGTGGATTTCTGGAGCGGTTGTTTGCAGAATCATGCGCCGCGAAGACTTACCTGTTGTCACGGCGGTCGATTGGCCCATCTGGTTACTGTCCGAATCGCAGGGCATCGAAGACCGCCGCATGCTTCACGATGATTGATGTCACATGCCAGAATCCATTGCTACGTTTGAAGACGTCCGTCAGGCGGAACGTGTCATCCACGAACACATTTCTCCTGCGCCCCTGATCCGTTCTTATCGACTGGAAAAAGAACTCGAGCTGCCGCCTGGGCGTCGAGTGTGGCTGAAGGACTATGGCTGGACGCCAGTTGGTTCGTTCAAGTTGATGGGAGCTCTCAACTGGATGGCAAACCATCTGGAGGAGATCGGTGACCGACCGGTTGCTGCGCACTCATCCGGAAATTTTGCGTCCGGCATCGCTTTCGCCGGAATGCGATACGGAAAACGAGTGATCGTGGTGATGCCGGAGGATGCTCCGAAGGTCAAGTTCAACCTGACACAGTCTTTTGGAGCAGAAATTCGAACGTACGACATTTCCAGAGACCACGAGACCAACGAGCGAGACCGCTTGACGAAGGAGATCGCCGAAAACGAAAACGGCTTGCAGGCGTCTCCGTACGACGACAACTTTGTGATCGCCGGCAACGGCGTCGGCGGCCTGGAGATTGTCGATGAGTTAAAGCGGCAGGGGCGGCGTGTCTCTCAGTTTATCTGCCAGGTAAGCGGCGGCGGTCTGATGGCTGGCCACGCACTGGCCATCGGCGAGGCGTTTCCTGATGCGGCGGTTGTCAGCGTCGAGCCCGATACTGCGGCGGATTTTCAGCAGTCACTGAAATCCGGGGAACGGCTGCGGGTTGATCGGCCAACTGGTATTTGCGACGGCCTTTTGTCCTACGACGTCGGCGAATGTAACTGGCCAATTCTTCGACAGTACGTTTCCCACGCCGTCACCGTTCCTGATATTGAAACTCAGCAGGCCATGCGGTGGCTGTATGACAAACACGGTCTTTGCGTCGAGCCTTCCGGGGCAATCACCACGGCGGCGGTGCTCACTGGCAAAGTAAAGCTCGATGGCGACGGCGATGTCGTCATCATTCTTTCCGGGAGAAATGTGGACAAGGACCAGTTCCACAAGTGGATCAATGTCGGATGAATCCAAGGCGTGCTTCGGCGGTCGCGGCCAGAGCAGATTCAGAAACAGCCGGGAATGTGTCTGAAATGCGTTCCCGAATCTGCTGGCGAACTTTTGCCACAGCGAGCACTGAAGACACGGAATCGTTCTCGCCAGAACTTCTCTGGGGTCTCGCGGGCGTAAATCTGAATGCCTGGATCGAGAAGTTTTTGCTGAACACGTTTTAGAGGCGGGTACCGGGTGTCTTTTGTTTCGGAGGACCGCCGCCGAGTTGGACTCGAATTTCGACTTTCTGGTCTTTTCTCAGCACGGACAGCAGAACGATGTCGCCGGGCTTGAGGC
>JABMPE010000074.1 GCA_013203845.1 Rhodopirellula sp. | reverse complement strand
ATCGCGATGATCGCGATCACTACCAGCAGTTCAATCAACGTGAACCCGGATCGCGATGGCAAAGAACGGCGGCGGGGCAAGCGGACGATGCGCATGGGAACTCTCTGTCTGATTGAAATAATAAGACCGCAACGTTGAACTCATACCGAGCGCACATTTGATGCCAATAGAAGAGCAGCGATCCCTTCGGAATCCGATTTTTCACCAAAAGGCAACAACGACAGCCACTTGCGAGTCGCAAATGCGTTTCGACCACCACTGTTCAACTTCACAGAGTGGGTGACGACGAGTCTACAGAGCGTCTGGCCGGAACCAGGAGTCGTCGTGTTGTCTAAGATTTCGCCGTCGTTGTCGAAAATTCCGCCGACTGGCTGGCGTACAACGCAGGGCTCATTGGGACGGGATTGAATGGAACCCCAACATACGGGCCAGCGGCCGCGATTTCTCAGGTGGATCGCGGCGGCGGAATCAGCGGCTGTTGTGGACTTCTCGGGGCGTCCGGTAGCCGAGCGACTGATGAGGTCTTGCGTCGTAACAGAACTTGAAGCAACTCGTCAGACCGCAGTAACAATCAGCTCTACGTCTCACGGATCCCCACTCGAATCTTTAGCTGGTGAATCCACGCCTGTTTCATCGCATGTGCCTGCGTTGAAATTACGAATCGCGCAGTTCTGTTACTGACCGATCTGCGGATCGAGCTGCTGCGCGGTTTCGAAGTCAGCTCGAAAGCCGGCTTCGTTGCCCTGTTGCCGCCGCTGGAGGGCTCGTTTGTAGTAAGCTTGAGCAACACTCGGGTCGAGACGCTTGGCGGCGGTGTAGTCGGCGATGGCTTTGTCGTAGTTGCCCTGCTGGAGATACGCGTCGCCGCGGATTGAAAGGGCCGGGTGACTGAACTCTGTTTCGATGGCTTTCGTGGCGTCAGCGATGGCTTCGGTGAAATTGCCTTGCTGCAACCAGTACTTCGCGCGACCGGTCCACGGTGTAGCTTTGTCGGATGCCACCTGAATGGCCTGCTCGTAGTTGACCAGTGCGATGTCGTGCTGGCCAGCAGCAGCCAGATGGCTGGCTCGCTGGATGTATCCTTCGGGCTGTTCGGGAGTCTGTGCGACGAGATTGTTCAGCTGGCCCAGTTTGACGAGCCATACAATTCGATTGCGGTCAGCCTGAGCGTTGTCGGCCATGCCGAGCGCGGTGTAGGCATTCATCCGGTTCTGGTAATGCTTCGGGTTGTTCTCGTCGTGGGTGATGGCTTCGGTGAAGTCGGCGACGGCTTCCCGATGCCGTTTTATACGCAGGTGGAGCATTCCCCGGTTGTTCAGGGCGTTGACATAGCCGGGCTTCAGTTCCAGCGTCTTGTCGAAGTCGGCCAGCGCTTTGTCGTAGACTTCCATTTTGAACCACGCAAACCCGCGGTTATTAAAACCGTCGGCGTAGGTCGGGTCGATTTCGACAGCTTTGTTGAAGTCGTCAATGGCCGCGTGAAATTCGGTCTTCGCAAGCTTCACCAGACCGCGGTTGTTCCACGCCTGAATGTATTTCGGGTCGATCCGGACGGCCTCGGTGAAGTCAGTCAGAGCGGGTTCGAGCTGGCTGCGTGTCAGCAGGAACAGGCCTCGCATATTGCGGTAGCGGACGTCGTTCGGATCAAGTTCCACGGCTCGCGAATAGTCACTCAGAGCGAGCTGGTCCTGTCCCGCGTCAGCCAGCAGGCCGGCTCGCTGAAAACAGGCTTCGGCGTTCTGATGGTCGGTATCAATGGCCTTGTTGAGGCTGGTGATGGCGTCATCGAACTTCTGGTCCCTGATCTCGGAAATGGCCTGCTCGACCAGTTCCGCCGCCTGCTCTCCGGGGGGCGAGCTGGTGACCGGAGCCGTTTGCCGGGGAGCCGTTCCAACGGTATCGGTCTTGGGAGTCTCGGAGCCTCCGCAACCGGTCAATGCGGCGGAAAGGCACAAAATCAGCGGCGTTCGAGCTGAAAAGAGAGAGGACATCCTTGTCGCTCCGGGATCCTGACATCATGAAAACGGGTAGGAAGTGCTTGTATTTGCGACCGGCCTGGAGTGTCAATGTTGATTCGTCGAGTGTCGAACCTGTGTGGGCGTTGAGATTTCGTGTCCACCAAATAGCGGCGAAACGTCCTTGTCGCTAGACTCCGCGGCACTTTCCGACTCTCTGAAAATCCGCCGCACGGCAGATTTCTCACCATAACCTGTCGGATTCGTCGCGGGAGCCTCAACGCCGCAGCGTTCTGCAGCCAGATGGCCGCTCCCGCCGAACTCCGAATGCCCATCCTGTTAGTGCTTGAGATTAATTAACGCATGACTACCAATCGAAATTCAACAAATGATCCGGATGCCTGGGAAGGTCTCGCTAGAGATCTCTTTGGAATCGACGTCGGAAAAAATGACGCCGACGATGAGCCCTTTGAAGTCATCGATCTTTCTTCGCTGGAACCCGCCGCTGAGCCGGAACCTGCCGCGGACGAGCCTGTCGAGTCGTATGTCGACGCTGATTCTGCGGACGACGACGATGACGACGACATGGACATCATCTTTGAAGAGGACGACGACGACATCAACATCATCTTTGGTGACGACGATGACGACGACGAGTTTGAAGGCGACGATGAAATAGACGACGACGAAGTCGCTGCTCCGACGCCTGCTCCGGTTCGGTCACGTCAGCCAGAACCGGCTGCTGAATCTCGCGAGCCGCGTTCACCTCGAAAAAGTGTCGCGAAGTCGAGTGCCGATGATTCGTTCTGGGATCCACTGGATGATTGGGACATTGGCGGACCGAGCGCGAAGAAAAGTGCCGCTCGTGGAACAGTCGACACGCCCGGTGCAACGCCCAGCGTATCCAAACCCGTCAGGGTTGAAGTGAAAGCAGACGAAGAAGGAGACAGCGTCGAAACAGCCACTCCTGTCGCCAGAAAAGAAATCGTTGAGGATCGACCGGAACGCAGCCGGCCATCGCGTACACCAAAGCCGAGTCGACCGAAAGAAGACGATTCGTTCGGCTTCGGCGTCGGAATTCTGGACGATGACGACGAGGATTTCTTCGAGCACGACGCTTACGAAGAGGAAAATGTCGCAGCAAAGGTAATCGACGAAAACGACGATGCCACGGACGAATCTCCGGCGGAAGCACGCCGCGATGAAGAAAGCGGCCAGGAAAGACCGAAGCGTCGCCGCCGTCGCCGTCGTCGCCGACCGACCGATGATGAAGTCGAACAATCAGAAGACAGCGATGCTGATGTTGATGACGATTTTGAGTCAGATGATGCAGGCGATACCGCCGCAGACTCAGAGGAAGACACTGGCGACGAAGATTCGGAACAACCCAGACGTCGAAGACGCCGTCGTCGCCGACGTCGCAAGCCCACCGATGACGACTTCGGAGCAGAAGTCGAGTCTGATGAGGAAAGCGAATCGGAAGACGATTCCGAGGCTGCTGCTGAATCTGAGGACGACGCAGAGGCCGAAGAGGAGCGACCGCGTCGGAAGCGTCGCCGTCGCCGCCGGAAGCCTCGTGTCACTGCCGAGGATGATTCGGTCGAAGAGGAAGACGATGAAGAAGAAAGCGTCGCGGATTCAGCCGATGAGGAAGAGTCCGATGATGATGACGAAGAGTCGCGGCCGCGTCGCCGTCGTCGCCGCCGGAAGCCACGCGTAGAAGTCGCAGAAGACAAAGTCGTAGCGAGTGATTCTGACGACGGTGAGGTTGAAGATGCGGTCGACGACGATAACGAAGAAGAAGATGACGAAGAAATTCATCCGCGCCGTGCGTCTGCGAATAACTGGGATGATGTGCCGACCTGGGAACAGGCCATGGCATCGATCGTAGAGGCGAACATTCGAGGCGCCGGCCAGGGACGCAGTGGCTCGTCACGAGGAGGCTCCGGCCGTAGCAGCTCGTCGCGAGGAAGTGCTGGCCGCACAGAAGCTCCCGCAAGCCGCACGGAAGCACCCACGAGCCACTCGGAGGCTCCCGGCGAAAGTCGTGAAGGCAGTCAAAGGCCACCTCGCCGCCGTCGCCGCCGACCGGGTAGCGGCGACAGGACGAGCGAATAGCTGTCCGTTGAAAGTTAGATAGCGTGTCCACTGGTTCCGCGAGTGCGGATTCCGGTGGCACGCTATTTTTTTGGAGAGCGGCGGCACAGCGGGAGTGTTGGACGGCGAGTTGCAGTGTTCTGGGGGACGTGCTCTCTGGTAACAGCGTACATTTAACAGCGTACGTCGTGTTCTGTCGTGGAATTCTGGTTCGGGCATGAACCTGAACCGGTCAATATGATAGCCTGCATCGTTGTTTCGTATTCCGAGACGAGCGTCGAAAGCGTGGCCCTCTTTGATGGAACGTGCTGATGCCCGAGCCGCTGCGAATTCTGCTGATCGACGATGACGAAAATACCTTCGCATTGACGAAGGAATTGCTGCGCGAAATCAACGGTCGAAATGTCGATCTTGAGTGGGCCGCCGATTCCGTCTCTGGCCTGGCGGGCATTATTGCTGAAAACCACGAGCTCTATCTGCTTGATTATCGACTCGGTGCAACCGACGGAATTGATGTTCTTAAGCAGGCCAAAGCAGCTGGATCGAAAGCGCCGGTCATCATTCTGACCGGGCAGACCGATCACGAAATCGACCAGCGAGCACTTGAAGCCGGCGCCGCTGACTATCTGGTCAAAGATGTATTCGACATCTCGCGGCTTGAGCATTCGATCCGCTACACACTCGAACGGCAGCGACTGATCAAAGAACTCGAACTGGAGCGGTACCTGCTGCAGTCTCTGATGGAGAACCTGCCGGACAATATCTACTTCAAAGATCAGGACAGCAGGTTTATCCGAATCAGCCGCGCGATGGCCGACTGGTTTAATCTTGCGGATCCGTCGGACGCCACTGGAAAAACGGACAGGGATTTTTTCACGGACGAACATTCGGTCGAGGCGCGTGCCGACGAAGTTGAATTGATGAATCGTGGCGAGCCGGTGCTCGACAAGATTGAAAAGGAAACCTGGCCGGACGGGCGAACCACCTGGGTTTCAACCAGCAAGCTCCCGCTGCGGGACCACGAACGGAACATCGTCGGCACATTCGGAGTTTCGCGGGACATTACCGCCCAGCAGGAAGCGTTACTCGCGTTGCGACAGAGTGAGCGTCTGAATCGGCAGATTGTTGATACAGCTCTCGACGCGTTCGTTGGCATGGATGCTGACGGCACGATTATTGATTGGAATCCTCAGGCTGAAGTCATCTTTGGCTGGAAGTCTGAAGAAGCACTCGGGAAAACTCTTTCTGACACGATCATTCCGGAGCAGTTTCGTGATGCTCACGTTGCGGGTTTGAAACACTTTCTGAAAACGGGTGATGGCCGCGTCATTCAACGCCGGCTCGAGCTGGTAGCATTACATCGTTCGGGCCGGGAGTTTCCGGTTGAAGTCACGATTTCACCGATTCGTGATGCGGAGTCGTGCCTCTTCAGCGCCTTCGTGCATGACATCACGAAGCGTAAGCAGGCGGAAAAAGAGCTTCGAGAATCGAAAGAAGCAGCCGAAGCGGCCAACCGCGCCAAGAGTGATTTCCTGGCCAACATGAGTCACGAGATTCGTACACCGATGAACGCAGTCATCGGGATGACGGAACTGGTACTCGATACCGAGCTGACACGTTCGCAACACGAATATCTCGAAATGGTTCGCGATTCAGCGGACTCGCTGTTGAAACTGATAAACGACATCCTGGACTTTTCGAAAATTGAAGCCGGTAAGCTCGAACTGGAATCATCTGTCTTCAGCATTCGCGACACACTGGGTGATACCCTGAGATCACTCTCTGTCCGTGCTCACCGGGAAGAACTGGAACTGGCCTGTCATATTGATCCTTCGGTGCCGGATGCGTTGATTGGTGATCCTTCACGGTTGCGACAGGTGGTGGTGAACCTGGTTGGTAACGCCATCAAGTTCACACCGCTGGGCGAGGTGATCGTACATGTCGACGTTGATCAACAGGATGATCATTCGGTGTTGCTGCACTTTGCGGTTGCGGATACCGGAATCGGGATTGCCAGCGATAAACTGAAGTCGGTTTTTCTGGCGTTCGAGCAGGCAGACACATCGACGACCCGGCAGTACGGAGGAACGGGACTGGGTCTGACAATCTGTTCGCGGTTGACGTGGCTCATGCAGGGGACAATCTGGGCTGAGAGCGAACTCGGGAAAGGCAGTACGATTCACTTTACGGCTCGTCTGGGAATTTCGGAGACGCCGCCCAAAGCTCCGTCAAAACGGCTCGTTCAGGGATCTCGCGTGCTGATCGTAGACGACAACGCGACGAATCGATTGATTCTCGACGAGATGCTGTCGAACTGGGGCATTGAGACATCCAGTGTCGAAAGTGTGGATGAAGCAATCGCGTCGTTGCGGCGTGCGCGTGAAGCGGGCAAGGGTTACGATCTTGTGCTCAGCGACGTTCACATGCCGGACAAAGACGGTTTCGCGCTGGCGGCGGAAATTCGTAACGACGAAAAACTGGCCGGGGCCGTCATCATGATGCTGACTTCCGGAGACCGTCCAGAGGATGTTCAACAATGCCGCGAGTTCGGAGTTTCGGCCTACATTCGGAAGCCCGTCAAGCAGTCAGAACTGTTTGATTCGCTGGTCGCCGCTCTCGCCGTCAATGGAATGGACGATTCTTTGCCGGAAGAAGCCGATCATTCGAGCCAGCGCGAGATTGTGATTCCGCCGCTTCGAGTTCTGCTGGCAGAAGACAGTGTCGTTAACCAGAAGCTGGCGTTGGCTCTGTTGAACAAGTGGGGACATTCAGGCACTGTCGCGTGTAATGGTCAGGAAGCCGTTGACCTTGCAACTCGCGAAACGTTCGACGTCATCTTGATGGATGTTCAAATGCCGGAACTGGACGGTCTGGAAGCGACGCGTCAAATTCGTCAGAACGAAGTCGGCACCGACCGACATATTCCGATTATCGCGATGACGGCTCACGCCATGAAAGGTGATCGCGAGTTATGTCTGAAATCCGGGATGGACGACTACGTTTCCAAGCCCGTTCGACCGTGGCAGTTGATCAACGCCCTGAGTCAATTCTTTGCTGAGGGGGCTCAGACATTCGGCGCCGTCAAAGAAGAAGCTGCTGCGTCCGGCAGCCAGGCTGCTGATTCGCAGACCACTGCGGAAAGTTATCGCGTCGACTGGCCGGTCGCTCTCAGAATCACTCAGGGAGACCGCGACCTGCTGCGCGAGATTGCGGGCGCGTTTCTGGAAGAATGTCGGATTGTCCTTGCCGATTTGAAGTACGCACTGAAGAAAGACGACGCGACAACCGCACAACGAATGGCACACACGAGCAAGGCGAACTTTCGCACCTTCGGCGTGACCGATGCTCACGACCTGGCATTCGAATGTGAAAAGGCCGGGAAGGCGGGAGATCTTACTCGAATTGCTGAATGTCTCCCTGCGCTTCAGGAAGCGTCGAAAACAGTAAGTTCGCAGCTTCGCGATTTCATCGATACCGGACAGTTTCCTGGCTGAGTACCATATTGTTCACTTTTGTCGCAGTTGCTGTCGTTCTAATTGAAACAGTGAACGTGCTGGCCATCGAGGTCTAACGAATGATCGATTGGCGGAACGGTATTGCCGGAATCGTGATTGTTTGAAACTTCTTTAGACGTGCACAGAAAGCCAGTTTTCGTTCGAACCCAGGAACGTGTGATTAGAAGTCTCGTTACCTGGCCGGGCCAGGCCATGGAAAGCACAGTCATGCAAACGCTACTTGTGGTGGACGATTCTCGCGTTGACCGTCGACTTGTGGGAGGGCTCCTGCAGAAGACCGGCGAGTACGAGGTGATCTATGCCGAGAATGGCCGGGACGCGCTGGAACGGCTCGAACTCGATATTCCCGATGCCGTCCTCACGGATCTCCATATGCCGGAGTTGAACGGTCTCGAACTGGTTCAGGCCATCAAAAGCGACTATCCGTTGATTCCCGTTCTGCTGATGACGGCTCAGGGAAGTGAGGAGCTGGCGGTGGAAGCTCTGCGACTGGGAGCAGCCAGTTACGTCACCAAACGGCGTCTGGGCGAGGATCTGATTTCGACGATTCGTCAGGTTCTGGAAGCGGCGTCTTCGAGCCGTGGCGGAACCCGGCTGCTGAACCGCATCTCCAGCATCGTGACATCGTACGTGCTGCCCAACGAAACAAAGCTCGTGCATGCTCTCTCCGCGCAGGTGCGGGACACGATGCGGTCGATGCGGATTTTTCCAGAGAACGACCGGCTGCGTATCAGTATTGCCTTTGAGGAATCACTGTTGAACGCACTCTATCATGGGAATCTGGAAGTGAGTTCTGAGTTGCGTGATCAGGATCATTCGGCCTACGAAGACCTTGCTCGTCGTCGAAGTCTTGAGAAACCGTACATCCAACGGCAACTCTTCGTTGACATCTCGCTGACTCAGGAAGCGGTACGATTTTCAGTGCGAGATGAGGGCCCAGGATTCGATCCTGAGGCGATTCCCGATCCCACTGATCCGGAATTTCTCGATCGCCCGAGCGGTCGCGGGCTGCTCCTGATGAGATCGTTTATGGACGAAGTAATCTACAGTGACGGAGGTCGCCTGGTCACGATGATGAAGCACGCTCCGGCGCCCGAAGTCGACATCATCGCCGCTGACGCATCGGTCTTCGACGACGACGACTCTGAAGACGTCCTTTGAATGGACCGCTCTTCAGACGACGAGTACTCATTCGATCCTGATGTTGCGAGCCGCCCATGATTGAGTCTGTTGTCAGAGCCTCAGAAACTGCGCAGCGAGGAGAACCCTCGTTAGAGCTGCGGCATCTGCATCGCTTTTTTGGTCGACTGAAGGCCGTTGACGATGTGTCGTTCAAAGCGTGGCCCGGTCAGGTCATGGGCTTCATCGGGCCAAATGGTGCTGGCAAAACGACGAGCATGCGGATTCTCGCGACACTTGATACGCCGACGGCTGGCGACGCGTTTGTCTGTGGGTACTCGGTCGTTGATGATCCTGACAAAGTGCGTCGCTATCTGGGATTCATGCCGGACAGCTTCGGCAAATACGCGAACATGAATGTCGTTGAGTATCTCGACTTTTACGCCCGCGCTTATGGTCTAAGGGACGCTCAGCGTCGAGACGCCATCGAACACGTGCTGGTTTTTACGGAACTGCGAAAACTGGCCGACAAGGCGATCAACACGCTATCAAAGGGGATGTCGCAACGGCTCGGTCTCGGGCGATGCCTCATTCATGATCCGCAGGTCATGGTGCTTGATGAGCCCGCTGCCGGACTCGATCCGCGAGCCCGCGTCGAACTACGCGAACTGATTCGACTGCTGGCCAGCGAGATGAAAAAAACGGTCCTGATCAGCTCGCACATTCTGACCGAGCTGGGCGAGATCTGTGACTCAGCGGCGATCATCGAAGCAGGGCAGATTCTGGCGTACGGCACCGTGGCTGAAATTCAGCGGCAGCAGCAGGCCACGAGCGGGTCGATCGGCACACGCGCGCTCCATGTTCGACTCGCAGCTGGCGATACTTTAGACGAGGCGACCAGCCGGCTCGAAAAGTGGCTGCTGGAACAGCCAATGGTGAAGGATGTCCAATGCTCTGTCGGGCATGCAACGTTTGACTTTGAAGGTAACGAGACTGAGCAGCAGCAGTTACTGCAGAATCTGTTGACCGCAGGGCATCCGGTGATCGAATTTCACGGTAAGTCGCAAAGTCTTGAAGATGCCTTCATGAATATCACCAAGGGAATTACGCAGTAGCGTAACGTCTCCAGAAGTTGATCAGGTAAGTTCGCAATCGATCTCCAGGACCAACCATGAGCACTGGCGAAAAGTTTTTTCACATGGCGGATTACCTGACGGATCGCCTCAACCCGATTCTGGTGAAAGAAACAAGACAGGCGCTGAAGAGTCGCCAGTTCATCGTCACCTTCATGCTGCTGCTGACAGTTGCCTGGTTGATTTCTGTCTTTGGTATTGTGTGGTTTGGTCCGGCTATCGAGTACGGATCGGCGGGGCGGGCCTTTTTCGTCGCTTACTATTACGTGATTGGTTTCGCGACGTTGTTTGTCGTTCCGTTCGGATCGTTTCGCAGCATGCTCAACGAACGTGACCAGAACACGTACGAACTGCTGAGCATCTCGACGCTCAGTCCGCGTCAGATTGTTTCGGGAAAGCTGCTGAGTTCGCTGGTGCAGGTTTTCATCTATTACTCGGCCATTGCTCCTTTCATCGCGTTCACGTCGCTGCTGCAGGGTTTCGACCTGGCGATGGTGACACTGTTCCTGACGCTGGGTCTGCTGTGGAGCGTGTTTGTTTCGATGATCGCCCTGATGCTCAGCACGCTGTCGAGCAGTCGGCAATGGCAGGCGATCAACACCATCGGGATGCTTGGATTATTGCTGTGGCAGATGTCTGTTGCTTTCGGTCTTAGCGCGGCTGCGTTTTCCGAATCGATACCGTTTGACGACGAGGAGTTCTGGTGGGTTCTATTCAGCTTTCTGATTGGCCTGGGAAGCTACTTTCTTCTTGCACAACAGATCGCCGTTTCGCGACTCACGTTCGAGTCGGACAATCGAAGCTCAGGCGTGCGAGTGATCTGCACGCTGCAATTCTGGCTGCTGTGGATTGGAGTGTGGGCTTACAGCTACTACTCCGGCACTTTCGCCGTTGATGAAGAAGTAATCGTTGTCTGTGCAACGATCTCCTGCATTCACTGGTTCCTTGCAGGTTTGTTTTTCAGTACAGAGCCAGACCATGTTTCTCGGCGAATTCGCCGTAGTGTGTCACGGTTTGGACTCCTTCGACTGCTGATTGCACCGTGGATGCCAGGCGGGCGGCGGGGTTTGCTGTTGCTGAGCATGCACCTACTGGCAATCGTCGTGATCGGAAATCTCGACGTGTGGCCGGCGTGGGTCCACAACATCGTCACGGTGACGGCGTTGTACGTGTTTATTTACGTGTCACTGGGTGCAGCTGTCGGACGATGGGGACAAGCGGTGACACCTGAATTCCGACCAGCTCATGCCCGGGTTCTCGTGATCCTGATGGCGCGTTGGCCCTGATTGCTCCGCACCTGCCGGCGGCTTTCGGATTCGCCCGTTGGTCCAATGTGTATTCTCTGGCTGAAATCACCAACCCAGGGCGGACGATAATGATCGTTTCGGACGCCGCAACTTTCAGTGGCAGGCATCATGGGCCGATGGTTGATGACATTCTGATGACGCTGAGCGTTGCTGCCGGGGTCTCACTGCTGATCAATCTGCCGGCGATGATCCGAGGTGTGACAGAACTGCTGACCTGGCAACCGCTGGAAAATTACCGTTCAGTGGTATCGGATGCTCCGGAAACCAATGGGGATTTCTCGGGGTAGCCGATCGACATGGCGCGTTACACCTCACGCGGCCATGAATGAAATGTTTCTGGCGAAACTCCTGGACGTACTGGCGAGTGGCGGATGTCAGTCCGCTGGCCCGGAAAATCCTGCGAGAACCTGGAAATCCAACGAAAATGTTGAATCGTGAGACCGACGAGGCCCTTTAGATTTCTCTGACACGACAAGCTCTTGGAAGGATTCCTGGCAATCCTTCCGGTGTCCACCAGTCCTGGGCTGTCGCAGGCCGGGCCGGGGAAGATTGCACGGACTCAACTGGCTCGACCTGAGAACGTCCACTAGACTCGCCGCGCCTCGCACTGACGCGTGGTTTTGTTTGTCGATGGGCGGCCTGATTGGAGAATCGGTGTGGACAGTTCGGAACTGACGATTGAGCGAAAACCTACCCGTAGTGTGCAGATTGGCTCGGTAACGATTGGGAACTCAAATCCCATCGCCGTGCAAAGCATGACGGCCACGCACACGCAGGACGTCGACGCCACGGTCGGCCAGATTAACGCTCTGGTTGAGGCCGGCGCCGATGTTGTGCGCATTGCGGTCGACAGTCGTAAAGACGCGGAAGCGCTCGCCGAAATCCGGAAACAGACCACCGCCAATCTCTCAGTCGATCTGCAGGAGAATTACCGCTTAGCTGAGGACGTCGCTCCGCACGTCGACAAGATTCGCTACAACCCCGGACATCTTTACCATCACGAACGCGAAAAGCCGTGGCAGGAAAAAGTGCGATTTATTGCCGGCGTGGCCGCGGCGAATGACTGCGCGATTCGCGTGGGAGTGAACTGTGGCTCGGTCGATCCGGGAAAAATCGATCAGTATCCGGAAGACGATTCCATCTCGCCGATGCTGGAAAGTGCATTGGAGCATTGCGAGTTTCTCGACGCGCTCGATTTCACGCGATACTGCGTTTCTCTGAAGGATTCGGATCCGCAGAAAGTGATTGACGTCAATCGACGTTTCTCAGAACAGCGTCCCGATGTGCCGTTACATCTGGGCGTGACAGAAGCGGGCATGCCGCCGGACGGGATCATCAAGACGAGGATCGCCTTTGAGCAGTTAATTGGTCGCGGAATCGGCGACACGATTCGAGTCTCGTTGACCGTTCCGAATAACCGTAAAGGCGAAGAAATCGTCGCCGGTCGTTCGATCATTGCGGACATCGCGGCTGGTCGGGTTCGAACGGTTGTCGACTACGGATTGCCGACACTCAACATCATCAGTTGCCCTAGCTGTTCCCGCGTCGAGAACGAAGCATTCATCGAACTCGCTCAGGATGTGAAAAAGATGACTGAATATGCCCGTGAGCATGCGCTGACGATTGCCGTGATGGGTTGTCGCGTGAACGGTCCTGGAGAAACCGACGATGCTGATCTCGGGCTGTGGTGTGCTCCGAACTTCGTCAATCTGAAACGCGGACCAGAAGAAATCGGCGCGTTTCCGTACGACGAAATTCTTCCGCGGCTGAAGCAGGAACTCGACGCGTTAATCGCCGAAAAGGCCTGCCAGCTGTCGTAGTGACGGTGCCGTGGCTTTCCAGCCTTGCCAGTGTGCAACCCCGTTTTTGTCGCCTCATGCTGCATGCAGGTCTCTCAGTACGCGTCCCGAAAATAGAGGGCAAAGTCCGGGTGGCGGAAGCTTGATCACCAGCCACCCAATGCCGAATATCAACCCTCATTTCGCAGAATGCGTACTAACTCGCAGGAACATGGGAATGCTGCCCGCGATGCGTTCAGGCAGCTTCACCTGAGAAGCGATTCCGCAGTGGTACCTTGAGATAACGGACGCCGCTGGTGTCGTAGAAGTAGAGCAGGTTGCGATCGGAAGCCCACACCGCGGATAGCCGAACCTGTCGTGGTCCATGAATCGTGTACTGAATGCCGCACAGACGTCCGCTCTTTGTGAGTTCCCGTTCGATCATTTTGAACTGATCTGCAACGAGGTTCTCTTTCGCACAAAGAGTCGCGTGGACAAATTCACGCAGGTCTTCGATGGTCGAAATGTCGGACGGTGCAATTCCGGCGGCAGCATTGCTCATGGACAACCTCGTTGCTCGGGGGGAAATACGCGTACCGACCGGGATTACCACGAGGCGGAAAACTTCCGCGGAAACGCCCTTAACCGCGTGCGTACGCAAGTTGTTAGAAGCGTCTTTTCTCGCGATGAGCAGGCAGCACGCGAACTCTGTCGTCAATCTTCAGTGGGAATACTCAGTCCGCTCGACCGCTGTCGTCCTTGCCAGTGGCTGCTTTTCCTGACTGGCGTGAACCAGGCAGCCGTTGCGGTCGGCTCAAGGGGTATCGGCGGGGCGAATCCAAAAGTGTTCCGTGACCGGAGACCGCTTTGCGACCGGCAGGACACGTCGATCTGCACCAGTTCCACTATCTTCCGCAGGTCGAACCGAGCCTACGACCGGTACAGAATTTCGAACGAATCCAAGCTGACGAAGAAGCAGGCTGAAGCGTCTCGCCCATCAGTGAGGGCGGGCGCAATCCGATCTGATGTTTGTGCATTTGAGCCACCGATTGACACAGAACAGCACGGATACCTTTTGAACTGGCTCCAACTTCATCCGTGCAAATCAGTGTGTATCCGCGGCTCCTTCCTTCAACCACCTGACGCAAAGACGCAAGGTTTCGCAAAGCGCTGAAATTGGTAAGGTTTCGCCAGAGGTGCCCGAGTGAGATCCGACCAGCGAACGATTTGAGATTCGTCGCGTTCCTTTGCGTCTTCACGGATTTGCGTCAGATTACGTCCTGCCCACTACGGGAAAGTCTCAAGCCGTAGCTTTCACATTCGATTGACCATGCCGCGAGGGAGATAAGCTGTGCCGATTTTGACGGAAACACAATTGCAGGAGTTTGGGGTCGCTTTGCTGGCGGCGGGCGGAGCCAATGAATCGGAAGCCTCGATTGTGGGCCGCAGCCTGGTTCAGGCGAATCTGCGAGGACACGATTCTCACGGCGTGATGCGAATTCCGTTTTACGTCAAGCAGGTACAGGATGGAAAACTCAACGCGGGATCAGATTTGACGATCGCTCACGAAACGTCCGGAACCGTCGTCGGCGACGGGAACTGGGGCTTTGGTCAGGTGCTCTCGCGACAGCTGATGGAAAAGCTGATCGACAAAGCCGCCACGGCCGGCATCGCCTCGGGTACGCTGCGACAATCGGCTCACATCGGTCGGCTGGGCGAGTACGCCGAAATGGCCGCGGCCAAGAACATGGCCGCGATCATCTGCGCGAACACTCACGGCGCAGCACAGCGAGTTGCTCCTGTTGGCGGCAAACGACCTCGCCTGGGCACCAACCCGTTGTGTATCGGCATGCCCGGCGGCAAGAACGGCCCGTTCGTGCTGGACTTCGGAACCAGTGCGACTGCTGAAGGAAAAGTCCGAGTCAAAAAGATCGCTGGCGAAAAGGTGCCCGACGGCTGGGTGCTCGATCCGGAAGGCAACCCGACCAACGATCCCAACCAGCTTTACGGCGATCCTCCGGGAACGATCCTGCCAATGGGCGGCGACCAGGCTTACAAGGGTTTTGGTCTGTCGTTCATGATTGAGATGCTTTGCGGAGCCTTGTCCGGCGGCCAGTGCGCTTATCCGGACCCGCCGCCGCCGGTCGGCAACGCCGCCTTCTTTATCGTGATCGATCCCGCTCAGTACGCCGGTTTCGAGCATCTCCAATCAGAAGTCGCCAGCCTGGAAGAGTACGTGCGATCGGTACCGCGCATCGACGGCGTCAACGAAATCTTCCTGCCAGGCGATCCCGAACAACGAACCCTGGCCAAACGCTCCGCCGAAGGCATCCCCCTCGACGACGGCAACTGGAACGCCCTTCTGAAACTCGCCGAAGAGTTAGGAGTACCCGCACCCGCCGTATGACAACGTGTGCAGAAACCGTCGTAACTGCCTGTGCTGTGTTAGCTTCAAGAGGTGATTACATCGACACTCCGCGTTACACGTTGTCGCTTGGCGACACACGTTCAGAATGTCTCACCGATTCACCGTGCCTTCAGTCGCTGGAGATTTCGCCGCCAGGACTGCACTCGCATCCCGACCAGACCAGAGACTGCTCTCGAAAAGGGGAACCAGCTTGCTGGCTCCGGCATAGCTCAGGTGATCGTCGTCGCAATAAAGCGGAACACCGTTTTCCTGAACAATGGCTTCACTACCGGTGATCAGCACTTGGTGAGGAAACACACGGGTAATCCCATCGTTTCCCAATGAATCCAGCGAGTTAAACACGTGTTTCTGACGTTGAAAATAGTATTCGGCGGGGCGTTTGAAATCAGCGATGTCGTCGCCACGATTCATGATCCGAGCCAGAGTGCGGGGTACGTGATAGCCAACCTCAGGAACGGGGTAGACGACGACAATCCGTTTTCCGGCAGCCCTAAGACGGTTAACTGTTTCGGTAATGCCCCATGCGAACATTTCGATTGCCTCTGTTGTAGAGACGATCTGCCCTGCTGTCCGCCCAGCAATTGATGGTGTAGCGGATCGTCCGCGCTCGTAGCTTCCGAAATCTGTATTGTGGCCGTGAATGGCGGATGCCCAACGACCAACCAGAACCACGTCTTGAATACTGTCCCGGTCACAGATTTGTTTAAGCGTCGCATCAACCCACTCATGCGCCTTGGGAGAACTTCTGAATCGCAGTCCAGCGAGAGGTGCTACGCCACTATGAGAAAAGAGCTGAACCGATTCGTGGCGGCGATACGCCGCCGCTCCTAACGCCATTCCCAAAGCGTTGGCGTGGCTGTCGCCGATAACCGCAATTCGCGGAGCGACTCGTGCTCCATATATCGTCTCGCCAGCGTCGCCTTCCCACTTGAGGATCGTGACTTCCTGCTGAATCGCCAGACGGTCATAAGCACCGTTGTCGAGCTGGACGACGTTTTCCGGAAAACGTTGCGTAACTCCGTTGCTGAAGTGAATGTAGGATCCCGCGCTGAAGGAGATCGCCAGCGCTGCCGCCGATAGTGAAAACACAGCGCGACGGGACGCAAGAAGATGACGTGAACGAAACGGTTGCTCAACGTATTTCCAAGAGAGAATTGCGACCACAAAAGATGCGGTAATGCAGGCCAGGGTCTGAAATGTGTCCAGCGGCACAATGTTCCATTGGCGAGCCAGCACAAGGATCGGCCAATGCCACAGATACAGCGAATAGGAAATCCTGCCTGCGAAGACGATTGGTCGGCACGACAGCAGTTTGCTGACCAGTCCCTGGGGACTTCCAAAGATTATCGCGGCAGCGCCAACGCACGGAATGAAAGCGCTGTCTCCAGGAAATATGGTCTCAACGCTGTAAGCCCAGGATCCCCAAACAATGGCACCGAACCCGCAAAATGCGACGATGTTACGAATCCGCGCCGAAGCATTTGGCACTGGTACCGCTGTCAAGAGACTTCCGAGAAGTAACTCCCAGGCTCTTGAGGGCAGTAGGAAGAACGCCGCGGTGGGAGCAAATCGGACCTGCCAGGCCGACAGAGCAAATGACGCTGCTCCACATATTGCCATGACCAGAGTGCATCTTCGGCCAGCACCAGCAACCAGAACAAGCAGCGGTAACAGAACGTAAAACTGTTCTTCAACTCCCAGCGACCATGTATGAAGCAGCGGCTTTTCTTCCGAAGCAGCAGCGAAGTAATCATCTTCCGCCCAAAACAGGACATTCGATACCGATAGTGCCGATGCGGCAGCTGACCGGCCAACACCCTTGAACGCGCTGGGAAGCACAATCCAGAGGCTCACTGAAAGAACAATAGCCAGCATCACCAGAAAGGCTGGCAGAATCCGCCGCGCTCGTCGTTCGTAAAAGTTGAGAAGTGAGAAACGTCCTGCAGCTACTTCTTTCCGAATGATGGACGTAATCAGGTAACCGGATATGACAAAGAAGACATCAACTCCCATGTAGCCGCCGGGACACCAGCCGCTTTCGGCATGATATAAAATGACCAGAACGACGGCGATTGCCCGTAGGCCATCAATTTCAGGGCGATACTTCATCTGTCTGGCGGACCCTTAAGAGCAAAGCACCCTTCGAAAAACCTCGGTGTTTAACACTCGACGTGAACTTATAGCGCCATTCACGCTCAGACCTCAAGATGGATTTGCACGGTCGCAGCGGCTGACATCGCACCACATTCGAGTCGAGCGTTCGGTGGTCGATGACTGTTTCAAACCCACTTATGTCAGGCCGACTTTCTTCAGGCGGCTGAAGAGGGTGCTGCGGGGGATTCCCAGGCGGCGGGCGGCTTTGGATTTGTTGCCGCCGGATTCCCGCAGGGCGCGTTGCAGTGTTTCGAGTTCGGTCTCGAATTGAGGATCGAACGACTCGGCCATCGTCGATCGCACGGTCGCCACAATACCTGGCGGCGGACTGGGGACTTCGTGGTCGGAACGGTCTGACGTGAAAGGTTGAGCCGGTTGACTCACTGGCGAGGCTACCGATACGGGCCGACGTGGTGGTTGAGGCAGGGGTCTTTTCACGGCGGCAAGAACTTCGTCCGGCAAATCCTGTAGCGTGATGGTTTCGCCATCGCACATGACAACAGCCCGTTCGATGACGTTTTCCAGCTCGCGGATATTGCCCGGCCACCCGTAGTGTTTCATCGCCTCCAGCGTCTGCTCATCAATATGCGAGATCCGTTTACCCAGTTTTTCAGACGCCTTTTTCAGAAAGTAGAGCGACAGTTCAAACAGGTCTTCTGTCCGCTCACCAAGCGTTGGCAAGGTGATGTTCACGACATTGAGTCGATAAAAGAGGTCCTCGCGGAATTTTCCGTCCTTGATCAACTGGTTCAGATTCTGGTGCGTCGCCGTGATGAGTCGCACGTCGACTTCGACCGTTTTTGTGCCACCCACCGCCTCGAACGATCGCATCTGCAGAACTCGCAGCAGCTTGATCTGAGTCTCCAGTGAAATGTCGCCGATTTCGTCGAGAAACAGCGTTCCGCCGTGAGCCATTTCGAACCGACCGACGCGGTCTTTGTGAGCGCCGGTGAAGGCGCCTTTCACATGTCCGAAGAGTTCGCTTTCCAGCAGGCTCGGTGACAGCGCGGCACAATGCACGCGGATCATCGGGCCGTTTCTCCTTGGGCTGTTCTCGTGCAACGCCTGAGCAAGCAGTTCCTTCCCCGTTCCGCTGGCTCCCTGAATCAGAACGGTCGATTCAGAAATCGCCACCTTCTGCACCGTGTCGAGTACTCGCCTGATCGCCGGGCTGTTGCCCTTGATCATGTCACGACGAAATTCGTGCGTCTGTTCCGGCGGACGTGTCTTCGTGCTGCCGGTCAGTTCGGCCTGCATGATCGCGATCTGTTGCCGCTGCTCGTCGATCTTGCCGGCTTTCAGGCTGATCTCGTCATTGAGCCGCGCGAAGTCCTGATGCACTTTGACACTTCGCAACGACATGGCCGTGAACTGAGCCAGCGTGTGCAGAAACGTCAGATCTTCTGCCGTGTAAGCCGTACCGTCGTGCCGCTTTCCAAGGATCGCGATGCCTTCAACTTCGTCGTCGACAACCAGAGGAAACATCAGCTCGCTTCGAAGATCCTTCAACGTACGACTCAGTGGATCATTGGCCGCGGCAGTCGCACGTTGAATTGTTACTTCCTGCTTGAGTCGCTCGCCAGCCGCGGTCGAACCCGGAAACCGTTCGGGAAGCACGCCATTTCCATCCATCGCCACAAGCTGAAATTCATCGCTGCCTGGTTCTCGCAGATAAAGTGCGCCCATCACTGCGCCGAGGACTTCCCGACACGAAGCCAGCATGCGCAGGCCCAGCGAATGTCGGTCCTCCAACTGGTCCATCGCGCGATTGACTCGCTGCAGGGCACGATCAAGCTGGTACTTCTCGCGGTAGAACCGCCGGTCAATGCTCTGTTGAAGCCGGTCGCGGCTCCATGTCAGGACAACGACCAGAAACGTCAACAGCACACCGATCGACAAAACCTGCTGCAGCACACCAGGAATGCTTTCCGACACGTTGAAGTCATTGGCGAAGAACATGGCCAGAGCCACACACGCGCCGTAGCCGATCGTCAGCCCCTGGCTGGCCAGGTGGTAAAGCATGCCGCGTGTGACGAACTCATCAACCAGCATCAGCTTGAACCGAACGATGCCCACGGTGTACGCCAGCGTGAATGACAGACTCGCCAGAAACATCGGAATGCGTGCGCTGCCCAGCGCGAAAGCGGTGCGATCGAACAGTGCCAGATACAGCGTGTAACTGACAGGGATCGCCGAGATCACGCTGGCAAAAAACATCCACTTGATCTGGTTGCGTTCTGAGAGGCTGGCAGCAGTCAGGAACTCCGTCGCCAAAGCCACAAGCATCACGCAGAAGCAAAGAGCGGCGAAGGCCAGATAGGCGTAGATAGCCTCGCGAAGAGTTGCCAGGCACCAGGCCACGTCCTGAATTCTCTCGAAACTCATATCGTCAGCGGTAAAACTCCAGGCCGCGATCAGTAAACCCGTCATCACGACTGCCGTCACAACGGGTGCCGTGTAGATCGAAGCGATCGTCTGCCGCGGATAGCCGTCCATAGGGCCCAGCGGTCGCGGGTAACTCAGGAAAAAGTGAACGGAAACCGCTGGCGTCAACAGGGCACAGACGAGGAAGGGCAAATTCAGGAGTGTGCTGCTCGCGATCACCCACCAGTGGAAGCCACCAATGAAAGCAGCCATCGCCACGGCGCACATTGCGAAGAAGAGTCTTGCTGTGCGGTCGAATGGTCGATGCCAGGCCGCCAGCGCACTGACGGCAAAAATTGCGAACTGTAACACCAGCCAGACGAACGATATCAGGACTTCCGACAGTGGCATCGATTGAATGACAATCCAGGCGCGCTCAGGCTGTCCATCTCGCAGAAACTCAATCTCTACTGTGCGGTCACCACCAACGGACAGCAGCGAGGGCAGCATGTCCTCGGGTAATTTCGACGGATTGGCACCCTCATCCAGAATCCCGTGAGTCTTGATTGGCGCATCGCGGAGGTATTGCAGGCCGGCACTGAAGTCGAGGAAAGTTCGAACAGGCTTGTCGTGAATACGGACAAGCGTATCTCCTTCTGCCGGTTTGGTGCCGAAGTATTCCAGATCGGCGAAGCCACGAATGACCATGCCGGGTACGAATTCGCCCTTGGTTTGTCCTTCAGTTCCGGCATCAGATAACAGTCCACGGATCCCGATATCAGGCGTCGTCCCCACGTACCCGAGGACCAGCACGGAGTAGATGACAACCGAGATCCCCAGCCCCATCACCAGTAGTTTGGGTCTCGCCAGTTCTTCGCCCATTGGTTTCGATACTCCTGCCGATCGGCGCTTTTCGGCGCCGATTTGCTCACATCGCTGATCGGTTACAAGGTGACAGTTAACTCTTTTTCAGGGGGTAAATGCAAGTCGCGGCGCCGATTTTGATGGTTTTTCGTTTTCGACAGGCTGTTTGGACGATGATTGGCACATGGACTGCGATACGGCTTCGTACCCAGCTTGGCCCTCGAGAGTTAGCGGTTGACCTCGCTTCAGGTATTCGGCGCGGGACGGCAGTCTTTGACCCACTCTGCCATCCATTGCAAGACCCAGCCCGCCGATGTTTCCTGTCCCGCTCCGAGGGCCTTTTTGTGCGCCGAGCGGGAGTCGTGAAATTCTCGCAGCTGCACATTCAGGAGCACGCTGATGAAACGTGTTGAGCCTGATCGCTGAGTCGCGACGATCGCTGTGAGTCCGGCTGGTGGGCCACTGACGCTGCATGCGAGCCATGGATCGAACCCACAATGATTCCAGCGAGCAAGCATGACGGCGATGGTCAACAACTGTGGCCCACGCCGGCACACCAGATCGGTCATTCGCTCCGCTGGTCACTCTCTGTGAAGAACTCACCGCCTCTTCGGATCAGTCCCTGAATAAATTCCCGATATTCCAGGCACGTCATTCCCGCGCAGACGGGAAACCAGAACATGAGGGAGAACGGGTTTCCCGTCCCCGCCTTCGCGAAACCAGGACTCTGCGCGGCAATGACAAGCAGCGCAGCTCTCAACACATTCGAAAAACGACAACGCGACTCCGGAGGTGCCGTTTCGATCCGGCGGCAGTGCATCTTTCAAGCCTGCCCATACCTGCAGCCGTCACGCTTCTGAATGATGTGAGTAGCAAAACCGGTGTATCACCACTAAGAAGGTTGATCGCCCACGATATCGTGGATCTGCAGGTACTCTTCTCGCGAAAACCTGCAGTCGGGTCAGTCGGATTTTTCAACCTCAAGAGAGACAATCCCATGCTGCCGACGCTTGTTTCATTTCTGTTTTTCACCGGGCTTGTCGCCGGGCTCACCTGGTTCATCACGCGACGGGACGATCACGAAAGCAGCAGCGGGTATTTTCTGGCGGGACGTTCGCTGACGTTCCCGCTGATTGCCGGATCGCTGCTGCTGACAAACCTCTCGACCGAACAGATGGTGGGACTTAACGGTGCCGCTTTTACCGATGGCCTGTGCGTGATGGTGTGGAAAGTCGTCTGCGTCGTCGCCCTGGTGTTTATGGCCTGGTTCTTTCTCCCGCGGTTTCTGAAGAGCGGTGTCGCGACGGTGCCTGAGTATCTTCAAATCCGCTTTGACCACCAGACGCAAATCATCACGAACATCATTTTCCTGCTGGCATATGTCTGGATTCTGCTGCCCATCATTCTTTACACCGGAGCCACCGGGATGATGGGTATCCTTGACCTCCCATCAATGCTCGGCGACCTGCCGAAGAGCCTGGGAACCGATCCGGAAACGGCATCGCTGTGGCTGATCGTCGTTGTCGTGGGAGTCATCGGTTCGATCTACGCGCTCTTTGGTGGCCTGCGAACGGTCGCGGTTTCCGACACGTTGAACGGAGTCGGACTCTTTGTTGGCGGGTTCATGATCACCGGATTCGCTCTGTCGCAGATCGGCGGTGATGGCGGGATGTCAGCCGGAGCGAATCTTCTGTGGGAACAGCAAGGTGAACGTTTTAACTCGATCGGTGGACCGAACTCGTCCGTCCCGTTCGGCACGATCTTTTCCGGAATCTTTCTGCTCAATCTGTTTTACTGGACGACGAATCAGCAGATCATTCAGCGAACGTTTGGAGCCAGCAGTCTTGCTGAAGGCCAGAAGGGTGTGCTTCTTACCGGAGCCCTGAAACTGCTGGGCCCGATCTACCTCGTTATTCCTGGGATGCTGGCTTTCACGATGTTTGCTGGCGAGGACATCAAAGCCGACCAGGCGTACGGGATGCTCGTCAATAAAGTCCTGCCCGAACCGCTGACCGGCTTCTTCGCTGCTGTCATGATTGGAGCGATTCTTTCGAGCTTCAATTCGGCGTTGAACAGTTCGTGCACGCTGTTCAGCCTGGGTCTCTACAAAAACCTGATCCGAAAAAACGCCAGCGAACACGACGTTGTCCGCAGTGGCAAAGTCTTCGGCTGGATCGTCGCAATTCTTGCGATGGGCATCGCGCCGTTGCTGGCCAACACGACCAGCATCTTCGGTTACCTTCAGAAAATGAACGGGATGTACTTCATCCCGATCTTTGCCATCGTGCTGACGGGGATGCTGACAAAGCGAGTACCCGCCGTCGCGGCGAAGATCGGTTTGCTTGCCGGCTTCGTACTGATCGCGGTCGGCTACTTCGTACCGCCATTCGACAAGGTTGTTGCGTCGCTGCACGACTTCCACTTTCTGGGGCTCGTCTTCAGTTGGCTGATGATCCTGATGCTGGTCATTGGCGAGATCAAACCTCGCGAAACCGAGTTCCACCAGGAAGACGTCGGCGCGGTCGACATGACCCCCTGGAAACACGCCCGTTCCGCTGGACTTATCCTGATCGCCATCGTGCTGACGATTTATGTCACCTTCGCAAATTTCTCGGTACTCGACGTCGCCGCGAGGTGATGATCCGATATTGAGCACCAGTAACTGAGATCGAGCAGTCACTTGGTCTTGCTGAGCGATGGCGTCCATACGGACCATCCGAACCATACAGGCCGAAGATAACCACGGCATGTGCAGGCTTAGGAACGCGTCAATTTCCACCGACCGATTTCTGGCAACTTTTATCGAGTTTAGTCAGCAGCATTGGGGCTGGCACTCACCTCGCAAATGGAAGCCGCACGCAGATCAGTCTGGTATCACTGCGAGCGAGCGTTTGCTGCCTTGCACTTGTCTGGTTTCGACAAGAGTTCATCGCGTGTGCCAGGGTTCTGTCAGTGGTTTGGCGCCGTTCAACTCGGCGTAGCCAATGCCGGTCGTGCCTGCGGGATTTGTTCCGAAATAGCGTTCGTCGACCGGCTCCGAAGCTGGCTGCCAGCGGACGTCGACCGACAGTCGAGTACGGTTGATCGGCGAACAATTGTCAAATGAACCGTGCATCGTCGTCATGCCGAAGAGGATGATATCTCCGGGTGCGAAATTTGCCGTCAGCAGTTTTGATTCTCGACGGCGTGCAAACTCGATTGCGTCGCCCATCATCTGAACCTGCGGAGATTCTTTCGAGCTGTAATCGATCTGCTGCACCGGCTCGATCAGATCATCAAACTGATGTGAGTTTTCCAGAACGAAGAGCGGTCCTTCTGTCGTCGGAATGTCGCCGATCGCAGTCCAGGCAGTGACGACATTTTTCGTTCCCCGGGCAAAAAAGGGGAAGTCGTAATGCAGAAACGTAAACCGCCCGACGACGCTCGGTCTCAGAAAGATGAAATCGTAACCCCGGGCCGGTTCACCGAAGAGTGTCGCCAGCACATTCTGAATTTCCGGTCCGTGCGTCACTCGTCGAAGCGCCGGCCCTTCGCTGACTGACTGCCAGAAGCCGCCCAGATCAGCGTGCTGCTCGGCGCGTGAACTGCGTCCGGTGAAAATTCCATCGACCGGTGGTTCGGCAATCTCGCCCACGTCGGCAAGGCGACCAAACACTTCGTGGCGAGCCATCGCGATCGACGACGGTCCCAGCACACCTCGTAGAAAGAGGTAACCGTCCTCGGCCATCCGAGTCTGCAACGACGCCGCATCCGCCATGACATCCGTACTGTCGCGGAAAGCTCCGAGCACATCCTGAGGTACAGGTTTTCCGTGAACCCGGCAATCAAACATCAGCTACGCCCCTGTTCGGCGGTGAATCGTCGCGACACTCGCGAGTGAAGGAGTTTTTATTGAGGCGGCAGATTATCATCGAACACGCCGTTATACAGTTGAGTTCATTGAGTTCATCCCGTCTGGAGTGCCGCCATGATTTCAGCTCTGCGAAACATCGCCTGCGTCGCGACGATTGTCCTCTCGATCCCTGCGGCTTCGTGGGCTGTGGATACCGTCGAACTGACGACGGGAGCCAAAGCAACGGGCACCATCAAATCGTATTCGGGCGATGTTGTCGTGATCGATGTGAAGGTGGGAACTCGCACAATCCAGCGGAGTTATCCGAAGGATCGCGTCAAGGCGATTATTGTCGATGGCAAACGGATCGACATGCAGTCCGGTAAGGCTACCGCGACTCTGTCGGAGGGAAATGTCGAACGGTCACGTGAAGAGATCCTTGCTGAGATCGATCGACAAGGAAAAACTCCGCCCGACTGGTTCGAGGCGACACCTCTTAACTACCCGAAGACTCTTGACCTTGCGTGGCCAATTCCCGCTCCAAAACCCTGGGACAGTTCGAAAAACATCGGGCAGTTTATCTGGGACCGGATCAATCCTAACTCGAACAAGTGGCGTGAAGGCGTGCGCTTCATGCATCACATTCTCAGCGAGAACAAAAACAAGGATGTTCAGAAGCGTGCGATGCGAACCCTCGGCGCGATGTACCACAACCTGTTGCAGGATCACGCGCGCTCGGCATTCTGGTTTCGACAATCCGGCCTGGAAAACGAGTTGTCGGACGCTCCTCAGCAGGCCGTCGTTCTGGCTGATTGCTACTGGAAACTCGGCAGCAAGCGGATGGCGCTCGAAACCCTCGCCAGGATGAAGCTGAAGCCGTACTCCGCGATTAAGCTGCTCGGCGATCTTGGCGAGCCAGATGCAGCCGTAAAGCTCGGCGAGGCGTTTGCGAAGAGCGGACAGGCATCGACGTCATTTCTCTATGCGGGTGACGCCTGCCGCGTCGCTGGCCGTCTGGAAGACGCGGAAAAATACTATCGCAAAGCCATCGCCGGAATCCCTGCCAATGAAGCCGATAAGCCTCATCGCAAGCGTGACAAGGCGCGAGCCGAGGCCAGCATCGCGGCGATCCGGTTTTACACGCTGGATCCGAAAAACGTCCGCGACGGAAAATACACAGCCAGCAGTATCGGCTATGAAGCGCTGGTGCATGTTGAAGTCGTCGTCGCCGCAGGCCGGATTGAGTCTGTGAGAGTCACGCAGCATCGCGAGAAACAGTATTACTCGTCGCTGACGGACACTCCGGAGAAGATTCTGAAGCGGCAGGGCGTCTCCGGAATCGACGCAACCAGCAGCGCGACCATCACGTCCGAAGCGATCATCAACGCGACGGCCAAAGCACTTGCTGACGGGTCGAAATAATGCGAGCTGACTGGTTCCTGCCCGTTCTCCGATCATCAAAGCCGGGCGTCCCGGAACGGCGAAGCGGCATACTGGCACGAGCTGCGCGACGAGTTTTTCCGGCGAAGTGTTTCTCGGAGCGTACGACGAAGCAACGTGGTTGGTTTCGACGATTCCTGCGATGGATGGGGCCCGTCTGGCTGGCAGCGCCGGTTCGTCGCAGCGTCCAGAGCATTTGCTTCGTCACGTTTCTCTGGCTGTTTCTCGTGACATGCTGGCCGTACAGCGCAACGCCGTCTCGAACCTGGAGCGGCTGGATTCCCGCCGACTTCGATTTCGAAAACAGCTCGGTCCTGCTTGTTGCCGACGCAACGGTTGAAGCGAGGCTGCCACTTAAGACCGGGCAGGCGGTATTCGTCAGAGACGACTCGGCGGGGTTGAGCGAGAATTCCGACGCCGCGATGTTCAGAGTTTTGTCAGTCGACAACAGCGAGATCAGACTCGAACTGGTTCGACGAACATCCAGCATCGGAAATTCAACATCGAACATTGAAGGTTCCGTGTTGAATAATCCTGATCTGACGTTTGACGTTCTTTCACTCAGCCCCGGCCCCTGGTCCATTCACGAGACCGATCCGGCTGCATGGCCGTCTCACTATGCCGACAATCTGTCTCGAAAAGAGCAGGTTGCTGCGGAGCTGTTTCTCACCATCGATCCGCTGGTCAGCCTTTCGACGGGGATCGCATCGCGATCGTGGGTGTGGTCTCTGAGCTGTGCGGGAATCATTCTTGCCGCGTGCTTCCTGGTACCTCGCGGCTTCTGCGGTTACCTCTGCCCGCTGGGAACGCTGATTGACCTGTTCGACTGGGCCATCGGTAAACGCGTCACACGTTTTCGAATCTCAGGTGACGGCTGGTGGGTTCACATTAAGTATTACCTGTTGCTCGGAATTCTCGTTGCGGCGTTTGGCGGCGTGCTGTTGAGCGGAATCTTCTCGGCGATTCCGGTAATTACTCGCGGCCTGCTGTTCACGTTGAGTCCGCTTCAAACGGGAGCGGCGACCGGCTGGCACCAGTTGCCGCCGATGAATGCCGGGCACGTCTTGAGCATCGCCTTGTTTTTTGCGGTGCTGAGTCTCGGCCTGCTTCGTCCGCGGTTCTGGTGCAAGTACGTTTGTCCGAGCGGTGCGGTATTTTCACTCGGCAACCTGTTTCGAGCGACGGAGCGAAAGGTCGAATCGTCCTGCATCAACTGCAACAAGTGCATCGAGATTTGCCCATTCGACGCGATCAAACCTGACTTCACCACGCGAACGACCGATTGCACTTTCTGTCAGTCGTGCGGCGGAGTCTGCCCGACTCACGCAATCAAGTTTGTCGACCGCTGGGAAGTGTCCGGTCTGAAGATCGAGAACGATCCGCCCACCAATGAAACCGCTTTGGGACGACGAGGTTTTCTGTCTGCGTCCGTGGGCACGGCCTCGGGAGTTCTGGGTGGCCTCCTGGCAGCGACGGGAACGAAGTCATTTGGCGCGAATCTCGATGGCGATGGACCTCGACCAGTTCGGCCTCCGGGCAGCGTGCCCGAGGCCGAGTTTCTGCAGCTGTGCATTCGCTGCGGCGAGTGTTTTCAGTCATGCCCCAGCGACGTGCTGCAACCACTCGGCCTTCAGCAGGGGCTGGAAGGCTTGTGGACTCCGCACGTAAATGCCGACTGGGCGGGGTGCGCTTCGAGCTGTAACGCCTGCGGGCAGGTTTGTCCGACGGGCGCGATCCGAGCACTACCGCTCGAAGAGAAACGTCACGCACGGATGGGACTCGCGATCATCAACGAGTCGACATGCCTCCCGTTTCACGGCGAGGCCTGCCAGCTCTGCGTGGATGAATGCACTGCCGCCGGTTACGACGCACTTGAGTTCGTCCAGGTCGGCACCGAAGTCAACGAACTCGGCCAGCCGATCGAGGGCACCGGACAACTCGCTCCGTTGCTGGTCCCGGACAAGTGCGTCGGCTGCGGCCTTTGCCAGACAAGATGCCACGGCATCAACGTAGTCGCAAAAAGCCTCCTTCAGAAATCGGCCGTCATCATCGAAGCTGGTAACGATCACGAAGACCGGCTTAGACACGGATCGTACCTGCAACTTCGCGAGGCAGAGGCGAACACCAGCGAGGCTGAAGGCACGTCGTCGGGAACCTATCTCCCGGCATTTCTTAACGACGAGTAACTCTCCTTTCTGAGTTGATCTGTCGTGTCTGGGCCGATTGTGAGGACCTTGGCGATACTCACGGCTTCCGTTCACCATGAAGATCGGCCTTGAAGCCGCTTCCGCGTGGTTAATCGCTTGTCTGTTTTCACTTCAACTCAGAACAAGGAGATCGCGCTGTTAGCAGTATCGGGCAGAAGCCGGCTATCTGCGAAATCACACGTCACTTACGTCCATTCGTGTTGCCTGAAATTGGAGTTGCCTGTCTTGAATCTCGACCTATGTTGAATATCGGTGATTCCTGTAGGAGAAGAACTTGTTACTACGGGTGACTTAGCGAAAGTATAAATGATGCAGGTGACCACAAATTCTCTTTGTCCGAACGCGACCAGTCTGAATGGACTGGAGTGGTATCTGTGCGGGACCGTCGCCGAAGGCGAGCGCAGTCGCGAGATCGCGCTGAGCCAGTCGAGATTTCAGGCAGGTCGTCGTTCAAGCTGTGATCTGCGACTTTCGTGGCCAACGGTCTCTGGCATCCACGCGGAGTTCGTACAGGCTGCCAATGTGATATTTCTGCGGGACCTGGGCAGTACGAATGGTACATTCGTCAATGGCCGTCGAATCAGTACGGACACTCTGCTGAGCGAAGGAGATGTCATTCACTTTGGTGGTGTCGAGTTTCGACTGAGGAAACGATGTGAAGAGGACTCTCGCGGCACGATCAACTGGAACGGCAACAATCTGACAGCGCGTCTGGAAGGTTTCGACGAACTGGTTCATGGAACGGGGCTGGTTCCGTTTTATCAGCCGATCGTCAAACTTTGCGATGCATTGACAGTGGGTTTCGAAGTGCTGGCTCGCAGCCGGATTGCCGAATTCCCCTCGCCGCGGGAGATGTTCGAAACGGCAGAGCAACTGGACCGAGAGAACGAACTGAGTGAGGTTTGTCGTCGCGAAGGCGTTCGACAAGGCTCAGGCATGGTCGACGGCCAGCGGCTTTACCTCAACACTCACCCGACGGAGCTTCAGAGTCCCAACCTGATTGCCTCTCTGGAAGAGCTGCGGGATGAGGCTCCCAATCAGGCAATCACTCTGGAGATCCACGAAGCGGCTGTCACTGATCTGGCTGCCATGGCCGAATTGCAACTCGGCCTGAACGATCTCGATATCCTGCTGGCCTACGACGATTTCGGTGCGGGCCAGGCTCGTATGCTGGATCTCGTCGAAGTACCACCAGACGTTCTGAAATTTGATATCTCGCTGGTGCGGGACATCCACAAGGCTTCTCCAAAACGGCAGAAGATGGTCGAAACACTGGTCGCAATGGTGCGTGACTTCGGCATCACTCCGCTCGCTGAGGGCGTGGAAACTCTGGAAGAGGCCGGAGCCTGTCGGGAACTTGGATTCGAACTCGCTCAAGGCTTCTACTTCGGTCGCCCCGCCGCCAACTGGCGCGAAGCCGCGACCGTCGTCAATCTGTGATCTCATCGCACTCGACCGCGGCGATTCAACGCGTTGCAAAACGACAACGTGTCGACGCGATCGTCACAGCAGGTAAAGCATCCGATCGCGCAACCTGTCAGTCAACGACCTTTGCAACAAGGTTCAGAATCTTCAGGCCAACCGGCAGATCATTTCTGGCAAAGTGTCATCGTTGACGCAATGAATAGACAGATACAAATCGTCCGCCTGTTTCGGAGACTCGACTGTGAAAAGACTGACTGCTTCGCTCGCCCTTGTTGCTGGATTCGTTCTAACTTCTGGTCAGAGCGCATCCGCTGGTGACTTTCTCTTCTTTCATTTCGAAGATGACTACTCGTCTTCGACGCCGACTTACGACGCGACTGCTCCGCAGCAGACCATCCAGCAGCAGGCAACCGTGCAGCAACCGACGCACATCCTGCAGCCAGTGCGTGAAACCGCCGGGAACGTGGTGGAACTTTACATGGACCTCAGCCCAGGTGCGCAGATTGCCGAGAGCATGGGACTGTTGGATCGAGGGTTCGTGCTGGGGCTGTTCCGCTGATTCCAGGTCAACGCCAGCACGGTGATTCCGCCAGTCGCAGACTGACCAGTTGCAGGAGGCAGCATCGCTTTGAGAAACCGATCCGGATGAATCCCGGCAGGTCGGTCCTGGAGCAAGCCCGATTGGACAGAGAATTCGCTCGGTTGCAAACGCGATACGTTGAGTCGCCGAGTTTCCAGGCGGTGGCCCTGGAAACTCAGACGCCAGCAACTGCCGTCAGTCGGCTCGACCGAGCCCTCCGGCAATCAGCAGCGAAGCCAGTCCCATCCAGATGATTCGCCCCGTACCATGGGCTGTTACTGGCAGGACTGCATTCTCCAACGGAGCGGCGACGCCAGCGATGATCGGAAATACGCCACCGGCAACGCAGCCCATTGTTCCGGCAACGATCACAGAGACCAGAAGCGACCTGACTGTGATCGTTCGCCGGGCCAGTCCGGCTCCCACGCCCACGCCGACACCGATAATGCCCCAGGTAATTCCATGCAGCACCATGATCTGCTGTTCGAGTTGGGAGCTGGGGCCGTTCACAGATACCTGCAACGAGGCATGATTTGAAACGGCGAGGTTGCCCGCTAAGTAACCCAGTCCGCCCCCTGCCAGAATTCCAGCGACAGTACCGATCACAATTCCCATGCCGGCACGTCGAAGCAATCCGGTAGCCAGCGCCAGCACTCCGCCCAGGATTGCTCCGGTGATTCCCAGCCAGACCATGGCGTTTCCGGTATTTGTTGCAAACTGTGCCGCATTCGCAGCCGCCATTTCTTCAGGAGTAGGCATCCCTCCCAGGTTCATGAATTCCTCAGGAAGCAGATGGACATCGCCAACACCAGCGACAGCGGTATAGGCCAGGCTCGTCGCAACCGCGCCGGCAACGATCATCCCGAGAAAACGCCCCGCCGGATGCATCCCGGTTGGCACCTGTGAAATGGGCTGTTCTGCAGACACGTCAGTGGGTTCCGGAGCAGGTTCGTTCATTCCGCTTTCGACTTTCTGCATCGAGAGATATTAACGGGAGACGCTGCGCGAGCCTTCCTGGAAGTGCCTGGGCCTGAAAGATCCGTGGCCAGCGGCGAATGAGACTGGATATGTAAATCGTTACGCGACCCCGTGTAAATGAAAGCGGACACAGGTTCAGAAGCGAATGACTCACCAGATCGCGGACCCGATTGAGTTATCCAGACTAAAATCCCGCGGCGCCGGATCCGGAACCCTGGGGTCTGGCAGGCGCCGTCGGAGCAGCGGTCGGAGCGACGATCAAACCTCCCGATGCAAACTGTTCGCGGCGACTCGCGTATCGGATCGGAAAAGACGGCCAGACGGTATTTCGATTTTCGTCCGCCTGATCGTCGATGAAATCTGAAACGGGTCCGTCAAAGATGCGTCCGGCGGCGAAAACGTTCTCGCTGGCGTACTGCGTGAAACCGAGCCACTGGCGATCCGGCGCCAGAACGCCGAACAGGTTTGCTCGCTCGGGTCGAAACTCCATGAAGTTGCGTGGCAACGGAGCGGTGTGCAACGCCGTCAGCAGAAAGGCCATGGTGACGTACCCACCGATCAGACCGAAGCTCCACCGGGCGATCTCGTGGGCCAGGCCGTTCATTTCGATGTAGCGGGGCGAGAGTTTTTCCAGCAGCGTTCGCAATCCGAAAACGCTCAAACCGAACAGGCCGGCCAGCATGATCACGTCCCATCGGAACGGCCATTCGCCGCTGCCCATCAGGTTGCGCTGGGCGAACTCAGCAAACGGCTCGAAGAAGTTCATCGCTAAGAGGCCCGAAACGATGATCACCAGGCAAGTGACGGCCGCTCCAAACCCGCCTTCGCCAGCGACGCACCAGGTAACGACTCCCCAGACAATCAGCAGCATGACATCAAACATCAAAACAGCTCCACAGTAGACAGTCCTGTTGGGACTTCTTTGGGATTCGAACTTGATTCAGGACCGCGACTCATCAGGCAGACTCTGTTGCGAGACAAGGTCCGTAATGCAGGCGACAAATTCGCCCAGCTCCGGATATGTGCCGGGGCCGAGATTGTTGTGTCTGCCATCCGCCGACCACTCGCCGAGGATGGTGTGAACTTTTTCTTCATGCGGCTCGCCATTTTCCAGCGTCAGGTAGCGAACCGCTTCCTTTGACAGATTTTGTGACCGAGCCGTGACGTCGACCTTCAGGATGATCGCCACGAAAAACGCCTCGGTAGCGAAGTGTGGAGCTGGCATCTCCACGATTATGCAGGGAAAAGAGCCGACACGTAACTTGTGAATCAGGATGTCGTCCAGTGTCAGTTCGACTGGCTGGTGATGTTCGTGACACGCGGCAACAACGTTATCCCAGAGTTCGGACTGATAATGCCTGCCGTCCGGCGAGGCTAACGACGTCACGCAGTGTGCAGGATTTTCAAAGACGGCCTTCCTCAGGACGACGTGAGCGAACGAATAGTGATCGCACCGGGGCTCCTTACCCGAGAGGGTCTTGCCGCTTAAGCCTCGGGAAAAGATATCGAAAAGTCCCATGAACGACTTTCGGTGAAATCGTTGACTTGTGCCTGGTCATCAACGGGACGGCGAACTCCGGCGTCCGTTGATCTGCTACTGCGAGTTGCTATTTCACAACCCGCATTAATTCTTCGATGGACGTCAGGCCTTTAACGACCAGCCTCAACCCTTCTTCCTGCATGTACAGCATGCCGTTTTTGCGAGCTTCTGACTTGAGCTGTGACAACGGCGCCTTGTCCCGAATCATGTCACGCAGACGGTCATTGATTTCGAGGAATTCGAACACGCCGATCCGCCCGCGGTAACCGAGCCCGCCACACGCGGTGCATTCTTCTTCCGGGTCCTTCGGTGGCCGGTAAAACTTTTCGATCCGGTCAACCGGTAGATTTGCCTGTTTGAGAAATTCGGCTTTCGGTCGATAGGCTTCTTTGCATTTCGGACAGAGCTTGCGAGCCAGCCGCTGCGCCAGGATTCCTGAAATGGAACTCGCAAACAGAAACGGTTCGACGCCCAGGTCCAGCAGTCGAAACAGGGCGGTGATTGAATCGTTGGCGTGGACGGTCGAGAACACATTGTGACCCGTGTTGGCCGCCTGGCAGGCGATCTGAGCGGTTTCGTCGTCACGAATTTCGCCGACCATGATGATGTCCGGATCCTGTCGCAGAATACTGCGCAGCGAGCTGCCGAACGTCTGACCGGCTTTTGTGTTGACCTCGATCTGAGTGATGTTTTCCATCTGGTACTCGACCGGGTCTTCGATCGTGATGATGTTGTGCTGGTAAGCGTCGATACTTTTCAAAGCGGCATACAACGTGGTCGACTTACCGGCTCCGGTGGGGCCGCAGACCACGAGTAGGCCGTGCGGTTGATGGATGATTCGCAGCAGCTTCTCTTCCAGAGCCTTGCGGAATCCAAGTTCTGCCAGCGTGCTTGCGGATCCTGACTGATCGAGAATACGCAGGCTCATTTTCTCGCCGCCACGAATGCCCTGCGTGGCAACGCGGAAGTCGATCTCGCGTCCTTCCGTGAGTGCTCGAAAGCTGCCGTCCAGGGACCGACGTTTCTCGGTGATATCCATCGCACCAAGAACCTTGAAGATGTTCAGCACGGCATCGCCGAGAACCCGATCAAAGGGTTCGACAGGGTACATCACCCCGTCAATTCTCATGCGCACATTCATGGTGTCTTCACGCGGCTCAAGGTGAATGTCCGTCGCACGTCGAATCAGAGCGTCGTAGACCAGTTCTTTGGCAGCCATGAACCCGCGGGAATTCTCCACCTGTTTCGTGCGGGAGGCGTCGATCCGGCCCGTCTGCGTTCGACCGACAAATTGAATATCCGGTCCGTTTCCCGATCCGATTTCACCTTCACCGCCGATATTGATGCCGAGCTTCGCCAGCAGTCTGATACCGACTCGGCGAATGTGCTCGGGAGTCAACACCTTCGCTTTCTCAGGAACCTTGGCGTTGCGTTCTCGAACGTAAAAACCGAGCGGCGTTCCGGTCGAAGCTCCGATCAGAACAAAGGCCAGAAAGAAGGAGGGCGACGCCACCGACAACAGTAATCCGGTGGCACCCGCGGCGAGCATCGCGGTATTCCAGAAGTCGCTACGGACTTTCAGTGACGTGCTGTCTTCATTGACCCAGGCCGATGACCAGACCCAGAACGACAACAGGCCAATGTAAAAGATCAATCGGAAAAGACTGAGATAGCCGCCTGACACCGGAACCGCGGGTGTGGCGCTGTTCGGTGGAGCGTTGCCCCGAAAGAAGGGCACCGGCAATGGTGGCCATGCTGAGCCCTGCGCCGAGGCATCCACGGCTCCGCCAGTTACAGGGCCGCCGCTGCCCGTCGAATCACCAGCAGCGGGACCGCCTGCATTCGATCCCGGAGTCGTCGGCGCTGAAACCGACTGGCTGCCGCTTGCCGGACTGGATGATGCTCCGGCTGCCGTTGAATCCTGCGCCAACCCGGAAGTTGCACCCAGAAACAGGATCCCAATGACGACGCCCGCAAAGGCAATCGTGCTACGGTGGTGAGTGTTCATATTCGGACAGCAACTGAAGGCAGATGAACCGCCGGCCGCAACCAATCGACCCGCTCGGAAAGATGCCGACCATCGTAGTGAGGGTTCCTGGCCTTTTCTACACTCGCCCGCCAGAACGGCTCGGTTGGAGGCGTCCGACGATTTGCGTTGCGTTGCAAATTCGTTGATTCGCCTTGAGACTCCGGTGATCGTTCAATCTTCTGCCACGACGCTGCTCGTCGTCTCAGCCTACACGTCGAATTCAACTGGAGTTTCTCATGGACGACTGCTACCGCATCGCTGATACGAGTCAGATTCTGACGCCAGCTCTGGTTGTCTTTCGGGACATGGTCGAGCAGAACCTGGACCACATGGTGGAAATTGCCGGTGATGCGTCACGACTTAGACCACACTGCAAAACACACAAGACGCGGGAAATCATCGAAATGGAGCTGGCTCGCGGCATCACTCGCCATAAATGTGCGACATTTGCTGAAGCCGAGATGCTGGCAGAAGCCGGCGTCAAAGACATCTTCCTCGCGTACAGTCTGGTGGGACCGAACATCGGTCGGGCCGTCGCCTTTCGACAGAAATATCCCGACGTTGAATTCTCGGTGACCGCCGATCACGAAAAGCCGATCAAACAACTGGGCGCCGCGATGACTGCCGCGTCGTTAAGTATCGGAGTCCTGCTCGACATCGACACCGGTCAGCATCGAACGGGTATCCCGGTTGGTCCGGAAGCGAAAGAACTCTACGGCCTGATTGTTGAGACAGAAGGCCTGATTCCCAACGGCCTGCACGTTTATGACGGGCATCAGCATCAAACTTCCAGAGATGAACGACGGGCCGCTGTCAACGAGGAGTGGGACCGCGTTGTCGAGTTTCGTAAGAGCCTTGAAGCGGAAGGCTGGCCGGTGCCACGACTGGTTTGTGGAGGCACGGCGTCGTTTCCGATCTATGCAGAGAAGACCGATCCGGGCATCGAATACAGCCCCGGTACCTGCGTCTACAACGATGCCGGATACGGCGGTCGCTTTCCGGACATGGACTTCCCGCCAGCCGCGATGATGCTGACGCGAGTCATCAGTCGCCCAACGCCGACAAGAATCACGCTCGACATTGGCTACAAGGCGGTTGCATCGGATCCGCCGGCCGAGCAACGACTGACGTTCCCGGATCTGCCCGACGCCAAAGCCGTCCTGCAGAATGAAGAACACCTTGTGCTCGAAACGTCGCGAGCCGAAGAATTCGAACCCGGCGATGAGCTGCTCGCGATCCCCCGTCACATTTGCCCGACGTCAGCCCTGCATCGAGCCGCGTATGTCGTCTCCGGTGGAGAAGTTGTCGGGCAGTGGCCGATCGCTTCGCGCGACCGTTGGATCACGATTTGACCGGCAAACGAATAACGGCGGGAAGATCGAGTATCTTCCCGCCGTTTCGGTTTTTGTTGACTGCTTGTTGCAAAGGGCAATGGAGTTTGCTGCTTCGCTCGCTGCCTACTCTTTTTCGTCAGCTTTGACTTCGAACTTATCGGCTGGAGCTTTGACATCGCCGAGATCCGTTTTCGCTTTGTCCTTGATCGTGGCTTTCAGGGCTTTGTTGAGGTAGCCAACCCGCTCCTGCCAGACGACAAATTCGTAGTCGCCAGCTGGCAGCTTCTCGATGGTGAACCTGCCGTCCGCGTCCGTAATGGCTGCGTAAGGATGATCAATCACCAGCCAGTAAGCCGCCATCCACGCGTGGATGTCGCATTTGACCTGCATCGGCAGCGGTTCTTTGGAGACGAACTTCGGCATCTTGATTCCCATCCGGTCATTCGGAGCGACGATAAAATTCTCGCCCTGATTCAAGACCGGGTAGGTGTGCGTGTTGTGTGGAACATCATCGCCCGACTTCACAACGACCTGCTGATCCGTTCTGACAATCAACGTGTGCGGCTTGAAGACGCATTCCTTCTGGTCAAAGACGACTTCCGGATCTTTGCTCTTCTTCAGGGCCGGATGGATCGCACTCTTCGAAACCTTCTTCAGGTATACGAAGACGTGCTGAACGCCCTTGTTTTTCGGATTGATGACCAGCGAATCGTTAGCGGTGTCTTTAATGGCACAGCATGCTGGCAGTTTCAGTGCGGTATTGTCTTTCTTGACCTTTGGCAGCAGTTTCGGCACGTCACCGTCAAAGACGATGCGGCCAGTCAGGTCGCCGTAGCCGTCCGCAGCGATTGCCGGCGACGTCAGGCCTGCAAAGACCGCAACCAGCAGGGCTGCCGTTAAACGGAAATGTGAAAGCATCTCGAATCTCCTGAAAACTGGTTCGGCAGCATCGTCAAATGTCCGCGGTGTTGAGAACGTTCCCGACCGACTGACTTGACGAAGAAACCACCTGAAAGAGGAATGGACGTTGGGGGGTTTAATCAAACGGGTTACGTGTCGAATGAGAAATCCGTGATATCAAATTGCTCACCCGACCGGACAAATCTGATTTGAAATTCAGCAGAATGTGGAGTCCTGGAGTGACAACAAGACGGCGGTCTCTGCCTGTCCAGCGATCCCGAGCCAGCGTACAGTCTGAAACTACCGAATGCGAGTAAACCGCCCCCAATCCTTAACTGCGACATGACTTACATGAAAAGCCTTCGATGCGTTGTGATCGGCTGCGGTCGCATGGGTCATGCTCATAGCGAACGACTGGCAGTCGATTCACGATCGAATCTGGTCGGATTCTTCGATGCCGACCCCAACATGGCGACACAGCTTCGCGACAGGTTCGCTCCAGACGCGGCGGTGTTTGAAACGGTCGAGGACGCACTCTCTCAATCCAATGCCGATGCTGCTGTGATCTGCACGCCAACAACGGCGCATGCTTCGCAGGTTCGAGCCGCTGCCAGCTGCAATCTGCATGTGCTGTGTGAGAAGCCGCTCGGAGCCAATCGGGACGAAATTCTCGAACTGATCCATCTTTCGCGCGATCGCCGCGAACTTCACTTCATGCTCGCGTACCAGCGTCGCTTCTGGGCAGTTTACCGACGCATGAAAGAAGAGATTGATTCGGGCCGGTGGGGCAACATCGTGGGCATCACGGCGGTGAATACCGAACGCTGGCAGCAGACAATCGCCGGGACGTGGCGCGACGAGCCCGACATCAATTATGGAGGCTTCCTCGGCGACGCCGGCAGCCATCGACTGGACAGTCTGTTCTATGTGACCAGTCTGCGACTCGGCGACGTGTCGGCACGCAGCAGCAAGGCTGGCAGCCAAGTCGAGATCGTAACGCTGGTTAACGGCGAACTGCTCGACGCGTCCGATCGCGATGTGCCATTTTCATTGTCGTTCTTCGGAAACTCCAGCACTTTTCACGAAGAGTTGTTCATCCACTGCGAAAATGCTGACCTCATCGTTCGCGACTTTCAGTTGTTTATCGGTCGCGATAACGACATCCAGAAGATCGATCTTCCGCCGGAACAGAGCGGTCCGGACGCCACACACAACCCGGTCGTGGGCTTTCTGGAGCTGGTCACGGGCGCCGCCGGGAACATCTCACCGTTCGAGTGCGCACTCCCTGTGTTTGACATGACGACGTCCATCCTGGAGTCTGCTCACTCAAGAACTCCAAAATCGTAGGTCGGGCTCCGCCTGACGAAGTCACACGAACTATCACGAGGCCATCAATGTCGCACTTCAGAAACGGCTGTGCCGCCCTCATCATGGCAATTGTCGCGGTGACCAACCTGTCAGCTGCTGATTTGAGTTCTCAGATCACCGCCATTCGAAACGTGTCTCGCGAAGGGCAGGGTAACGAAGCGGCTGCCGCTGCTGTTCGCACTTTGTCGAACGCCGCGTCCAGCGATCTCGTGCAGATTCTGTCTGGATTCGAAAATGCGTCACCACTGGCCGCGAACTACCTGAGAAATGCCGTTGAGACCGTCGCCGATCGACATCTCGCGGCTGGAAAATCACTGCCGGCGAAACCGCTGGAAGGCTTCGTGCAGGAACGCTCAAACGATCCGCGAGCACGGCGACTGGCGTTTGAAATCCTTTCGAAAGTCGACGCGACCGCCGCCGATCGGCTGATTCCAAAAATGCTTCTCGATCCGAGTCCCGAGTTTCGTCGCGACGCCGTGCAACGTTTGATCGTCGAAGCAGAATCGCTGGGTAAAGATTCGACCGATCAGGCAAAGCAGATTTATCGTCAGGCACTGTCCGGCGCGACGGATTCAGACCTCGTCAAAAAAATCTCCGCGTCACTCAGGAAGCTGGGTGACGAAGTCGACCTTGTCAGCCACTTTGGATTTCTCACCGACTGGAGAATTGTGGGCCCGTTTGACAATCATGACTTCGTCGGGTTTGACATCGCCTACGCTCCGGAAAAGGAACTCGACTTTGCCGCAAAGTTGAAGGCCAAAGAAGGGGAAGTTACCTGGGGCGAGATTACCACGGCCGATGAATTCGGCATCGTCGACATCGCCAAATCACTCGCTCCTCACAAAGGAGCCGTGATGTATCTTGCGACTTCGTACGAGTCCGCTGCCGATCGCCACGTCGAGTTTCGATTCGGCACACCGAACGCCTGGAAGCTGTGGGTCAACGGACAGTTCCTCTTCGGTCGCGACGAGTATCACCGTGGCATGGCCATCGACCAGTACCGCGTTCCGGCAAAACTGAACGCGGGCAAAAACGTGATCCTGCTGAAACTCTGTCAGAATGAGCAGACCGACGACTGGGCACAGCGCTACCAGATTCAGATCCGCGTCTGTGATCCATCCGGCGTCGCGGTGTTGCCGGTCAAATCGAAAAGCGAATCAACGACGCGTCTCGACAACCAGTCAACGCCACAGTCAGAACGACTTACGGCCAGCGCCGAAGGAGCATCCGAATGATTAACCTGCAAAACGCTTTCGCCCGCCGAATCGTTCCCTTAATTGCCGCGTTTGTCTCATCAACCTGCCTGACCGGAGCGGACTGGTTGCAGTTTCGCGGCAACGACGTTTCTGGAGTTTCCGCGTTGTCCGAAATCCCGGCCACGTGGTCAGACACGGAAAACATCGCCTGGAAAATCGACCTGCCTGGTCGAGGTCTGTCCGGTGCAATCGTCATCGGTGATCAAGTTGTCGTGACGGCCAGCAGCGACTTTCGACAGGACCGGCTGCACGTTCTTTCATTTGATCGTGAATCCGGAAAAAAGAACTGGGAGCGTCAGTTCTGGGCCACCGGTCGAACGATGACTCACCCTAAAATGTGCGTCGCGACTCCAACTCCAGCTTCCGATGGTCAGCACATTTTTGCGTTCTTTTCCAGCAACGACGTCATCTGCCTGGACCTCGCCGGCAACCTGCAGTGGCTGCGCGGTCTGACTCACGACTTTCCTAATGCCAGCAACAGTCTTGGCATGGCGTCTTCGCCGATCGTCATTGGCGACACGCTGATCGTACAGGTCGAAAACGACGCCGAGTCCTTCGCAACTGGACTCGACACAGCCAATGGGAAGGCTCGCTGGAAAAAAGTTCGCCCGAAGAAAGCCAACTGGACTTCACCGACGCTGTGGCAGCATGGCGATTCGAAACCCGTGGCGCTGCTTCAGTCGTCGGCTGGAATCGAAGCGGTTGATTCCGTTTCAGGCGAGACGCTCTGGAAGTTCGGAAACGGTGCGTCAACGATTCCGTCATCAGTGGTCGCTGCTGATTCGCTGCTCGTCCCGTCGAACGGTCTGACTGCTTTACGGCTGAGTGAAAAACCAACTGACGATGCGAAGTCACCAGAAGTCCTCTGGAACGACAATCGGCTTGGACCGGGAACGTCGAGCCCGATCGTTGTTGATGGAAAGGTGTTTGTCATCAACCGCGCCGGAGTTCTTCAGGCTGCCGACGTCACCACCGGCAGCATCCTGTGGAAGGTCCGCCTGAAAGGGCCGTTCAGTGCGACTCCGGTGGCTGCCGGAAAGCATCTGATCTTCTTCAACGAGGAAGGCGGGGCTCAGGTCGTCGACATCAGTGGAGCCGAAGGTGAAATCGTCGGCGAAAACAGTGTCGGCGAAACCATCCTCAGCACGCCCGCAATCTCCGACAACGAAATGTTTGTCCGCAGCGACGGGCACCTGTGGAAGATTGCGAAGTAGTCTGGGCCTGGCGGATCCGTCGCTTGCCAATACCTTTGGACATCTGAGTGCCGCGTTCTGGCTGCGTCGTCTGCTGCCGCTTCAGTCTTCACAACCGGAAGCGTCAGAGTTTTCGATTGCCGACGTACTCGGATGAAAACACGTCCGTAATGAAGACTTCGACGCGTTCGGCAGGCGTCTTTGTATCAGTCGTCATGTCGCTTGCCGGCGAGGTTCCTGCCGCGGTGATTCGGATTCGTTCGGGATTGATGCCCCAGTTCTCAAGAAGTGCGAACACCGCATGTCCCTGGTCATAGCTGCGACTGATTCCCTCGGTTATCGACACGACATCGACCACACGAGACGCGTCTTTCGGGGCTACGTGGGAACGAATTTCGATCTTGTTGGGCTTTCCACGAAGCTCCCTGACAATGCGGAAGAGTTCCGCTTCCGCCTCGCCCGTCAGATGGAATTCTTTCTCGCCCGCCTCGTCTTTTGACACTGGCAGGAACGTCAGAAAGGATCCGACCTGCTGAGGTGTTCCTTCGTCCGTCACTTTGATCCGGCGATCATCGCCATGTACAGACTTGGACTTAACGCCCCCCTTACCGTCGTCTCTGGGAGACTCGGCACCCAGAGACTCGTTGGGGCTCTCCGTGGTGCTGTTGGCAGCGAAATTTTTACCAGAGGGTGCAACAGGAGACGTTGTGAATCCCATTTTTTTATCGAGAGCCGTCAGCACGGCGCGGTACTTCTGCTCCGCCACGATCTCGCTCAGCGACACCAGCATGATGAAGAACGTCAGCAACAGAGACATCATGTCCCCGTAGGTGACCACCCATTCGGGGACTCCAGGTGGCGCATCGTCGTCCATCGTCTCGCCTCATTCGCGTGAAATCTGTCGACCGGCAAACCTCAGCCAGTCGCTCAGTCTCGTGATATCGTTTTCGTCGAGAGTATTAGACACTTCAGAAACGGTAAAAACCTCCCGAGGTAACATTGAGCAGACTCGTTGATTCCCAGGCGGCAGAGCCATCCTATTCCGCAGACTCAAAGAGCCCGCTCTCGTTCAAGAGAATCGAAGTTCGAAACGGATGGGTGACAAAACGTCGCTGCTGAGAGCCATTGGGGCAGCGTAAAATGACCCTTTCGTGCCACGGAAGAAACGTGCTGAAGAGACTCCAGGCAACATTCCATTCCGTGTCCAGGTCGCGTTTCTATTTGACGAGACGCACGGTCAGCACGGTCGGCTTCGATACAATCTTCAATTGGAAGATTGTGACGCAGCCCGTCGAATCGGCTTGAGCTTCACCGCTCGCCGCGCCGAACGTCCAACGCACGGTCATCCCCGAGGCAACCTTCAGCTTCTGGAGTCTCCGCAGGCTGACGTCGGCTGTCGCCTCTGTCGGAATAGTGAACGACGTTTTGAGCTCCGCTGGTGTGAGCAGGTAGAGCGTCATCTCGATGCCGTCCGGAGTTTCACTGACGTCTTTCCACCGGAAGAAGGCGTTGACCTGCCCGGACTTCTGACTGTCAACGTGATCCGGCCACGGCAGTGGGTCATTCGTCGAAGCATTTGTGAACACCGGATATGCCTCGTTCTTTCTGACGCTCAACCAGTCAAACGAATTAATCAGGTCATTCACTTTCAGGATGCTGGCGTGGTTGTTCGCATGACCGAACGGCCCCCAGTACATGAAGAGCGGATACTTTCGGTCGTTCATTGCCTGAAAGAACGTGTCGTGGCCCTTGGACCAGCCATCGTTCTGAGCGGAATAGTCAATCACGATCGGCGGGTCCGGAAGAGTCAGATTCGCCGGGACAGATTGGGGCGGGAAGTACATCCGATTGGAAACGTGCTCGACTCGTGCCGGAACATTGGCCTTGATTGCCGCGAAGACATCGCCGTGTCGCACGCCAAGCCCCAGAGTTCCACTGCCACCCATTGAATTTCCGCAGAGATATACACGGTTTTCATCAATGCCGTATTCTTCAATAACCCACTTCACCGTATCGATCGCACGTCTGTCGGTGGGACTGACTTCAGAGCCCTTGTATTTATCACTGCCCCACCACCAGTCGCCTTTGTTGGCACGACAGTCGAGATACAGCGCAAAGAAATCCTGCGGCGCGCGATAGATGTCGTGATTACCGACCTGAGTCGTACAGGCCAGGCAGGAATGAACGTCATGTCCTGCCGAATGCAGAACCACATACAGCGGAGCGTGCGTCTGGTCCCGTTTCGGATGCAGCACCAGAAACGTATCGCGCTGAGGAGACTCGTAACCCCACTCCTTTTTGACTCCATGCTGAAACGTCTCCAGCATCCGTTCGGTGAACTGAGATTCCTTCTGCTTCTCCGGAGCCCAGTCGGCCGCCTGCGAACAAGCCGCCGTCAAGAGCACAAAAGCGAGGACGCTGGTCAGGTTCTTCATCATCTTCTCTGTTTCTCTGTAATGGTGTTTGACGCTCGAGCGATCACCGTTCCCAGTCTTTGCGATCCGGTGGATCGATCAGACTCGCAGCCCGGAACGAATACGTTTCCGAATTCACTGTGCTGCTGACGGCCTGCACGCGAGTTGGCAGACCAGGCAGCAACGTCATGAATGGTAGATTCGCCGTGTGGCAGACCATGTCGCCCAACGCTCCGGTTCCGAAATCCGACCAATCTGTGGTGGGAGTCACAAAGATTGAAACGCGACTCCTTACGTGTCAACAGGTTACGTTAACGGGAGACACAAAGCCTGCAACGGTTGAGACACAAAGTGTGATCTGTTCATCAGCTCCCTGTTCCGCGGTTTGAGACAAAAAGTCTGAGCCACCGATCAGACTCGTCAGTATTGAGCCCGAGACACGCCGACCGTATCCACTTCAGAGAGCAGCTCATCCAGCCCCTGCTGAGCATCCTCCCGCGCCATCTCCTTGAGTTCGGCGACGGATTTGATCTCCTTCAGTTTGCGGATGTTGGGCGGCAGCTCGGGGATTACTTCGGCGACGGTCAGACGAGCCTCGTTAGTGCGTGCCAGATGGATGGCACGGCGCAACGCGGTCCGCCCACCATCTCGACCGTCAGCGTGAACGAGAATTTTCAGAAATCGTTTCACCGTCCTGACTCCTGCCAGGTTCTGATTCGGCTCGGAATGACTTGTGTGGATCACGGATATGCAATGTGGGTGCCGGACTTAGAGTTGCACTTCTGGCGGCCAACCTTCGAGACCAGACTGGAACCAGTTGATTAATACGTCGCCCCATGAGCACTACTCGTTCACTTCTACCGATAGGATGAGCCTGCAGCCAATCGGCTTCACGATAACCCCTTAATGGAACAGCATTTGCGGTTGGTGCGAACGCTGCTTGTCGTCGTACGATGCCTACGGACTGTACGGGGCTTGTGATTGAGGAATCTGCAGCCTCAACTGGAAAGACAACACGCGTTAATGGTGCCCGGGCAAGTGTCACAGCGATGGCGTCCCCAGGCAGATTCTTGAAGGAGTAACATGTCAGTAACAACGCGAGAGCAGGAGCGTCGGGCGTGGCACTCTTTGGATCGCACATCTCTGGCGACAACGCTGAAAACCACAACTGCTGGATTCACTTCGGCCGAGGCCGCCTCGCGACTGGCGGAGTATGGCCGGAATCAGCTGCCGCATCGTCCGCCGCCGGCGTGGTGGCAGATTGTGTTGAGGCAGTTTCGCAGCCCGCTGATCTACATTCTTGGATTGGCCGCCGTAGTGTCACTGGCGATCAATGAACCAACCGACGCAGCGTTTATTGCGGCTGTGCTGTGCCTGAATGCGGCGATCGGTGGTTATCAGGAATGGAGGGCCGAACAGAATGCTCAGGCCCTGCAGAATTTGATGCGTATCCGGGCGTCCGTTCTGCGGAATGGTGACGTCAGCGAAATTGACGCGGAAGAGGTCGTACCTGGAGACGTCATCTGGCTGGAATCCGGCAATCGCGTTCCGGCGGATATTCGGCTGCTGCAGGCTCACGGCCTGGAGATCGACGAATCACTTCTGACCGGCGAATCTCGGGCGGTTGTCAAAGTCCCTTCCTGGTCAGGAGAAGAAAACGTTTCGCTGGGCGACCGGTTGAACATGGCGTATGCCGGTTCGACGGTGACTCGAGGCCGCGCACAGGGAATTGCCGTTTCTACGGGCGCTGCCACACATGTCGGGCAACTCGCTCTGGATGTTGTTTCTTCGCGCGGAGGCCGTCCGCCTTTGCTGGAACGTATGGAGCGATTCACTCACGTAATAGCGGCGGTGGTACTCGCAGCCGCTGTGATCGTTGGATGCCTCGGAGTGTTTCTGCGGGGACAGTTGATCAGTGAGATGTTTCTGTTCGCTGTGGCGCTGGCGGTCTCGGCGATCCCAGAGGGACTGCCGGTTGCCATGACCGTGGCACTCTCCATCGCGACTTCCCGCATGGCGAAGCGCGGCGTGATCGTCCGCAAGCTGACCGCCGTCGAGGGATTGGGAAGCTGCACCCTTGTGGCGACGGACAAGACCGGAACACTTACGGTCAACGCGATGACAGTGCGCGAGGTCTTCCTTCCCGCCGGGAAAACTTTTGAGATTACCGGCGAAGGGTTCGTTCCTTCCGGAGACGTGCTGCTGAATGGTCGGTCAGTGGAACCCGGCGATCATCCGCAGCTCGAAGGCCTGGCCCGAGCGGCAGTGCTGTGCAATGAGGCAGACCTGCGTCACACAAATGGAAGCTGGGCATGGCGCGGCGACGCCGTCGATGTGGCCTTTCTGTCGTTGGGGCATAAGCTCGGCTGGATCCATGAAAAAGCTCTGGCAGCCCACCCGCAGGTCAACCAGATTCCTTTTGAATCTGAACGGCAGTATGCCGCGACGTATCACAACCTCGGCGGCCAGGTGCGTGCTTTTGTAAAGGGCGCTCCAGAACGCACACTTGAGATGTGCGGCGAGCCTGATCGAAAAGCCGAACGCCTGAAGCAGGCCGAATTAATGGCCGCTCGCGGTTATCGCGTCCTTGCACTGGCTGAAGGCGACGCGCCGGCCGGGCTGACGTCAGATCATGCTCCACCGGAACCCACAGAACTACGGTTCCTGGGATTCGTGGGAATGATCGATCCGCTCCGACCTGGAGTCCGGGACGCTGTCGAAGACTGTCACGAGTCAGGAGTCGACGTAACGATGATCACCGGTGACCATCGCGTGACCGCTCTGGCAATCGCCCGAGAGCTTGGCATGGCGAACAGCGATGAGCAGGTGATGTCCGGCCAGGAACTGCTGGAGAAAACTCCGGAAGAACTGCGTGAGATTGTCGGACGAATTCGCGTCTTCGCGCGAGTGTCGCCGCGACAGAAACTGGAGATCGTCAATGCCGCTCGGGAGGCCGGCCACTTCGTCGCTGTCACTGGCGACGGCGTCAACGATGCTCCTGCGTTGCGGGCAGCGAATATCGGCGTCGCGATGGGTAAAGGCGGGACGGATGTCGCGCGCGAAGCTGCGGAACTGGTTCTCAGCGATGATAACTTTGCCACCATCGTGGCGGGCATCGACGAAGGTCGGATCGCTTACGACAACATTCGGAAAGTAATCTATCTGCTGGTTTCGACCGGTGCGGCGGAACTGATTCTCGTTCTGCTTTCCGTCATTGCCGGTACGCCACTTCCATTGCTGCCCGTTCAGTTGCTGTGGTTGAATCTGGTGACCAACGGAATTCAGGACGTGGCACTGGCCTTTGAACCGGGGGAAGGTGACACACTCCGCCGTAAGCCTCGTCCACCCAGCGAACGCATCTTCAACCGGTTGATGATTGAACGCACCCTGATTGGCGCTGTCATTATTGGAGTGGTCGGATTCGCGGCATTTTACTGGATGCTGAATAACGGCTGGACGGAAACCTCAGCACGCAACGGCCTGCTGCTGTTGATGGTACTGTTCGAAAACGTGCATATCGGAAACTGTCGATCGGAAACAAAATCAGCGTTTGTCATGTCTCCGTTCCGCAGTCCGATCCTGATCACAGGGACTGCAGCCGCCTTCCTGATCCACGTTGCTGCTGTTTACTCACCAATGGGGCAAAAGCTGTTGTCGACCGAACCGGTATCAATGCTGCAGTGGTTGACCCTGTTATGTCTGGCTCTGACAGTCTTAGCCGGAATTGAGATTCACAAATGGAACTGGAAACGCCGGACGCTGCAGCCTTGAAGACTTTCAGCGAGCCCGCGAACCTGACCGAGTGTTGAGCGGAACGACTGATAGAGTACCCATCAATCAGGAGAGAAAGAGAATGTCGGAAGAACCTCAAAGGATCGAAGAGCTGATCACGTCACTCAAACAACAGCGTGATGAACTCTCGGTCAAGATACATCTGACCGGAATGGAGATGCGCGAGGAGTGGGATCGACTCGACATGAAGCTGTCAAAGCTGTGCTCGAAGTATGAGCCCGTCAAAGACGCCGTTGGTGAAACGTCGGGTGACGTATGGCAAACCCTGAAGCAGTTGGGAAGCGAAATCGGCGATGGGTTCAAGCGAATCGGCAAAGCCATCCAGAGCCATGACAAGTAAACTGCTGATACTTCAGGAGCAGCGTTTCCATGTGGTCCTGCCGGGTTTAATAACACTGGAAGGTGTTGAAGCAAGCGGTTTCGTGGCTGATTGACCGTGGCGTGGTACAGACTTTCCGGACTGGTCTGTTCGGGATGTTGCTGGTTCCTGACTGCTTTCTCGCTGCAGTGCAGTGCGGTATGGAACATGCGATCGACGCAAATGTCAGACGTTCCAGTCGAGGTTTTCGGAATAGTGGAACGGTGGAGTCAGCGTCCCTTGTGACGGAGGCGAATTGTCGAACCGAAAAATCTCATGGAAGAACGTTGTACTTTCGAGCGCGACGGTGTTGGGACTGACTCTACTGGTGATGGAATCGCCGCTGGGGATGGACATTCCGACCAGGGTTGCTGCGGTGATTCTTGTCACGGCGGCGACACTGTGGGTCACCGAGGCAGTACCGCTGTTTGTCACCAGTTTCGTCGTGCTGCTGCTGAGTCTGGTGTGGCTGCGGCCTGTACTGGAAGCCACAGGGAAGTCGGTGACGGCAGGCGAGTTTCTGTCGCCATTTTTCTCGGACATCATCCTGCTGTTTCTGGGTGGGTTCGTGCTCTCTTCAGCGTTGCATAAGTTTGCGCTCGATGACAGGATCGCTCGGGCGATCATCTCACGAACCGGACGCTCGGTTCCGCGACTGCTGGTTGGCGTGATGGTTGTCACCGCAGTGCTGTCGATGTGGCTGAGCAATACGGCCACGGCCGCGACGATGCTGGCACTGTGCCTGCCCATCGTTCGAAGCCTGCCGCCGGGAGACGCATATCGTAAAGCCATTGTGCTGAGTATTCCGTTTGCTGCGAATCTGGGAGGCCTTGGAACTCCTGTTGGCAGTCCTCCCAATGCGATCGCCATGCAGTTCATGCGGCAGGCGGGACTCGCTCCAACGTTCTGGATGTGGATGCTGGTGGGTGTGCCCGGTGTCGTCGTTATGCTGGCGGTCGCGTGGGCGCTTCTGATGCTGCTGTTTCGTGGTCAGCAAAGCGAGATCACACTTCCGGAAGCCGGTCCACCACGCAGGCTGACGTTGCGATCGTGGATTGTTGTGCTGGGCGCGTTGATCACGGTTGCCGGATGGATGACGACGGAATGGCACGGACACTCGGCCGGGACTGTCGCTCTGATTCCGCTCGTCCTGTTTTTCGGTTTGAAGCTATTGAACGTCGAAGACCTGCGGGCTCTTTCGTGGGATGTGCTGCTGGTCATGGGTGGTGGAGCCTGTCTCGGAACAGCCATCGACGTCAGCGGGATGGGCGACTGGATCGTTCAGAATATCCCGCTGCGTGATTCCAGTGTTTTCGTGGTCATGATCCTGTTTGGTGTCCTCGCAATGGTCATGTCATCGGTGATGAGCAATACCGCTGCGGCGAATCTGCTGATGCCGATCGCGATGGGACTGAGCGTGTCCCTGGTGACTCCTGTCATGATCGGAGTGGCATTTGCCTGTTCGCTGGCGATGCCATTGCCGATTTCCACACCACCCAACGCGATGGCCTTCGGATCGGGCGAACTGACGACGGATGACATGTTGAAGCCCGGTCTGATCATCACTCTGACAGGCACGGTTCTAGCATTCACGACGGGGTACTGGTGGTGGAGTATCGTCGGGCTGTTCTGAGATAACAGTCGCACGATTCGTTACGGCGGTCACAGTTCAGGAAATGCGAGTTATGGAAGTCCATCTGCAGCAGTGTCAGGCATGTCTGTCTCCGAACATGTGCAATCTATTGGTGCGTGAGCCAGGGCAGTCGCAAATGGTTTACGTCCGCTGTGCTGACTGTGGTGAACTCGTCGCGCGATATCGGCTCCGGGAGTATTACCACCACGGCAAGGGGATCGAATCGTGGCTGCATTCCCAGGACTCTGCCGCTTCTGAGAGCGGTCGTGATTTCCTTGGTGAATTCGAACGGGTGAAACAGGAAGCGGTCGATGGCTTCCAGGCGGTCACCGAATTCCTTGACGCCCAGGTAACCGAGGTATCGCGTCAGGCAGACGACAGGCCTGGGAAGGAATAGAAAATGGCCATTCGACTTGTTGAGATCGTTCTGCCTGTTGACCAGTGTCACTCGGTTCCTGAACTGTTGGATAATTTCCAGGCAATCGGCATCTGGCAGGAGTCGCACACTGACACGCATCGCCTGACGCGGGTTCTTGTTGCCGAACGACCTCAAGCCATCCGAGCCCTCCAGCTCGCCCAGCAGACCACCGTCGGCGGCGTACAAGCGGTATGAATTCGGTCAGAAGGTGTCGGTGACGACAACGAATCGCGGCAACTGGATCGCCGGCATCAATCTGTGCGAAGGCAATCCTTATGACGGACACACACTGGCCAGAGCGATCGCCACGACCGAACAGATCACAAAGATCCGAGTCACGAACGCCTTCGTCGACAAAGGCTATCGCGGTCACGATTACCAGGGCGAGGCGACCATTCATCCAACACCCCGAATTGTCCGCAGTCCTGGCCGAATCGCCGCCTGATAACCGCCAGAAAGTCGCCACCACCTGGAAACCCTCGCCCGAAAATGAACCGCAAAAACGCACCGGCTTTTTCAGGGACGACGACTTATGATGTATCCCGAACCGACTTCGGCACCGGCATTCTTTAAGAATGGAACTTCTCATCCGCCCCGGAATACCAATGGTAGCCTGAAGGGCAGAAGAACGATTTGACCCTACGAAATCAGACCACAACAATGCGACGGAAGTTTCTGCGGCATCGTGCTGCTGTGTTACAGAAAGCGGGGCCGCTCAGGTTCACGGTGCTCATGGCCTTTTGCAGATCGTCCTGTAACGTCGCGGCGAAGTTCGTCGCAGCACATCCCGGATAACCCCCGAATCACTCGTTGCAGAATAGCAGGGATCATCATGCGTCAGCCCATCGACGTCAGTCGTGTCGACCAGACTTATGCCAGGGCTGCCCGGTGCAGGATTTCACAGTGTGGGATTTCACGGCGTTGGCTGGTCAGTACAGCGGCGATTGCGCTGGCGGTACTTGCAGAATGCCTGTTGTTCAGCACGGTGACGCTGGCTGCATCGAAGGAAGGTCGACCGCCGAATTTTGTCGTGGTGTTTACCGACGATCAGGGTTACCAGGACGTTGGTGTGTTCGGGTCGCCGGATATCGAAACTCCTAATCTTGATCTCATGGCGGCGGAAGGTGCCCGTTTCACCGACTTTTATGTTTCTCAGGCCGTGTGTTCGGCTTCGAGAAGCGCGTTGATGACCGGCTGCTACAACGTTCGCGTGGGAATTCTGGGAGCACTCGGGCCGCAGGCCAATATCGGCATTCACGATGACGAGATGACCATTGCAGAAGTGCTCAAGCAGAAGGGCTATGCGACTGCGATCTATGGGAAATGGCACCTGGGACATCATCCTCAGTTTCTGCCGACCCGGCACGGGTTTGATGATTACTTCGGACTGCCCTATTCAAACGACATGTGGCCCTACCATCCAAACGTGCTGCATCTGCCAATGCAGGAGCGGTTGAAGAAGTGGCCGAGCCTGCCGTTGATCGATGGCGAGAAGATCGTCAATCCGAAAGTGACACCGGAAGATCAGACGCACCTCACGACGTGGTACACCAAGCGTGCCGTGTCGTTCATCGAGAAAAACAGGGAGCAGCCGTTTTTTCTCTACGTGCCGCACTCGATGCCGCACGTTCCGCTGTATGTCAGCGACAAGTTCAAGGGCAAATCCAAACGCGGCCTGTACGGCGACGTGATCATGGAGATCGACTGGTCGGTCGGACAGATTTTAGAAACGTTGAAGAAAAATGGTCTCGATGAGAACACGATGGTGATCTTCACGTCGGATAATGGTCCGTGGCTTGCATACGGAAATCACGGCGGCTCGGCTTTGCCGCTTCGAGAAGGTAAGGGCACGATGTGGGATGGTGGTTGTCGCGAGCCGTTCATCGCTCGCTGGCCAGGCAGGATTCCAGCAGGGCTGGTGTGCCGCGAAGTGGCTGCCACCATCGACATTCTGCCGACGCTGGCTCACCTTTCAGGAGCGCCGCTCCCGCAGCACAAGATCGATGGTGAGAACATCTGGCCGTTGTTGTCCGGGCAGAAGGATGCGACGTCTCCGCATGAGTATTACGCGATGTACTGGGGCCGCGAACTGCAGGCTGTCCGCAGCGGTAAATGGAAGCTGCATTTTCCGCACGGATATCGGACGCTGGCCGGTGAACCAGGTAAAGACGGTCTGCCGGGGCCGTACACTCAGAAACAAACCGGCACAGAGCTTTATGATCTTGAAGCCGACATTCGCGAGTCGACCAATCTTGCTGCCCGGTTTCCGGAAGTCGTTGTCCGGTTGCAGAAGTACGGCGAACAAATCCGAGCTGACCTCGGTGACAGTCGGCTGAAGATTCAGGGGACCGGCGCGCGGGACGTTGGAACACTTCGGCAGTAAGCGTGATTGTCACGGAACCCTCGCAGTACGTGTCAAGCAGCAATTCGTGGCAGACCACAGATTTCTGCCAGGTACAAACGCATTCGTGGCGAACCGTTGCCGTGCCGTGTACGCTGCTATGAATACCACGTGCCACCCCGTCAGATCAGAATGGAACTCTGTCACATTGGCGCTCACCGACGGGATTAGTTTTCTCTGAATGCTGCCAGTTAGTTCGTTCCTGCCAGAGTTTTCGCTCCGAATGGGAGCTGACGACACGAGAGTCACGGGCCTTGAAATGCAAACACCTCCCCGGATCCGTCTGTTACTGGTTGAAGACAGCCAGTCAGATGCTGAGCTGTTTGAGATTTATCTCCAGCAGATCCGCTCGGCGGATTACCAGATTCAGGTCGCAGATACGCTCGCCGACGGCATCGCGGTCATGAAATCGCAGCCACTCGACATCGTCCTTGTCGATTTGAACCTGCCAGACAGTTTTGGTATCGATACCTGTCGAAAACTTCATGCCGCTTCTCCGGCAACGCCTATTATCGTGCTGACCGGTCTGGCTGACGAGCAGAAGGCTTTAGAGGCGATGCAGGTCGGAGCGCAGGATTATCTCGTCAAAGGTGAGATCAACGGCAGCCTGTTGTCACGGGCGATTCGATACTCGATCGAACGTCAGCGTGCCGCTGAAATGCAGCGTCAGAGTAACGACCGCATGCGACTCATTACCGAGCAGTTGCCGGCTGTCCTGTGGACAACGGACGTTGAACTTCGGATTACACCGCCATCGAGCAACTTCCTGATCAACGAGGTCGGCGAATCACTCGTCGGCAGGACGCTGCACGATTTCTTCGAAACCGACGACGAGCGATACCCCCCGATCGCGGCACATCAACGGGCTGTTCGTGGTGAGCCGGTTTCGATCGAGTTCTTCTGGCGTGGCCGGACGTTGTCGGTCCACGTGGAGCCGCTCAGAGACGCGGGTGGGAATATCATCGGGACGATCGGCATCTCGCTTGATGTGAGCACTCAGAAACGGATGCAGGAAGAACTCGACGCCGCGCGTCATGTTCAACAGGCACTGTTTCCACGCGAAGCGCCCAACGTGCCGGGTTTCGATATTGCCGGAGCGGTTTACGCGGCCAAAGAAACGGCGGGCGACTACTTCGATTTCATTCCGATGGAAAACGGTTGCTGGGGAACCGTTGTGGGAGATGTCACCGGACATGGCCTCGGACCGGCTCTGTTGATGGCCGAACTGCGGGCGTACCTGCGTGCTGTCGCAACGACGCGACCGCATTCGGGAGAGATTCTGATGCTCGCTAATCGGTTCCTTTCGGGCGATCTCGAAGAACACCGGTTCGTCACACTGTTTCTGGCAAGAATCGATCCGGCTGACCGCAGCTTTACATTCGCTTCTGCCGGCCACAACGGCTATCTGTTGAGAGCGAGCGGGGAAATTGAAACGCTGAAGAGTACCGGTCTGCCGCTCGGCCTGATCCCCGATACGATTATCAACACCAGTTTTCGAGTCGCTTTCGAACCCGGCGACATGCTGTTTGTGCCGACTGATGGTTTCCAGGAAGCGCACACTGTCGACAACGAGTTGTTCAGCCTCAGCCGAACATTGCAGTTTGCCAAAGACCATCGCTCACTGCCCGGAGCTCAGATTATCGAAGAACTGAGAACTGCGGTTTGCGAATTCGTCGGTTCGGAAGACATCGCCGATGACATGTCGGCAATCATCGTCCGCTGCCTGGCATAAGGCGCTGCGTTGGGAGTTTCCGCGGCTAATTCCTGTCTCTGCCTTTGCGAGTGATCGCCAGAGTCAGGATCAGGCCAAACAGCAGGCCAGTGACGAGCATCAGCAGGAACAGCCACGGTGCATGTTTATCTTCGAAACCGTGGATGAGGTTGGTCCCGAAAATCGACGACAGCGTTGCCATCGGGAAGAAAAATGCCACCAGCAAATTCAAGCGGTGCGACGACACGCCCATGTCGTAACTCACTCGAGCCTGCTCTTCGGCACGGCAGACGATCAGGAAGTCAAGTTCGTTCTTTGCGTCAGCATTCAGCAGTTCAGACATTCGCTCGATCTCGTAT
>JABMPE010000689.1 GCA_013203845.1 Rhodopirellula sp. | reverse complement strand
CGGTCAAACGATCGCTTGAAAACAAGACGGCGACGTCAACCACAGGTCAGTCGTCAGAACGGCCGAAAACCGCGCCACCTCCCGCCGTCGCCCCGTTCAACGCGGCCGCGGCGAAGCAGCATCAGAAAGCGTGGGCGGAGCATCTCGGCTTGCCGGTTGAGAAGGAAGTCGAACTGCCCGGCGGCGCGAAGATTGCCTTCATGCTCATCCCGCCAGGTGAGTTCTTGATGGGCTCGACGCAAGAGGAACGGGATAGGATGTTGAAATCTCTCGGCGCCAAGGAGGGATATATCAACATAGAGGGGCCGCAGCATTCCGTGCGGATCACCCAGCCTTACTATCTGGCCAGGTTCGAAACAACACAGGCACAGTGGCAGGCAGTCATGGAGGCAAACCCTGCGAAGTTTCCTGGCCCGAACAGACCAGTGGAGCAGGTGAGTTGGGACGACATTCAGCCGTTTCTGAAGAAGCTGAACGCCAGCACTGAAAGAGTGGGTGCAGAAATCATCCTGCCGACGGAGGCCCAATGGGAGCACGCCTGCCGCGCAGGGACGACCACCTCTTATTGGTTTGGCGACGACGACACGGCGATTGCGAAGTACGAGTGGAACCTGGAACCAGACCAGAGAGACACATCTCAAATGGATGTCGGACAGTTAAAGCCCAATCCCTGGGGGCTGTACGACATGCTCGGCAACGTTCGGGAATGGTGCGCTGACGCAGGCGGCAGGTATCAGGACATTCCAGCAACCGATCCTCTCAATACGACCAATGCTCTCAATGCGCGAATCCGTCGCGGCGGAGGCCGAGTTTTGCACGCATGGCAATGTCGCTCGGCAAGTCGCGGCGAAGCACCTTCGAGGGAGAGCGACGGCTGGGTCGGCTTCCGGCTGGCCATGACGATCGACTCGGCGACGCTGAAATCGGCACAGACACTCCCTGGTGAAGGTGATCGCGCTCTGGCCGAGTGGTTGCTGACCAACAGGGAGAACGTCAATCTCATGATTGGCTCTACCGGGGCGCGAACTTTCGCGGACACGGCCGCGGCATTGCCGGAGGGACCGATCGACCTCTCGGGAATCACTCTTCGCGGACAACAGACCGTAACCGTCGAACTGCTCAAGCGATTCGCCGAGGCCGAGCACGTTGAATCTCTCAACTTCCAGTGTGACGACGAACTGCTCGCCCGGATCACGGAACTCTTTCCCAATCTCATCTCACTCTATACCCACGGTGAGCAGGTGACAGGAGCCGGGCTCGCGAATCTCCGCCCGCTGCGGCGGCTCAAGCGGCTCTCGTTGCATGACTGCCCGAACATCGGCAACGACGATCTCCAGCACCTGGCGGCGCTCAAGTCCATGAACGCACTCGGGATCGACAATACTCCGATCGACGACCGCGGACTCACACACCTGAAAGCGCTGTCGAATCTCGACTTTCTCGAACTCCGCAGGACGAACGTTGCCGGGCCCGGTCTTGAGAACCTCAAGAAACTCGGCCAGCTCTACCTGAGCGACTGCGGAAATATTGACGACACGAGCCTCCAGTCCATTGCGAGGCTCTCAAGTCTCAAGTTGGTGGACTTAAACGGAACCAGGGTGACGTCCGCCGGAGTTGCCGAACTCCAGAAAGCCCTGCCGGACTGCGAAATTGAGTGGGACGGAGTGAAGACTTCAGCGGTCCCACCGCCCTCCATCGCACCGTTCGATGAAGCTCAGGCGAAGGCGCATCAGGAGGCGTGGGCGAATCATATCGGCACGCAGGTTGAAACGGTGAACTCGGTCGGCATGAGGCTCGTCGTCATCCCGCCGGGCAAGTTCAGGATGGGCGAGGGTGACGTCACCGTCGACGTCACGCTGACGAATCCGTTCCGCTTCGGCGTCCACGAGGTCACGCAGGGCCAGTGGAAGGCCGTCATGGGCGGGAGCGAGCCGTGGAAGGGGCAGCAGGGTGTCATCGAGGGTGACAACGTCGCCGCGACGTACGTGAGTTGGCCGGACGCGGTGGCGTTCTGCGGTCGTCTGACGGATCGGGAGCGCGCCGCCGGCAAGCTGCGCGATGGTTGGGAGTATCGTCTGCCGACGGAGGCGGAGTGGGAGTACGCCTGCCGTGCGGGGACGACGACGCCGTACTCGTTCGGCGACGAGTCTCTGTTGGGTGAGTACGCGTGGTACGACGCGAACACGAAGGACGCCGGGGAGGCCTACGCCCATACGGTGGGACTCAAGAAGCCGAACCCGTGGGGCCTGTACGACATTCACGGGAACGCCCGGGAGTGGTGTTTCGACTGGCGTGGAGACGCATTGCCGGGTGGCACGGACCCTCCGGGGCCCACGGAGGGCTCGTACCGGGTGGACCGGGGCGGGAGCTGGAGCGGCCCCGCCGAGTACTGCCGGTCGGCGCGCCGCTTCGGGGGCGACCCGTCGCACCGGTACTTCATCCTGGGCTTCCGCGTGGCGCTGAGTCCGATCCGTGACGACGCCAGAAAAGCGACGGATGCCTCGACGACGGCATCGGCACCTTTGTCTCGCGACACGATCATTCCTGCCGATGGCTGGGTGGATGTCAGGACACTGATTGATCCGGCGGCTGACTCGACGACCGAAAATGGCTTTGTGAATCCCGCGGTGATTGATCAGGGAGTTCTGGTGCTCGGCCATCGCACTCGTCTGACGCTGCCGCTGATGGTTCACGGGAGCTTCCAACTGCGGGCCGAATTCACGGTGTTCAACGGTCCCAAGTATCTCAACCTGGAATTTCCTGTCGCGACAAGCCAGCCTCAGTTATTTCTAGCCGAAGGCGATAATCAGGACGGCTTCGTGGGCGCGGGGCTGTCAACGATCGATGGCAGACCTGCTCGCGATCCGCTCAATCCCACTCATACAAAAGATCAACTACTGGTGCATGATCAGAAGCAAACTTTGAACCTGATGGTCTCCACGATTGACAGCAAAGCCACCATCAATGCAACGATCGATGGTAAACCATTTGTCGATTGGACTGGTGCCGCTACGAGTCTGCCCGCCCAGTCGCAACCAGAACGTCGACAGATCACCATCGCCATCTACAAAGGAATGCTGCGACTGCATTCCATCGAACTGAAGATGCTCGATGGCGAAGCAAAGCTGCTGCGACCGGCAGACGCCGCCATTACGAAACGTGAAGCCGCTACGACCGATCGTTGACCCGCCGCTGCCCCCTTTCGAAGCGGACACCTCGAAGCAGTACAGCAGGACGCGGGCAGACGATCTCGCCGGGCCGTTTGCTTCAGGCGTGATGCTCGCTTCAGGAATGCCGACCTGCGACAACTCGTTTTTCTTCCGCACAAACTGCAAGAGTGGCCGCAGACACGAGCGGCAGCAACTGTCCTCAACCAGACCAAACTCCAGGAGCACCGCGTGAAGACGCTGAAACCAGAATCGCTGAAACTTCTGATTGCCGACCTGTTCGCACGAGCCGGGTGCGGAACCGAGGAGGCAGCGGTCATCGCTGATCACCTCGTCGAGGCCAACTTGGTCGGACACGATTCGCACGGAGTGATCCGCGCACCGATCTACCTGCAGTGGATGAGTCAGGACAAAGTGTTCGCTGGCAAGTCGCTGGAGATCGTCGTCGACGCAGGCTCGCTGGTCGTCGCGGATGCCGGGTTAGGTTACGGTCAGTGGACTGGACGGCAGGCCGTTGCAATTGGTGTCGACAAATCCCGTGAACACGGCGTCGCCATCGTCGCTCTTCGAAACAGTGCTCATCTCGGCCGCATCGGGACATGGGCCGAAATCGCCGCCAGGGAAGGACTGGTTTCACTCCACTTTGTGAACACGACTGGTCTTGGAATGTTCGTCGTGCCCAGTGGCGGGCGAGACGCGCGACTGTCGGTGAATCCTGTCTGCATTGGAATACCGATCGAAGGCCGCGACCCGATCATCCTCGATATCGCGGCGGCCGCGAGTGCCGAAGGGAAACTCAAGGTCGCCCGCAACAAAGGCGTGCCCGTCCCCGATGGCACGATCGTCGACGCAGACGGAAACCCCACCAACGACGCCAACGATTTCTACGGCCCCGCAGGCGGTCGACCGGTTGGAGCGATCCTGCCGTTCGGCGGCCACAAGGGTTACGGGCTGGGGCTGGTCGCAGAAATCCTTGCCGGTGCTCTCACGGGAGGCGGCTGCAGCACCCCCGGAAAAACGCTGCTCGAACAAGGCATGCTCTCCATTTATGTCGACCCGTTGAAGCTGCAGAATGATGGCACGCTCTTCGAAGAAATCCGGCGTTATGTCGACTTCGTGAAGACTTCCCGCCCGACAACTCCCGGCGGAGAAGTCCTTGTCCCCGGTGAGATCGAAAACCGCAACCGGGCGAAACGCAGCAGCGGCCTGGAACTCGACGACACGACCTGGAGCCAGATTGTTGAAGCGGCAAAGTCCGTCGGTGTCGAGGATGACCTGATCGCGGCTGCGATCATTTCTTAACGCTCCCCAGACCGCTCAAAGTTTGAGACGTGACGAGGCAACCAATTCGCGGCACGAGGAGCAAGCAATGACTGTCGGATCCGGATCACTCACTTATGAAGCTGTGCCAGGCTGGCCAAACGTCCCGGAAGAAGCCGGGCTGATCGAGGCGATCGGCGTCGCCGTAGACTCGCGCGATCTCGTTTACGTTTTCGCGCGGGCGGACATTCCGGTACTCGTTTTCCAGGCCGATGGCACGTTCGTCCGAGGCTGGGGCAAAGGGCAGTTTGTTCGACCTCACGGAATTTCAATCGGTGAAAACGACACGCTGTACCTCGTCGATGATATGGGGCACTCAGTTCGACAATTCTCCGGCGAGGGTGAATTGCTTCGCACGATTGGTCCATCCGGAGAACCTTCCAATACGGGAGCCGATGGTTTTGATTACCGCACCATCCGACCGGAAGCCGGACCACCATTCAACCTGCCGACCAACGCGATTATCGGGCCCGGCGGTGACCTCTTTGTGACGGACGGATACGGCAACGCTCGAGTGCATCGCTTCGCACCGAATGGCGAATTGATCTCGTCCTGGGGCTCACCGGGTGATCAGCCAGGGCAGTTCAACGTGCCACACGGAATCGGCTCGGACGGCGATCGTCTGTATGTAGCGGACCGGGAAAACAGCCGGGTTCAGATTTTCTCACCAGATGGCGAGCTGCTTGCCGTCTGGACCGACGTCGCGCGACCGGCTCAGGTCCACGTCACATCCGATGGACTCGTTTACGTGTTTGAGCTGGGCTTTCACACCGGCATCTTTCCAAGGAACTCACCAGACACTTCGAAGCCGAGTGGTCGGCTGAGCATTTTCGATCGCGACGGCAACCTGCTCACTCGATGGGGAGACGCTGGCTTTCCCACAACGCCGGAAGAATTCTACGCACCTCACGACGTTTACCTCGATTCAGCCGGAAGCATCTACACCGCCGAAGTCAAAGTAGCCGCCGCGTCGTTCGTCGGCGACGACACATCCGCCCTGCCCTCGCTGCGAAAGTTCGTTCGCCGCGTCCCCACACGTTGAGCCGGGATCGACGACACTCATCTGAAGATGTATGTCTGAAGATTGAATCGGCAGCGACTGCCTGACAGCAACCTCGGACGGACACCCCCGACAGATCGGAAAGCGACATGCCCAGCTCAGACGAAACCGACACGTCTCGAATTCGTAACGCTCCACGCGGTTTTGTCGGGACGCTCGCAGCGCTGGGACCGGGACTGGTCGTGATCGGTTCGGTGATGGGGTCTGGAGAGCTGATCAACACGCCTCACCAGGCGGCAACGTTTGGCTTCGTGTTGCTGTGGGCTGTCATCCTGTCGTGCGTCATCAAGTATTTTCTGCAGATCGAAATTGGACGATTTACGCTCGCCCATCAATGCACACCGTTTGAAGCGTTTTCGACGCTGCCGTTTCCAAAGTTCCGCAACACGTCGTGGATCGGACTGGCTTACATGGCCGTGTCCCTGCCGACATCTCTTGCCTTCGCCGGAATGATCGGTGCGACCGCTGGCATGTTGCACTCACTGTTGCCACTTTCAGTTGATGTCGAAACGTCCAACACGATCTGGATCTGGCTCCTGGCGGTGCTCACCTGGGGAATCCTGTGGCGAGGCGTTTATGCGGAGATGGAAAAATTGATCATGGTTCTGGTTCTCGGATTCAGCGTCTCCGTCGTCATCGGGATGTTTCTGATTCAGGGGACCGAATTCCACATCAGCATGAGCGACCTCGCGAAAGGCATGACGTTCTCGCTGGGCGAAGAATCCCGACTGGCGGCCTTCGCCGTGATCAGCCTGATGGGAGCCCTCGGCGCGACCGCCAACGAACTCTTCATGTACCCGTACTGGATTCTGGAAAAAGGTTACGCCGACTTCACCGGCCCGCCGGAATCCACAGGCTGGCAGGAACGAACTCGTGGCTGGATTCGGATCATCCAGATTGATGTGGGTTTGGCCACATTCCTGACAACAATCATTACCGCGGCCTATTTCCTGATGGGAGCTGCGGTGCTGCACCGCCAGGGAATCGAGGTCTCGGGCACCGGCGTCGTGGATGAACTCTCGCGCATGTTTACAGACTCGTACGGCCCGTGGTCGAGAGAACTGTTTCTCCTCGGAGCCTTCTGCACGCTGTTCTCAACACTGGTTGTTGGCGTGGCGGCCTTCGCGAGAATGTGGGGCGACATGTTCGTCTGCCTGGGAACAATCGCAAAAGACGATTCCCGACGAATCCTCAGATGCCACCGCATCGCCGAGGCCAGCTACATGATCATGATTCCGGTCATCGCCATATACGGTGAGAGCGTTTCGAAATCTCTCTTCGGAACAGACAAAATCGGCCCCGCCACGCTGGTCATCGCCGGTCAGTATGTCTCTGGTTTGTTCTGCACGCCACTGTTAATTTTCGCCATCTGCTGGCTGGCCTTCCGAACCGACAAGCGAGTCCGAATGGGGCGTATGTCAGCGATCTGCCTGATCGTTTCCGTCATCGCCATCACCGCCTGCATCCTGATCTCAACCCTGACGAACCTGCTGGGCTAAACCGGATTATTCTCGTAGCGGAACAAGGTCGCACGACTTGTTGCTGGAACAGCTCATTGCTGGAACACCGTCAACAGATCGCGATGCAGGACTTGTTTTCTCACACGTCAAAACCTTGTTCGCGACTGAAGCTCCGGCAGCTTTTGCGTTTGCTCATTCCAGCCTAAAAGATTCCCAGGTGATCGCGGGCTTCGTCAGTCATGCGATCCGGCGACCAGGGCGGAGTCATCACCAACTTGATCTCGGCTTGTTCGACGAGATGCAGACGTTCCAGCGACATCCTGGCCTGCTGGACAATCTGCGGTCCGGCCGGACAGGCGGGGCTGGTCAACGTCATGTCGATGTAGGCGTTCTTCCCATCGTGATTGACCGAGTAGATCAGTCCGAGATCGACGATGTTGATCATCAGCTCGGGATCGATCACTGTCCGAAGTGCATCGATCATTTTCTCGTCAATCGACTTGTTCTCTTCCTCTGCCGACACTTCGATCGCTTCCAGCGCGGCAGGCTCACCATCCGTCGGAATCGTCTGAGGAACTGACGGTGTAGCGCGAACAGTATTCGCCGGGGTCGGATGATCACAGGTCGAAACTTCAGCTGCGGAAGGCTTCAGATAGATCGCCTCGTCCTCAATCCTGATGTCGTAAACGGAAATCCCTTCAGTCGCTGGCATGCAGAGCGGCTTGCCAGTCTTCAGATCAAACCTTGCACCGTGACGATCACAGGTAATAGCACCGTCTTCAATTGGACCGTCCGTTAACGGCTGACCATCGTGACTGCACACATCTTCGACAGCGACGTAACAACCGTCGTCCTTTTGAATCAACAGTACCGGGATGTCATCCACGAATACGGAGAGCCGTTGCCCGGGTTTGATTTCGTCAACTGACGCAACCTTTTCGTAGTCCGACATGATTTTCGCCATCCGCTCTGTTATTCGTCATTACTTCAGAGAGCCGCTGCCGTGAACAATTCACAGCCACAACCGCCAGGTATCGCAGCTATTCGCCGATACCCAGTTTTCGCTCGACTGCTTTGTCGAGCGTTTCCCGCACCAGCTCGACAGGAATTCGATCCGTCACCGTCTGGAAGAAACCCTGCACGATCATGTGCATGGCTTCGTATTCGGTCAGGCCACGACACATCGCATAGAAGACCTGTTCGACGTCGACTCGCCCGGCAGTGGCACCGTGAGTACACCGCACATCGTCGGCCTCAATTTCCAGACCGGGAATCGCGTCGCAGCGAGCCGTTGACGACAGCAGCAATGAATCGTTTCGCTGATAGCCGTCCGTCTTCTGAGCCTCTTTGTCGACTTTGATCATCCCACGCCAGACACAGCGTGCCTTGTCGCGAAGAACGTCTTTG
>JABMPE010000688.1 GCA_013203845.1 Rhodopirellula sp. | reverse complement strand
GTTCGGCACTTGCCACCGCACGGACTCGTCGATGTACCTGGTACCGTTGAAGATGGCAGGCAAGCCGCGTGTCGTGGGGTTTCTCGTCGAAAAGGAAATTAAATACCTCGCCGACACCATCGCCAACCCCGAACGGCCTTTCGTAGCCATCGTGGGTGGCGCCAAGGTTTCTGACAAGATCAACGTCATCCGCAACCTGCTGACGATCTGCGACAAGGTCCTGGTCGGAGGTGCGATGGCCTACACGTTTGAGCTGGCCAAAGGACGCAACGTTGCGAAGAGCCTGGTCGAGCACGACTATGTCAAACTCGCGAAGGAACTGATGAAGGAAGGCGGCGACGTTCTGGAACTGCCGACCGATACTCACTGCGGCGATGACTTCAGCAGTGACTGCAACAAGTGTGTGGTCGAGGCGGGTAACATTCCTGTCGGCTTTGAAGGCTTCGACATTGGTCCGGAAACGGCAAAGAAGTACGCCGAAACCGTGCTGACGGCGAAGACGGTTGTCTGGAATGGTCCGATGGGTGTCTGCGAAATTCCGCCGTTTGACGCTGGCACGAAAATGGTCGCTCAGGCGATCGCCGACGGCGACAGCACGAGTATCATCGGAGGAGGCGACAGCGCGGCGGCCATCCAGCAGCTCGGGTTTGCCGACAAGGTGTCGCACATCAGCACCGGCGGTGGAGCCAGCCTGGAAATGCTCGAAGGCAAAAATTTCGAAGCTGTTGATCTGCTCGATGAAGCTTGAACGCGGTCATCGTGAAAGAAGCTGGTCCACGTTAAGACGGAAAGACTGAGTAACCACGGAAGACACAGAATTACACGGAAGGCAGACAGTCCTTCCTTGCAGTTTCGTGTCTTCCGTGGTTTTTATACGTTGAGTTCAGCACGCTGCCTTGACGGTTCACAACGCTCTCATCTGCCCCTTGCATCGCCACGGAGGAATACTCCATGTCACGTCTGCATATTCGAGTTGCCCGGTCGCTGATCAAACATGTCGTGCTTCTGGTCGCCGCTGTTCTCGTCGTGGAGTCATCCGTTGCGGCGGATCGACCGAATATTCTGCTGATCGTCAGCGACGATCAGCGACCCGACACCATTGCCGCGCTGGGCAACGATGTGATTCGGACACCGAACCTGGATCGTCTGGTTCGAGAAGGCACGGCGTTTACGCGAGCAACATGCGGAAACCCGATCTGTACTCCGAGTCGTGCGGAAATCCTGTCGGGATGTTCCAGCTTTCGCAGCGGAGTGATCGACTTCGGAAAACCCATCGATCCCCAGTTGCCACTGATGGCTCGCTGGTTTGCTGATGCCGGATATCGAACGTCATACGTCGGCAAGTGGCACAACGACGGAGTTCCGACCGAGAGAGGCTACTCACAAACCAATGGCCTGTACCGAGGCGGCGGCGGAAAATGGTACAAGCCTCAGGTCGACTGGGCGGGTCGACCGGTCACCGGATATCGCGGATGGATTTTCCAGTCCGACGACGGAACGCTGTATCCGGAGCGTGGCGTTGGCCTGACGTCGGATATCAGCGAAAAGTTTGCCGACGCGGCGATCGAGTTGCTGGCCCAGCCAACCGACAAGCCGTTCTTCGTCCACGTCAACTTTACCGCTCCACATGATCCGCTGATGATTCATCCGAAGTTTTCGGACATGTACGACGCGGCGAAGATGCCTCTTCCGAGAAACTTTGCCGCCCGACACCCGTTTGATCATGGCAACTTCAACGGTCGCGACGAGCAGTTGTTTGCCTGGCCGCGAACTCCGGAAGAAACACGCGGCGAACTGGCGGCGTACTACGCTGTGATCTCACACATGGACGCTCAGATTGGCCGTGTTCTGAAAGCACTCCACGACGGTGGTCAGCTTGAGAATACGATCATTGTGTTTTCCAGCGACCACGGGCTGGCAGTCGGCAGTCACGGTCTGCGAGGTAAACAGAGCATGTATGAGCACACCATCGGAGTGCCACTGATCATGCGCGGGCCGGGGATTTCAAAGGGCGCACGGCTGGCAACTCAGTGTTATCTGCGAGACCTCTTTCCGACGTTGTGCGATCTCGCTGGCATCGACGGTCCTGGTGACCGGATTGATGGTCGCAGTCTTCAGCCGGCTCTCCGCGGCGAAAAGGAGCAGATTCATCCGTTCGTCGTGGGGTATTTTCGGACGTTTCAGAGGATGATCCGGTACGACGGATGGAAGTACATTGAGTATCCGGCGGTCGACAGAATCCAGCTGTTTCATCTTTCCGAGGATCCAGACGAGCTGCACGACCTCTCAGACGCCCCGCAGCAGGCGAGGACGCGAATCGGGATGGCAACGACTCTCCATCGGTGGATGAAGGACAATGGTGATCCGCTTTCTGGGCGACAGTAGGACAGGCGTTGTACTTAGCTGAGTCAGCCATCAGTCATTCGCCTCAGCGTAAAACAGAACTCGCACGCATTAAACAGATCAATGCCTGTTGATGGGGCAAACTGCCTGCATGATTCTGCAGAGCGGTGGAGCGAAATACTACAGTGCAGGATGCGACACTTTGTCGAAAGCCACCGGCCACGTCGTTTGTCACCACGCTGAGACCTCACGAATCACAAGCTCTGAGATCAATCTCAGTTTTTTCTGAAGATTGTCACACAGGTGGCACGCTGAGTGCATTAAGGAGTTGCAAGCGGTAGCAGGCGTTGGCCCGCACTTGTTACCGTCGGTCTTAGCGTGGCGGATGACTTCGGTCATCCGTCACGCTTTTTTTGTGCGCTGAGAACTACTGCAGCGTCTCAGCCAGACCATCGCCACCGACGAATCCGCTGCCACGACGTGACATCCCGACCGCGAGGCTCAATAATCAGTCTTCGTCGATGTGACCTCGTAATTTTCTGAACTCACTGCAGCAGGACTCGTGATGGACTACCGGAATCTCGGAAAAGCTGGCGTCAAAGTCTCACCCGTCTGTCTTGGAACCATGATGTTCGGCGGGCAGACCAGCGAAGCGGACTCAATCAGAATCATTCACCAGGCGAACGATGTGGGAGTGAACTTCATCGATACCGCCGACATGTACGCTGGCGGCGAATCGGAAGTTGTCACCGGCAAGGCGATCGCTGACCGTCGTAACGACGTCGTGCTGGCAACCAAAGGCGTCCAGAAGATGGGCGATGGTCCCAACGATCAGGGAGCCAGTCGCAAGCATCTGATGCACGCGCTGAATGAAAGTCTGCGGCGACTGAATACCGACTACATCGACATCTATTATTACCACGCGCCGGACTACTCGACGCCGATTGAAGAATCGATGCGGGCTCTCGACGACATGGTTCGTTCCGGCAAAGTCCACTACATCGGCTGTTCAAACTTCCGAGCGTGGCGAATCTGCGAAGCTCTCTGGACCAGCGACAAGCTGAACCTGCACGCGTTCTCGGTGCTGCAGCCGCTGTACAACATCATGAACCGCGATATCGAAGTCGAAGTGCTGCCGCTGTGCCAGGAAAAGGGGCTCGGCGTTGTCACTTACTCGCCACTGGCGCGAGGCATCCTGACGGGCAAATACAAGCCGGGCGAAGGCTATCCCGAAGGCAGCCGTGCTTCGCGTAACGACCCTCGCATGCAGCAGGCGGAACTGCGGGACGCCAGCATCGAGCTGTCACAGAAGATTGCTGACTACGCGCGAAACGTGAAAGGCTGTGAGCCGACTCACTTCGCACTCGCGTGGTGTCTGGCGAATCCGATTCTGACGTCGATCATTCTCGGCCCGAAAACGCAGGCGCAGTTCGAAGACAACATGAAGTGTCTGGACATTGAGATCACCGCTGCCGACGAAGACTTCATCGACGATCTGGTACCGGTCGGCGAGCACAGCGGCAAAGGCTTCCAGGACACAGCGTATCCCGTCACTGGCCGACCTCGCGGTTGAGATGTCTCGGAGAGTTGACCACGGAATACACGAAATTGCACGGAACAAATCAGTAAGACCTTCCGTGTCATTCCGTGTGTTCCGTGGTTCCATATTCTGATTCATAAGCTGGCGCATGAGACTTCGCCAGTTGCAGCCTGACCTACTGAAGGGTGTCATTGATGGAAGCTTCGGCAATCTGGACGATCGTGACGCTCTGTACCGGGATGCTGATCGTCATTGGCGGAATTCTGATTCTGCGGCTGCATGCTTTCCTGGCGTTGACGTTCGCGGCGCTCGTTGTCGCGATCATGACTCCGCAGTCAGCCACGCTGAACTATGAAATCAGCAGAAACGCTACGCCGATTACCTACACGGAAAACGTTGAATACGATCTCGCTGATCTGGATGGCAGTATTTCCAGGGCGACCAACGTTCTTGTTGGTGTTTCTGCTTCGACCGACTTTCCGATTGATCGCGATTATCGCCTGCTTCGTCGTCAGGGAGAGTCGTATCAGGTCATGTATGCGCGTGTGAATCCTGTGGACGGTCTTGAGTCGAATACCGGTGAGGAGCTGACTTCGACTTCTCTGGTCATGGTCATTGTCAATCCTCTGGCAGAGTCGCGTCCGCAGGTTGGCGATCTCTTGATCGAACCCCATCTGCACGAGGCTGCGGTCAAAGAATCGAAACAGACAGTGGCGTCCCGGGTGGCGAATGGCTTTGGCTCAACCGCTGGCAAGATCGGTATCCTGATCGCGATGGCCTCGATCATTGGCAAATGCCTGCTGGACAGCGGCGCGGCGGACCGGATTGTTCGAACGGCCCTGGCGAGGTTTGGCGAGAAGTTTGCCCCGCTTTCGTTTGTGCTGAGTGGTTTCCTGTTAGGGGTTCCCGTGTTTTTCGACACAGTTTTCTACCTGATGATTCCGCTGGGCAAGGCGATGCAATTGCGGACCGGACGTAACTATCTGCTCTTCGTGCTGACCATCGTGGCCGGAGCGACGATGGCGCACTCGCTGGTTCCGCCGACGCCAGGACCGCTGTTCGTGGCGGAAGAACTGGGCGTAGACATCGGGACAATGATTCTTGCGGGCAGTGTGGTCGGATTCTTTACGGCAGGATTCGGATACCTCTACGCATCCATGTTTGCCAACAAACGGTGGACGCTGCCGTTGCGTGAGACATCGGATTTCTCGGTGAAAGATCTGGAAGAGCTGACGAACCGCAATGAGTCAGAGCTTCCGCCGTTCTGGCTTTCGATCGTGCCAATCGTTCTTCCCGTCGTGCTGATTGCCGGCTACAGCGTGATTAAGGCATTCATTAAAGCTGACATGCTGACGCTGTCGGATTCGGTGCATTCGGTACTCGCCACGCTCGGTGATAAGAACATCGCGCTGATTCTCTCCGCCATCATTGCCATGTTGACCTTGATCCGATCGCGAAATCTGTCCCGCAAACAACTGGCAGACGCGGTCGCTTCGTCACTGGCCAGCGGCGGGATCATTATCCTGATCACGTCCGCCGGAGGAGCGTTCGGGCAGACGCTGCAGGCCACGGGCGTCGCGACTTTGATTCAGGAACTATCGGTCACGTCGCCCGCGATGATCATCACGATGGCCTGGCTGATCACGGCTGCCATTCGAACCGCTCAGGGGTCGGCGACCGTGGCCATGATGACCGCCGTGGGAATTCTGGCGGGACTGGCACAGTCGGGATCGCTGCCGTTTCACCCGGTTTACCTGGCCCTGGCGATCGGCTGTGGTTCGAAACCGATCGCCTGGATGAACGATTCCGGCTTCTGGGTGATTACTCGGATGAGCGGCATGACTGAAGGTGAAGGCCTGAAATTCATCACACCGATGACAACATTAATGGGAGTCGTCGGGCTGGTTGTCACCATTGGCGGTGCAATGTTGTTTCCGATGGTTGGCGGCAATTGATATCTGACTGGAAGAAGACTTTTAATCGCAAAGGACGCTGAGGTTTGTCACAGAGGACGGAGAGTTCTTCGACAAATCTCCGCGTTTCCCTCAGCGAGTTTCTGTACCACTGCGTTAAAAGTCATCCTGACCCAAGTGGAAGGAATTGGAATGGCCGAAGCAGCAACTCAGGAACGTGCCACGCGGATTCGCTATCTGATTGTGGCAGCAGCGACGTTGATGTCGTTTCTGCTGTATCTCGACAGGTTCTGTGTCTCGTTTGCCGTTGACTACATCCGGCAGGACCTGGGCATGACTCAGGGGCAGGCCAAATGGTTTCTGAGTGCTTTCTTCTGGTCGTACGCGCTGGCTCAGGTGCCCGCCGGTTGGCTGAGTGATCGGTACGGCGCGCGCATCATGATGGTTGTCTACATCCTGACCTGGTCGTTTTTTACCGCGATGATTGGAGCGGCGCCGACCTTCGTGATGCTGATTGGAGCTCGTCTGGGTCTGGGTCTCGGGCAGGCCGGCGCCTACCCGACGGCCGCCTCCATCGTCGGTCGGTGGATGCCGATCGCTGCTCGAGGGAGCGCCAGCGCTATCGTCGCTACCGGTGGCCGGGTTGGCGGAGCGATTGCTCCTTTGCTGACTGCCTATCTGATCGTGCAATTTGTTCCGAGCGACGCGCCGGTGCAGATCGCACCGAACGACCTGTTGATGGCCAATCAGATCGCCTCTCGCCTGACGCCTGACGAGCCAGACAAGTCTGCTCTGGAAGCCAGCCTGATAGATCGCCTTTCTGACGAAGAGCAGGCATCGCTCGCGCCGGCAGGGTACGTGTTTCGTCTCGGCGGCATTTCCGATGAACTCACGAAGTTGGAGGAAGCCAACGTCGAACACTGGTATGACCCGATCCTTGAGTGGCCAGGGATCAAGCAGCCAATCACCGAGACCAGGGAGAAAATCGCTGACAAGTGGCGCATGGCCGGTGATGGTTTAAGGCAGCTGAACGTCGATGAGGCGCTGGTCGCGACGATCGAGGAAACCAGAGACCTCAGACAGCTGGCACAGATCCTTACCAGAGGACCAGACGCAGACCGACAGGTCCTGACTGACTTTTTTGAGCGGCAGATCAATCGGCCGGACCTCTACGACGCAGCCACGATGAAGTCGCTCAACCTTCCCAAAGAGTCACTCAAGACCCTCAAGCTAATCTCGGCGGGCGATTCGGAAATTGATGACAGGACCATGCGACGATTTAATCGCTTTGTCCTCGAAGGTGTTTTCGGGAAGGAAATCAAGAAGTTCTATGGACAGGGCTGGCGACCGATTCTTTACATCTATGGGTTCGCTGGAATCTTTGTCGCCGGATTCTTCTGGATCTTTTTCTACAACCGACCAGAAGTGCACCCTCGGAGTAACGAAGCCGAGCACGCTTTGATTCTCAAGGGACGCGAAGACCTGGCAAAGCACGATACTCAGAAACTGGAAGCCGCTCCGATTCTGCCGCTCATTAAGAGCGTCAACATGTGGTACAGCTGCTTTTCGCAGTGGGGCACGAATGTCGGATGGGTCTTCCTGGTCACCTGGCTTTCACGCTACCTCATGGACGCTCACGGCGTTCCGATTATCGAACGCGGCACGATGGCGATGACACCGGTTCTGATCGGAATGCTCGGCATGATGTCCGGCGGAAAGGTCACGGACATGATGGCGGCAAGGTTCGGCATCAAATGGGGACGGCGAATTCCCATCGCCGGATCGCGCGTCGTCGCCATGCTGGCGTACATTTGCTGCATCGGCATCACCACGATCCTGCCTGCGGATTCCTCGTTGAACACGCCCTGGATGTTTGTGGCGCTGTTCTCGGTCGTCGCGTTCTCGACCGACTTCGGAACACCGTCCAGCTGGGCGTTTACGCAGGACATCGGCGGGCGTCAGGTGGGATCGGTCCTCGGCTGGGGCAACATGTGGGGGAATCTGGGAGCAGCTTTGTCCCCGCTGATTTACGATTTTTATCTGGGCGAGACGCCGGGTCTTCGAGAGTGGAACATGATGTTTGCCGTCTGCGCCGTCGCGTTTCTGTTTTCCGGAGTGTGCGGCCTCCTGATGGATGCCACCAAGCCGATTCTTCCGGAAGACGACGCGTGACCTTTAACGTCTGAGCAACTCCACCAGGATTACGACTTACTGACAGGAACACCGACGCCATGAAGGCAGAGATTATTTCGATCGGCAGCGAACTCACCAGCGGAGCGAAGCTCGATACCAACAGCCAGTGGCTCAGCACCGAACTGTCAGAGATCGGTATTCCCGTTCACTTTCATTCGACAATGGCCGACGACCGGCAGACCATGCTTGAAGTTTTTCAGACAGCAGTCCGTCGGTCCGACATTGTGCTCGTGACCGGAGGGCTGGGGCCGACGCTGGATGACCTGACGCGCGAGTTGATCGCCGAGCTGACTGGCACCGAACTTGTTCTGGACGAAGCGTCGCTGCAGTTTATTCAGGATCTGTTCGAAAAACGCGGTCGTGTGATGGCCGATCGAAACAGAATTCAGGCAATGTTTCCGGCCGGCAGCGAGGTTCTGCAGAATCCCGTCGGAACGGCACCGGGCGTCTGGATGGAAATTCCACGAGCAGGCCGTGCGCCGAGCCTGCTGGCCGCGATGCCAGGCGTCCCGAGCGAAATGAAGATCATGTTCAAGGAACAGGTACTGCCGCGTCTGCCCGGCGGGCAACGAGTCATCCGTCGCCGCAGCATCCATTGTTTCGGGGAAGGCGAATCAAATATCGAGGCGATGCTGGGAGACCTGACCGCGAGAAACCGCAATCCGGAAGTCGGCATCACGGCTTCCTCGGCAACAATCAGCCTGCGGATTGCCGCTCACGGAGCCAGTATTGAAGAATGCGACCACATGATTGCTGAAACGCAATCGCTGGTTTCGGAGAAACTGGGAACACTGATCTTTGGCGAGGATGACCACACGCTGGAAGCTGTCGTCGTGGGAATGCTGCGCGCGCGAGGGCAGGCGATCACAACGGTCGAAGCGGGGACTCGAGGGCTGCTGGCCCAGATGTTGTCGACAGCGCCCGGAGCGGACTCCTGCTTCCTGGGAGGAGTCGTGCTGAATGCTTCACCCAGTGTTGTGATTTCTCTTGGTGACGACGGCGGAGCAGTTGACGCAACAAACTCTGATGCCGGCTCGATGAGTCTTGTCTCTGCCGAAGAGACTCTCGAAATGGCACAGAACGCTCGACGCCGGTTTGAAAGCGATTTCGCTTTGGCGATTTCGCCGTTCACGGAACCGTCGGTTCCCGGTGAGCCTGCGACATCGTTCATCGCTCTCGCTGGCGAACACGTCAACGAAGTTCACGAACACAGAATTCTGGTCGATCCGGCCATCGCTCGCCCCCGAGCGGCCAAGGGAGCACTTAATCTTTTGCGCCGGCATCTGCTTGAAAGTGAAGCTTGAGTCAGAGATCCAGGAAGAACCTTTGCGTCGTCGCGACTTTGCGGCAAAACTTACCGTACGTCCGGACGTTTGGTTGTCGGTTATTTTCGGCGAGGCCACAAATGCAGCCTTCATCAATGAGACGATTCGTGGCACTGCTCTGTGCTGTTCTTCCTGCTGTCGCTTTTCAACCAGCAGACGTCCGAGCGGACTCGGATTCCGAAATCGTTGCGAGAATCAATCAGTACATCCGGCAGGGCTGGGCAGACAACGAAGTGACTCCGTCTGAAACGGCAGACGACGCTGAGTTCGCTCGGCGAGCGTCGCTGGACATAGTCGGTCGCATCCCGACTTACACTGAATTGACTGAGTTCATCGAGTC
>JABMPE010000687.1 GCA_013203845.1 Rhodopirellula sp. | reverse complement strand
GAACTTTCAGGCCTTCCATCTGAGCGATCGTCGGGAACAGGTCGCAGATTTCTTCAGCCAGCTCTGGGTAACGACGGGCGTATTCAGCAATCGTTGGGCTTTCGCCTCGGCGATATCGATCGACAAATTCAGCCGCAAGCTCATCCAGCCGATCCTCGACCGGTTCGTCGTCAACGAATGCTTCCTCGTCAGAATGACTGGCCAATTGCAGACTCGAATAAGTGGCTTTGGAAACATGCCCAGCCGGCTCGGCGAACTCGCGATACGGATTCATGAGGCGGCTCCGGAAAGCGCAGGTAACTGCAACACTTTCCACCGTCCGGCATCGCTTCTCGCAGGGAGAAAACTTGCCGGCATGGGAAGTCTGACAGGAAACAGCCGTCGCCCCCTGGTTGACCCCGAACAGGGCCGTCCGAGATTCACATTGAAAGCAAGGGGCATACAGCTGGAAACGAAAGACTCTGGCACTTCACTACGCAAATTCCAGCCGGTTGTCCAGAACACACCTCACGAAGTAGTGGTTTTGGACGATCGGGAACTCGCAGTGGCGGTCATCGGCAGAGTTTGTCATGCCCGCGAAGAGTTCCATGCTCGCGACGCCTGGTCCGGCCTACTGCTGACCCTGAGCCTGTTGCAAAACCGCTTGCAGGGCTCCGGATGCTACTTCTGCACGACGGTCGGATCGGCGTCGAGGATGCAGTCTTCCAGACCGATGGCAGCGGCTTCCTGAATAAGCACCGAGTGATCGCGGTTCCGCTCAACATCGGATGCTCGCATGCGGGCCGTGGACGAACCGCCGATCGCCAGCCCGGCCCGACCATTTTCCCGCAGCGTCAACTTTTCGAGCTGGATGTCTTTGGCCAGATCGTGCAGGTTCACGCCGTCGAGGCGGAAGTGCTGAATTGTCAGGTCCGAGATCACAATATCATGAGCCGCGAAGATGGTGATCCCGCAGCTTCGCCTGGCGATTGACATTCTCATCGTCGAGGGATCGGTCAGTCTTTCCACCCGGTAATAAATCGAGCCGTGCCATTCGCACCACTGATCGACTTCCAGATCGGGAATCGTGGTCCATTTTTCGTCAGCGGCAGGGCGTCGTTCCGGCAGAGCTTTGCCATCACGAATCAGCTGAAAGAAGCCTTTTCGAAACGGAGTGAGCTTCCAGACATCGCGAGCCGCTTCCCGCCATGCACCGAATGGAATCACCATCGCTCCCGTGATTGTGGCTCCGTTTCCAATGACGCGAAACGGGCGAACGGGGTCGCCACTGTTCTTCTCTCCCTGAAACGAGAGATTGTCGTAGTACGGCACGCCGGTGTTGGCGATGTTGATTGTGTCTGCAAAGCCCGCCAACTCCAACGCTCGCGAGATCGACTTCACCGGACCGGTCAGAGTACTCACCGGAGTCTCAAAAGTGCCGTCGTTACGGTCTTCCCCGGTTCGGTTGTTGACGTAAAAAACTTCGGCAGTGGCTGGCGACACGATGTTCAACAGGATCAAAGCGACGCTAATGAAGGCAACAGTTCTCACGACAAGGCTCCGGCATCGACCGACTGATGGAACTCGGTCGGAGTCTCTCGGGGAGTGTACTCCGACACCTCACAGAATCGTCAGAGGAAGCAGTCAGTCGCCAGGTTCATCAATGTTTGCCGACTACTTCGGCAGAACCGGGTACGGCAGTGACTGACCGGCAAGTCCTGCCGCCAGATTCTGAACCGTCATTTCCATCATTCTTTGCCTGGTCCGATGAGACGCGCTTCCCAGGTGCGGAGCGATGACCAGGTTGTCGAGCGTCAACAGCGGATGGTCGCGTGGCAAAGGTTCCGGATCAGTCACGTCCAGAGCGGCTGCGCGGATTCGTCCGGCTTTGAGGATTTCGTAAAGATCGTCAGTGACAACGACCGGCCCACGCGCCATGTTGACCAGCGTCGCCGATGGCTTCATTAGTTCAAACTGAGCCTTGCCGATCAGTCCGGTCGTTTCTTCAGTGAGCGGACAGTTCAGCGCGACGAAATCGCTCTCTTTGAGCAGGTCGTCCAGCGAGCGAAACTCAACGCCGAGTTCTGCTTCCGCCGCTTCATCGCGTCTGCGGTTGTGGTAAAGGATCTGCATATCAAACGCGCGAGCCCGTTTCGCCACCTGCTTGCCGATTCGACCCATACCGACGATCCCCAGCGTGCTGCCAGTCACTTCGTGCCCGATCAGAATCGACGGATCGTAATGCGTGAACTCGAGGCCGCGTGCGAAGTGGTCACCAATGACGACGTTCCGAGCCGACGCCATCAGCAGCGCCATCGTCATGTCTGCCGTGGCGTCATCCAGACAGCCTGGAGTATTGCCGACCGGCAGACCTCGTTCGTGAGCATCTGCCACGACGATATGGTCAACACCGACGCCGTGATTACTGATGACACGAAGGTTCGGCATACGGTCCATCAAGGAACCGTCGACTCCAGGATGCCCGTACGTGATGACGCCCACACACGTCGCCAGAGCTTCCGAATCATCCGTAGTGTCCCACGGAAAAACCTCGTACTCATCGCCCAGCATCTCCAGCAGCGGAGCTGGTAACCCATCACCCATAATCGGAGTCGTCATTGGTTCGTTATCCTTTTCAGCATTGGTTCAGTTTTCGCAGGGTGTTGACAAGCGAAGCGCAGGCACACCATTCTCGATCGTTATTTCACTCACTCGCCCCACTCAGGCCCATGCCATTCAGGAACGGGATCAACGCCGCCCCAGCCGAGTTCATACTGGCCAGCTTCAACAAAACGATGAAACGACGACCACTGCCAATCCTGAACTCGTTTCACAAGCTTGTGCTTCCGAGGGTTCCAGTGAATGTAATCGACGCAGCGTTGTAGATCTGCCTCGTCTCGAACGGTGTGTTCCCAGAAGCGGCTTTGCCAGATGCCTCTCCTGCGTTGCTTGACTCGTGACTCGGACTGTGTGGTTTCAGAACCGCCACTTTCAAGCCAGTGTCGGGTGAACTCTTCTTTGATCCTTGTCCACCGCATTGAATACCGGTCGTCGTCGGATGGCAGAATCCAGACCGAATGCCAGTGGTCAGGCAACAGTGCGGTGGCAAATAGATTAAACGGATGAACGTTTCCAATTTTGGTAATCGCCGCGTGAAGACATTCTCTTCCGAGATCGGATGTGAGAATCGGTCGACGGTGGTGTGTCACACAGGTGAAGAAAAACGTGCCGCCCGGGACGAGGTTACGTCGATATGTGGGCATCAATTTGCTTCCTTCGAAGAGTGTGGTATGCCTGCGCGGTGCTTGTCATACCCTACGGATGATGACCAGTTGCCAGCATTGGTAGGGTGTTGACAAGCGAAGCGCAGGCACACCATCACTGGCTGACTAACTTTTCTAATTCGGGGGCGAGTCGGCGCAAACCTTCTTCGACTGTCACTCGCGGCGTGTAGCCGAAATCCCGCACGGCTTTGTCGATGCGGTAACTGTGGGACGAGGCCAGCTGACCTGCAAGGAATCGGGTCATGGGTGGTTCTCCGTTTAATCGCAGTAGAGACCAGACGCCTTCAAAGGCCGCTCCGATTCGACGGGCCGCTTTTGTTGAAATCCGCTTCTGCACCGGCGGAAGTCCGGCGCAGCCAAGCAGTGTGTTGATCCATTCGCCACAGTTCACAGGCTGAGGTTCATTGACAAAATAGACCTGGCCGGCCACTGCGGAGCCCGGCTCCAGCACCTTTGCCGCCTGCAGGTGAGCAGCGGCCACGTTCTCGGCATACGCCATCGATATCACGTTCGTTCCATCACCAACCAGCCGCAGCCTGCCGCTTTGTGCTCGCCGAATGAGCCGGGGCACAAGCTGTGTGTCGCGAGGCCCCCAGATCAGATGCGGCCTCAACGCGCAGGTCGCGAGTTCCGACCCGTTGGCCGCGATGACCGCCTGCTCAGCCAGAGCCTTACTGTGTGGATAGTGCGAAAGAAACGTCGTCGGGTACGGCAGCGACTCGTCCGCGTCGACGTGGTCCTGTCCATCGAAAATCACACTCGGCGAACTGGTGTAAACGAGCTTGCGGACGTGGTGTTTCCGGCAGCCAGCGATGACGTTCTGCGTGCCGAGCGTGTTGATCCCGTGGAACATTTCCCACGGCCCCCAGATGCCAGGCACGGCCGCCACGTGAAACACGGCGTCGACTCCGTCGCAGGCGGAAGCGACGGCCTCTGCGTCCTGAATGTCGCCCTGAACCCATTCGACACCGAGCTGGTCCAGCCGTTCGTAGCGCTTTCGACAGAGCACGCGGACGTCGGCTCCGTCTTCGAGCAACTGCTCAACGATGTACAGCCCGAGGAATCCGCCCCCGCCGGTGACCAGTGCTTTCATCTCAAATCCGGATTATTTCTGAGTATTCGGTGACGGCGAAATCGAGGGCAATAATTGAATGAACACTGATTAAGACTCTCATTCACGACTCACGAGCGGAAGCTCGAAGGGAACGGCCTTGTGGCCCTCGTTGACGTCCAAACTTCGGACTACTATAGAGTCTCCGCCGCCCCGAACACCCTTACCGAGGGGCCATGAATCAGGATGAATTGATATGACCCAGCGAATTTACAACTTCTCAGCCGGCCCGGCTGTGCTGCCTCTCGAAGTTCTTGAAGAAGCCCGCGAGGACCTGCTGTCTCTGCGCGGCAGCGGCATCGGCGTGCTGGAACATTCGCATCGCGGAAAAGTTTTCAGCGCCGTACGTGACGAAGCCGAAGCCGCGATTCGCGAAGTCGGTTCGATCCCTGACAACTACAAAGTGCTGTTCATTCAGGGCGGAGCGTCACTGCAGTTTGCGATGCTGCCCATGAACCTGCTGTCACCAGGACAGACGGCGGATTACGTCATCACCGGAGCGTGGTCGCAGAAAGCGATCAAGGATGCGAAGTCCTTTGGGACTGCTCACGTCGCGGCGACCAGCGACGACCGCAACTTCTGCTACATCCCGAAAGAATACGATTTCTCAGCGGATGCTCAGTACGTTCACTTCACCTCGAACAACACGATCTTCGGGACACAGTTTGCTTCCGAACCAGACATCCCCGACGGCGGCACGCTGATCTGCGACGCCAGCAGCGACATTTTTTCGCGACCGATCGACGTGTCGAAGTACGGCATGATTTACGCGGGGGCTCAGAAGAACCTTGGCCCCAGCGGCGTGACGCTGGTCATTATCCGCGACGATCTGGTTGCCGCAGGCCAGGATTCGATTCCCGCGATGCTTCAGTACCGCACGTACGCCGAAAACGACTCGATGTACAACACGCCTCCAGCCTTCGGTATCTATCTGGTTGGTCGAGTCTGCCAGTGGCTGCTGAACAACGGCGGCCTGACCGCTATGCAGGAACGCAACGAAGCCAAGGCGGCAAAGCTGTACGACTACCTGGAAAACAGCTCGCTGTTTAACGCGACCGCTGATGCTGACAGTCGCTCGAAGATGAACGTGACGTTCGTGACCGGCGATGCCGACACCGATGCCGAGTTCATCAAGTTGGCCACCGCGGCTAAACTCGACGGCCTGAAAGGCCACCGCAGCGTCGGCGGAATGCGAGCCAGCATCTACAACGCCTTCCCATCCGAAGGCGTCGATGCACTCGTCAGCTTCATGAAAGACTTCGAAGCGAATCGGTAGTAAACATTCGCCAGTGGCACACCACAATAGTATCTTCACGGTGCGACGCCGCTTGATTGGATTGTCCCGTTGCAGACTGCGTCTTGACGCACCGCTGCGATCGAGAACACATTCGCCGGTGCGTCGAGACGCACCTTACGAAAACTGACGAGTGTCGTGTGAGGTTTACGCATGAAAGTTCGCGTCCAAACGCTGCTCACATGCGTAACCGCTCTTGCGATTGCTGGCAGCCTTGCGTGGCTGATCGTTGTAAGCAGCTACGATGCACGGCGTAATGATGCACGAAACCGCCTGAAGCAGATTATGCACGAGCTGCGTATTTATGACGGCATCGCCAATCACCTCCCACGATTCGCTGAACTGCAAGAGGATGGGTCGGCCAAAAGCTGGCGGTATGATCTCTGGCGATTCCTCGATCATCGCGCTGGCTACAATTTCGTTGACGAATCAACTTCCGATTTCAACACCCAATTCGTTGCGATTGTTGGCCCGGATACTGCCTTTCAACAGAACTCGCGCATATCTCTGAAAACGCTTCCTGACAACATGATCATTGTCGTTGAAGTTCACGACTCCCAGCACCACTGGGAAGAACCCGGCGCAGACCTGAACATTGATCACATGCCGCAGTACATTGACACGAGGAACGGGAAAGGCATCTCTGGTGATTCGAAGGGGGTTCTGGTGGCATTTGTCACTGGTGAAGTGTGGATGCTTTCCAACGATGTACCGTTTTCAACTCTCTCGGCTTTCTTTACCGTCAGTTCGGCTAAGGGGCGGTCTCGCGATGCATTGCTGCCGTATCGACTGCTCCCTGAAGCCAGGTAACACTTGGATGGATTTGGTTATACTTCGCACGGTCATGAATGAGGCGTTTGAGCGTTTAACCCGAAGCCGCAGGCGACGGCGCAGAATGGTCATCGAACTGGGGAAACGCCGTCGCCTGCGGCTTCGGGTTAAACAAACGAGGACAATGAACGTCTCAGACATCTCACCTGAGACCGTCCTGGGTATATTAACTGCGTGCATGGTGATCATGCGTAGTTTCAGCTGCTTGTTGCAGACTGTTGTAAGAGTGACGCGAGTGACGTAGGGTGCGTCTCGACGCACCACGGAGAAGCAAAGGGATGCCTGTTCGGTGCGTCAAGACGGCACCCTACGGATACGACGAGTAGCACAGGATGCGCGGGCACAGTTGCAATGAGGAACCAGCGGACTGTGACCCATCAACCTGGCCGTTCTGCGAATCAACTCCGACGCGAGCGGTTCTCCGAGTCAGTCAGTCCTGTCGGTGTGCTTCTTTCTCTTGAACCGTGACTTCAGCCTCGTCACGAGTTCTGATCCAGCCAGCGCCGCGCCGATCCACCAGGCGATCTGAACCGCAACAAAGTCGGCGCCGGCGATTGCGGCTTTCTGGCCGATGGTCAGCGGAAGAAACGGAATTGCGAACAGAGAAAACCACAACACGCCAGAAAGCAGGATCAGCGCGATGCCAGTTTTTGCAGTCGTACCACGAACGCCCTGTTTCGCTACTTTGCGACCATCTCTTTGATCTGACGGCGAATTCCGATCCGTCATGACGTTGTCCATCAGTGAGCGGTGCCAGCGTTGCTGGGACGCCCCGTTCGCACTGATTCTGTTGGTTATGGATCAGCCGGCGCGAGTTCGGTCAGGGTGATTTCTGAGAATCTGGCGGGGCCGCCCTGGGTGGCCAGACGGATTTCCGGAAGTTCGCCGGCTGGTCTTCGCGGCAATGCGGCGAGTGGGTGCTCGTTAATCGAGAGGAACCATCCGCCAGGTTGCCGCTCGATAATCACGGCGGTTTCGCCATTGAACGTCGCTGCCGGGTTTCCGCCGAACGGTTTGAAGTCCGCTCGGTCAGAAGCTCGCTCGCCCACACTGAATCCGTCGCTGGTCAGCCGAAGCACGTACCTCGGTCCGTTACGCTGATCGTCCAGTGCCAGGCCAAACTGAATCTCAGCCGACTCCGCGTCGGCACGGTCGATGAACACGATCAACCGGAACAGCTCGATCGGTTTCGGCTGTCCATCGACTTTCTGAAACAGCGGCTTCACCAGTAATCCATCGGTGCCTTCGAGTGTCGCCGTCCGGGGCGGGACGATCCAGTTGCCACTGCGCTGTTGCCATCCGGCGATATTGCTTCCGTTGAACAGCCGAAGCGACGGTCCCTGGTCTTTCATTCTGATCTTTGACAGGCCTGGTGGAGCGGTGTGCTTTCCTGGCTGCGTGAACCACCACGCTCCGCCGGCTACTGACAGAAGTCCCACCACGCCTGCCACGAAAAGCATTCGACGAGTTGAAGTCTCGGTCGGGAAAATCCGATCGGCGCGGTTGCCTGGTTCGGCCTTCGAACTTGTGGCTGTGGAATCAACGCGCGCCTGCTGAGATGCAGCGAGCGCCACTGTTGACGCCGCAGACGCTGCCATCGTCGTATCGCCGAACAGGTTGGGACAAACCGCGTCGATCAGTGAGATCAATTCCGGATAACTGGCCGGTCGATCGTCTGGTGACTGTGCCATCATGCGGTCGAGCAGTTCGTAGGTGCCAGGTGCCAGACCCGGACGCAGTTCTTCCAAAGGCTGCAGGCGACCTGCCAGTTTTCCGGCCATGATCTGCGTCAGGTTCGAACCGCCGAACGGCGGTTTGCCGGACAACATCTGATAGACCGTTGCCCCCAGCGAATAAATGTCCGCTCGCAGGTCGACATCGCTTTGCTGAAACTGCTCGGGCGCCATGTAGTGAGGGCTGCCCACGGTCGTGTTGTCGGAGGTCAGTCGCGTGCCGGAATCCTCGGCGCTGGTCAGGATCGCCAGCCCAAAGTCGGCGATCTTGACCATCGGCAGGCCGACTGGAAACGGAATCCCTTCCGGTGGACTGACGAGTAACAGATTACCGGGTTTGATGTCCCGATGAACCACTCCGTGGTTGGCGGCGTGTGCCAGTCCGGCTGCCGTCTGCCGGGCAATTCCCCAGGCAAACCGCTCATCCAGCATCTCTTTACGTTTGACAACATCCGCGAGTTCATCACCCTCGACCAGTTCCATCGCGAAATAGACACGACCGTCGCTGCGTCCAAAGTCGTAACCACCGACGATGTTCGGGTGCCGAAGTTTCGCGACCGTTCGCGCTTCCAGTTCGAAGCGACTGAGTGAGGATGCCGACCCCATGCGACTGACGAGAACGGTTTTCAAAGCGACGGTTCTGCCAAGATTCATCTGCTTCGCTTCGTAGACAATTCCCATCCCGCCTCGACCGAGTACGTTCAGGATTTCGTAGCCGGCAATCGTTTCCATCGGACGCAGCAGCGTCCCGATGATCTCGATTTCGATGGCGTCAAGCAGGCCCTTACGCAGCGCCAGCGTCTCAGGCGACACCGATGTCTGCCGACACTCTTCAGCCAGCGTTGCGAGCGATGCTGTTGTGGCGTACTCCAGACGTTCGGCCAGACTGAAGAAATCGTCCGCGGGCGGGTTCCTGGCTTCGGACATCATTCTGCCGGCGGTTCCTCGTTCAATGTTTCAGCCGTCACCGGTTTCGGACTGGCTGCCGGTTGATCTTCGGATACCGAAGATTCCACGGTCGACGTTTCCAGCGGTAGCGACTTCCCAACTTCCGCAAGCAGTGCAGCCACACTCGGACGATCCGCAATGTGCGCTCCAACGTAGGCATACCGCAGGTTACCGGCAGGATCGACGATGTACGTGGCCGGCTTGGAAAGGTCCTTTCGAATACCCAACTGGTCGACGCCTTTCAGTTCAACGTCGAGCAGCACTGGAAACGGAACGGGGTGACTGGCGTCATCAAGTCTGGTTTTGACATCGTCCAGAAAGCCCGACAGACGAGAACTGTCGTTTTCGGTTTCGATCGGATAGACGACTGCGATTTCGGCTCCGAGTTTCCTGAATGCATCGTAGTTCGAGATCAGCTGCGCGATCTGAGTTGAGCAGTAAGGGCAGATCGGAACGGTGTTGCCTCGCGTGACAACGACGACAAGCGTTTTTCCCGGAGCGAGGTCTCGAATCATTCGCTCTTCACCGGTCGAAGCGACAAACGACAGCGATGTCAGGCCGGCATCCAGAGAAGCGTTGCTGGATGCTTCGTCAACGAATGTAATTTCCCCACTGCCATAGTAGCTGCCGTAAGCACCTGAACCCGTTCCTGTGCCCATGTTTGCATAAGGATCCGCCGGTTTGCTGTCACCGCAACCGGTTGCCACAGCCAGCAGCAGAACCATCCACCATCGCCAATTCATGATCAGTCTCCAGGCCGCAGGGCATCGCCACAAAAAGGTAGAACAACATACACCATCAAAAATAGAACAGGATGGTCAACCAGCCGAATTTTCCTCGCGCAGCCATGCATGAGTGGTATCTGGCGAAAGTCCATCCGTGCAGGCGAGAGTGGTGGCTTCTCCACTGCCTCAACTTTACCCGCGAGAGGTATAACATCATCGAACCCTGAGCAGGATCGTTCCAGCCACACACGCAAGGCGACACCAGGAAAACGCGTCTGCTCATTTACCAGTGTCGTCGTAACTCGGCGGCGTCCTACTCTGTGGTTCAAAAGTGTGAGGTCGTTTCGGACACCGTCGTCGATGAGCGAGCGGACAGTTTATCAGATTTCAAATGGAAAGGAGCCTGTCCGGACGATGTCCAGCAGGCTCCTGAGGTTTCAAACTCTCGGGATGACGTTTGAGCGATCTTTATGGAATTGCAAAAACCAACCCGGTCACGACAGCAGCCTGATTGAGTGCTGCTGTGCTGTTCCAGGGGATCTGGGGAGTCTGCTTGGGAGCACACTCGCCAGGGCTGTACCAGCCCAGTGCATACACCTTTTTGCAGACCGGATCGATTGTCATCTGGTAGGGCAGACCAACCAGTTGCAGACCGAACTTTCCGACCGACACAAACGGTTGGACAAGTTCGTGGTGAACGTGTCCGTAACGTTCCAGTCCAGCGTCCTGGAAGTACAGCGGATTGTGATGCAGGTTGGAGGCGTGCCACTGGTACAGAATCGCGTCGTAGTGTCTGTCTCCTTTGCTGACTTCGCCAAGTTCAACTTCCGCCGGGGCGACGAATTCAGGATCAAGATCCTGCTCGATGTGCGTTCCCGGCTGGTAATCCTGGAACGGCTGGATGTCGCGAATACTTTTCAGATTTCGCGGATCGGAATCCACTTTCTGATAAGCAGACTCGACCACGTCGACACCCACATCGTTGTTCGTCGGCACCGACTGGAACAGGTCCGGATTGAAGTTATCCGCCGGTGCTGGCGGAACGCCGGTCTGCCCGTCGTCGTCTTTACTCACCAGTACAAACACAGACGGCTCATCCGACAATGTCGGCACTGCACCACCGCTGTGAAGCAGTCGGCCCGGCTCTACTGGCGTACTTTCTGCCGAGTAGAGTTGCGAGTGTTCGGTCTTGTACCGCTGGTAGCGCTCCTCGTGAGAGCGACTTTTGAACTTCTGCAGCGTCTTCGACAGAAAGGTTTGCCGCCCGATGGGTTCTGCGGCGTTCGCCGTGCTGAACGAGTCGACTGTTGCCGAACCTGCCAGCAAAGAAAGACCGAGTGCCGCGATCAGTCGTTTCCGACTTTTGCGACCAGGGTCAGTCCCATGCTCAAACGCGGTCCATCGGACTGTGCTCGGCAGTGTAGTTTGGCGCTTCCTGCGTAATCGAAATGTCATGGGGATGGTTCTCCCTGACCGAAGCTGCGGAAATCTGGATAAACCGAGCGTTCCGCAACTCTGGAAT